>DASSEB010000373.1:0-4156 GCA_035696765.1 Pyrinomonadaceae bacterium | reverse complement strand
CACGTCCAGCCGCGGGCGCGTCATAGCGAGACACGCAACCCAAACACGCTCGGCGTTCAGAGGACTACCGTCGGAACAGCCCTCGACGATCTCGTGAATGCTCGAGATGTTCAGATCAAACTGGCTCGTGAGTTTCATCGGCGTATCGCCTGCGTCCTGGCCCAACACCTCTCTCCACGCGAGTTGCTGTTCGGGCGGAGTCGGCCGGCTGATATCAAGCGTGAGCATGCCGCGCCCTAACGCATTCAGATCCGGATTCACGTCCTGCGTGTCGAGAAAGAACATGCCGTTACTGCGCGCGAGCAGGCGTTGCAGGGATTGCGAGTGCGCCTCTTTGAAATTCGACTTGTCGAGGTCCTGCTGATCGACGTAGATCGCGAACGGCCAGAGCGCCATCTCTCGTTCGATAAGCCGCGCGAGTGTTTCGAGTTCAGGCGCGTTCGAAGGCATTAATGCCGCGGGCAGGCGCAGCAGGCGCAGGCCGAGCGCGGCAGTCGCGTGTGTCGCGACAAGCTGTTTGCTCTGCACGTCGGAACCGGCGAGTTGAATGATCGGCAGGAACCAGTTGGTCCGTTCCCGTCGCAACTGCCGCACGATCAGATCGACTGCTTCCTTTTGCGACGCCGGCAGAGTTGCCTGCAACGCGCCGGCGTTGAGGGGAAAGAGCATCGGCGCGAGTCGATCGTCGAGATAGTTGAGTCCTTTGATGTAGTTGACGATTCGTTCATCGGCGCGCAACGGACTGACCGTCAGCGGCAGGTGGCCCGGTTGATTGATCTCGATCAGACGCCAGCGACGCAGAGGTCTTTCGGGCGAGAGCACGTCCCACGCGGGTTCGTCGAAGAGCGCGAGTGCGAGTGCAAACGTCGGAAACGGCCGGTGAGAGTCGCCTTGTGCCTGCGCGCACATCGATGCGACGTTTGTGTCCAACTCCATGCCCGCGCACAGCAGCAAGAGATCGCGCTCGAAACGCGAGAGGTTGAAGAGGCGACTCAACACGACGAGGGCCGGAGGCGGCGACTCACTCTCGAGCGCTTCAATCTCAGTCGTAAGCTCCGCGACGTTTACCGTGTCTTCAGGTTGCGCAGAGGGATTCGCGCCAGCTTTGGTTTGCGCGAAACGCGTCAAACGAAGGCGCTGCAACGCAAACACCTTCGCGAGATACGCTTCATTTCTTTTCTGCCACGCAGACTGATCGGCCATCAGGTCACCTCGAGTTTTTGCGCGTCATCAAACTGCGGAGTATCTGCGAGTGGATCGAGCGGCACACTATCAACGCCGTCAACACGAAGACGAACGAGGTATTGGCCTAACTCGGCCGGGTCGATGTGGAACGCGAAGACCAACTGATCGGTGCTCACAGGTGCCGGGTTCGGCACCGGGGGTGGCGCTGGTGGGGGCACCGGTGCAATCTGGCGCGACGTGCCGAGTAACAAGACTACCTGCTGATCGAAACGCATCGTCAGGTCGTCAACGCGCGCAAGCCTGACCTGCGGTCTGGTCGTTATGGTGATAGTGACGTCGCCTTGCGGATCGCGTGCGACCGAGTTGGCGGGAGCGATGTTCACAATGCTCGGCGCGAGCGAGAGCGGCAATTCGTTTGAGCTCCACGGTTGTCCGTTGCGCGTGACAACCACGGCGACGCTGTAGAACCCGGCTCGCCAAAGCTCGCCTGCGGCTGCATCGTTAGGCAGCGTGACGCTGATTCCCTCTTCGGTCGTCTGAACAGCAGGCGGCAGCAAAACGAGTGGTGGTACGCCGTTCGAGCGCGGATTCACGAGCGTGAAGCGAACTGATTCAACGCCTTCGAGGTTCTGTCCGAGGATGAGCAGTTGGTCGCCGAGCGATGCACTGCTCTGCGCGCGCGGCAAACGTATCGCTTTGATGATCGGCAAGGTGGCGCCTGCTGAACTCAGGTTGCCCTGATCGTCTTCGCCACGCTGCAACACCGGCATCGGCGCGCTGCTTGGACGTGTGCTGTCGATCAACACCACGGTTGCTTCATAAGCCGCCGAGAGACGATAGTGAGTTTGAAAACCGGACCACAGCTTGAAGATGTCTTCGAGTGCCAGCGGTTGCAGCGTGAGACGAATGCGCTCGAATTGGTCGCTCAAACCGGTGTTAGGTAGCGCGGCTTCGATCTCTCTTCGTCCCAACAACGGATGATCGTTAAGCACAGACATCGCGCGGCCGAGAATGCGATGACTCACGGGCTGCGCATCGTCAACCGCATAGGCGGTCAGTAAATAGTAAAGATTGAGTGCAAGCGGTGGTTGGCCCGTTTCGCCGGGACGCAGTTGCCGCGGCACGTCCGCATTGCGGTAAGCCACGTTCGGCATCACCTGGTAGAGATAAAGATTGAGTTGCCGTTCCGGCGGAGTGCCTGCACGCGCTTCGTCGGGCGGCTGCATGGTGACGGAGGTGCCCTGGAGTATGGGATCGGCGTTGCCTGGATCGCGCGCCGGATCGAATCCTCGTTCGATGAGGCTGCGGATGGTTGCGGTTACGGCGGCGATCGCGCGGCTGTTACTCATCTCTCACCACCTCGCCGTTGCTTTCGCAGGTAGTCTTCCAGGGGCATGACTGGTGATTCCGAACGTCGCGGCGCTGTCGTTTTGCGGTTGTCTGCGGGGACGGCACGCACTTCAATGCGGCCGATGGTCACGTTGATCGAAGGCTCGGATTCGAATGCAGGTGCCTGGCGCCCGCGCCGCTGTTGTTGTCGAGTGTCGCGCCACGTTGCGGGTGTTGGATTAACGCGACGGTAAGGTGATGTCGATTCAAACTCGGCTTCCGGCTCAGGTTCGTTAGCGACTCGCCGCTCGGCTTCCGAGAACTCTTCGTTTTGCGTCGCTTCAATAGCAGCAGGTATTGCTTCTGCTTCGTTGGCGGGTGTCGTTTGCCGGAGAGTGTCTTGCGTCTGGACACTGTGTGTTGCGGGCGCTTGGGTCGGACTTAAACCACTCTGTTCTGTTTGACCGCTCTTTGCAGTGAGGCGGCGTGATGCCGTTTTGTTATCGACAAAGTTTGATCGGGGCCGAAGCGGCATCAGGCCGCCGTACTCCAGGGAGGAGTTTAAAGATTCGTCGATTTCAAGAGGCGGATCGCCCAGCGGCTGAAGAGTCGCCTGCGCCGCCAGAGTTTCAATCGTATCTTCTCGTTCGTGTTCACGAAAGACCGGCTCGCGCATCCCGACCTCTACAGCCGGACCAGCTTCGATCTCAGCTCTCGTGTCACTTGGACCATCTGAAAACGCTTCACCTGAACTCCGCGCTTCCGTTTGTCCGCGGAGATCGTCCGCTTGTTTGCGTGGCGCTGGCGTTTGCTTGTGCGGCGCTACAGTTTCTACGCCCGGCTCTTGCGTTTTAACTCGCGGCGCTGCGGCTTCACTCACTGTCGTCACGTCTTCTTCATCCGGCCCACTCCTCCCGACGACTGCCGGTGGCCCACTCTCGAACGCTCCCGGCTCGAACAGCGCCGGCAACCGCGGTTCAACACGATTACCAGCGTTCAGCGTGCGCAACGTTAAGTTGTTCAGGTAACCGTTCATTCACCCAACATCTCCAGGTAAACCTGCCTCCGCAAAGCGCTCATCGAGAGAATGTCGATCTCGCGCCAGCCGTAAGCCATCGCGAGCGTGTGGACCTGTCGCAACAGGCGACCCGCCCACGCGGAGATCTCGTTCCATGCAAACGACACGATGTCGAAGATCGCTTCCCAGTGATGCGCGCAATCGGGACAAGCGAGCGCGAAGCGAATGTCTGCCTGTGGATCGCGCTTTCCCATCTCGTTCACGATCGCGTCGACGGCCTCTGCCGGTAAACTGCCGAGCGACACGTCGACACCACTACGACGCTTCTCGAGCAAACACCTGTCGAACAACGCATTCGCGACTGCATCCGGGTCGCCTTTCCTAACCACTGCCAGCAGATCCGCGCTGTTCGGCAAGCGGCACTTGAATTCAAAGTCGCCAAAAGCGAACGAAAACGGATCTGCCGTTTCGCTCGTGACATTTGTTCTAACTTCCGACGAGTGAAACGCAATCTCGAGGCTTGCGTGACACTGCGGGCAGTTCGTCAATCCTGAGAAATGCGGACCAAACAACTTCTCCCGAAACGCCAGCAGGATCGCGTCCCGCTTGCCGATGTTCATTCGC
>DASSEB010000372.1:0-23570 GCA_035696765.1 Pyrinomonadaceae bacterium | reverse complement strand
GAGCGACAACAGCTCGTTGACCGTGTCGCGAATCTCTTTGCGTTTACGTTTGCGAATGCGGAGCCCGTAACCGATGTTTTTCTCCACCGTCATCTTGGGAAACAACGCATACGATTGAAAAATGACGCCGACGCCACGCTCTCGCGCCGGAAGTTCGGTCACGTCCTTGCCGTGAAGAATTACTTTACCGGTGTACGGCATTTCGAGTCCCGCGATGATGCGAAGGATCGTCGTCTTTCCGCTGCCGGACGCGCCGAGTAAAACCAGCACCTCGCCTTCGGCGACGTCGAAACTGATGTTTTCCAACACGCTCGCTTTGCCGAAGCGTTTGCTGACGCCAATCACACTCGCGGCCGCGCGCGGGAATTCACCGGTTGACGCCCGCGGTTCAGGATTTGGGATCAGTGTTTCCTTGGCTTTCACAAGACTGCCTCAATCAACGTCGAGCCAATCGCGCGCGAAAAACAGAACACTAAATATCAGGAATGAGAACAAGGCCAGCACGATCGCGATCGCGTTCGCCGCTTCGATCTGGCCTTCGTTGAACTTTGCGAAGATGTAGAGCGGCGCTGTTTGTGTTCGTCCCGCGAGATTTCCCGACACGAGGATCGTCGAACCAAACTCGCCGACAGCGCGCGCAAACGTCAGCAGCGCGCCGGAGACGATCGCGCCGCGCAAGGACGGCAACGTTACGTGCCAGAATGTTTGCCAACGCGTCGCGCCGATCGTCGCCGAAGCTTCTTCAAGAGAACGACTCATCGTGTCAAAGACGGGTTTGATGACGCCGAAAGCAAGCGGGAACGTGACAAAGATATTGGCGAGGATGATTGCTCCCGCAGTGAACATGATTTGAACACCATGCGGCGCGAGGAGACGACCGAGCGTGCCGTATGGTCCCCAGAGGAGTAATAACGCAAAGCCCGCGACCGCCGTGGGAATCGCGGTGGGAAGCGAGATCGTGACGATGAGAGCGTTGCGTCCCCAGAAGTTGTGACGCGACAACACGTAGGCGGCGAACAGGCCAAAGATCACATTGAAGACGGTGGCCCAGAAGCTTGTCGCCATTGAAAGTTTCAGCGCGAAGATCGCTTCGGGTGCGGTCAACGCTCCCCAGAATTTGTCGAGACCGTTGCTCGTTCCGAAGATGAAGATTGACGCGAGTGGGAGGAACACCAGCGGCAACATCATGAACACAAGCATGGCGATGCTGAGCGGACGAGCAACGTCGAACCCGCGAACGTGACGCATCGATGAAACGATAGTGCTCATGTCAGAGTAACCACGGATCACACGGATGAAAAGCGCGGATGAAGACGGATCTCTTAAATCCGTGTCTTCGATCCCTGTTATCCGTGGTTCATTTTCTCTGCACCTGGTCCCGGAAGATCTTTTCGATCACGTCGGGATATGCCTTGTCCCAACCGCCGAAGTAGTCGATCGTAAACGGCATCTCGATATGTCCGAATGCCGTGTTCGCCTGGTTGAAAGCTTCATTCGTGCTCGAGTAGAAGTGAAACTTAACAAACGCCTCCTGAGCTTCGTCGCTCCACAGATACTGCATAAACGCATCAATCACCTGGCGCTCCGCACTCGTAACATTCTTGTCGATTACAACCGCCGGATGCTCACTGAAGATCGTGGCCTTTGGCGTCACGATCTCGATCGGAGCGTTTGCTTCTTTCATCAGCAATCCCTCGAGTTCGTAAGTTATCAAGGCATCGCCGTTGCCAAGTTCGAACGTCGTTCGTGCTTCACGCGCCGAACCCGGCGTCGAGATAACGTTTCTCCAGATGGCTCGCAGAGTTTGAAGCGCACGCGGCTTGTCTTGACCCTCTGACTCCTGTTCCGACTTTTTCAACTCCGAACCATAGATCGCAAGTATTGACCACTGTGCCCCGCCTGAACTGACCGGATCCGGATGGATGAGACGAATGCCTGGTTTGGCAAGATCGGAAAACTCGTGTATGCCCTTCGGATTCCCCTTACGCACAATTATTATGAAAGGCGTTTTGTTTACAATTCCTCGCGACGGCATCGACTGCCAATCCGCGGTGACGAATCCGTTCTTCTTTAACCGCTGCGCGTCGCGTTCGATCGACAGAATCGCGACGTCAGCAGGCGCGCCCTGCAGAATCTGGTTAGTGATAGTCTCCGAACCTGCAAACGACGATTGAAATTGGACCACCTGCCCGTGTTGCTGTTTCCATTTCGCTGTGAAGCCAGGAAAGATCGCCTTTTCGAGCGATTCTTTCATGATCGAAAAACCGTAGAGCGTAATCGTGACGTCGCCGCTCTCGCCAGGAGGTTTTGGCAGACAACTGACGGCAAGCAACGCCAGGGCAAGCGAAGCTATCACACGAAACGGAACGCTTTGGGGAGTAGTCTTCCTCATGAGGCCGTCAGGCCTCCTCATTTATCTGGGACAGACTAAAAAAAGTCGCTGCCGCTTGATCCTGGCTCCGGGGGTTGCTCGTCTATACCACATAGTCGAGGTTCGTGGGAATAGGGAAAATCCTCGGAATACGTGTAAGCTGCGGCTCTTTTTGTAGTAGTATGCGAGGCGATGTGCAGGTCCCTCGTGCGTAAAGCCATTGCTTTGCTGTTGGCTCAGGCTTTTTTTCTCCCCATCGCATTCGGTCAACAACAAACTCCTCCAGAAACGAGACCACGCCGGGCGCAACCGGTTTGGACGCCGCCGTCTGCAACAACACCACTCCTTTCTTCACCAGCGCTGACGACAACTACCGGAACAGAACCCAGGATCCGAGTAGCGCTGACCACGGATGCGCATTCCGCCGTTATTTCGACTACCGGTCACTTAATGAACGCAAGTGGTACCGGCACTACGCTCGTTGCGCTCGATACGTCGAGCGTTCGTGTTAATCCGCGACTCCTGTCTCCGCTTCCTGCGACGACCGAGGATGGCGGATTCCTGGTGCTCGTCGGCGGCGCAGCCACCCGTGAAGAAGCGGAACAAAACGAGAAAGAGATCCAGAAGATTACCGCGCACGACGCACACGCGACCTACGACACCGAAACTAAAACGTGGGGCATGTTTGTCGGCGGCAAGCTTTCCCGTGAAGAGGCGGAAGAGTTGCGCGCGCGCCTCGAGACAGCAGGCATCGACGCGACGATCGAAGGACAGGAACCGCAAACCATCGCGCAAAAACAAGCGCCCGCAAATAACAGCCCGGTTCGTTTGACGGCGCATCCTGCTTTGCCGGGGCGCGAGGTAGTTGCGTCATCTGCGGTTGGACGCATATTCAGTTCGAGCGCGCCCGTCGCGTTTGCCTCCGACGACGAGAACAACGCTCCAGTTCGTTTCAACGAGCGCCCTTATCGTGGACGGATCGAAGTGTTCACAAACCTGCGCGGAAATTTGACGGTGGTAAATGAACTGGGACTCGAGGATTACGTCAAGGGTGTGGTTGCGAACGAACTTTCGCCCGGCGGTTATCCAGCAATCGAGGCGTTGAAGGCCCAGGCAATCGCCGCTCGCACGTATGCGCTGAAGAACCGCGGCCAGTTTATGTCGCAGGGTTTCGACATCCTGCCAACCACGCGATCGCAAGTCTATCGCGGACTGACTTCCGAGAATCCACTCTCGACGCGCGCGGTTGACGAAACGCGTGGATTGATAGCGACGTACCAGGGCGAACCGATAAATGCCCTTTACACGTCGACGTGTGGCGGGCGTACTGAGAATTCCGAAAACATCTTCAACGAGGCGATTCCGTATTTGCGCGGGCGCGAGTGTGCTGCGGAAGGTGCGACGTTCGATCGGTTTGTAATCAAAACAACGCGTGAGCCCGCCGAGTTGCGCAGTGACGACAATGTTGTGCTAGCACGCGACGTCAGTCTTTTACTGACGCAGAACTTCGGCACGTTGCAAGACCGCGTTTCGGACGCATGGTTGTCGGCGGATGCGACTGTTTCGGAAGTGCGGAACTGGCTCGCGAATGTCGCGCGTGTGGCGCATCAGACAACACCGATGACCGGCGACGATGTAAACCGTCCGCCTGCATTTGCGACGGCGCTTTCGGCCGCGGTCTTTGGCGAAAGCCGGGCCGGCACCCTCTTGAATAATGCTGACGCCGATTATCTTCTCGCCGTTAAAGACGCGCAGGAAGTACCGCCGCCGAACCGCGCCGATCTCGCGATGCTGCTGCGCGACGGATATCTACCGGTTTATCCGGATGCGACGCTGCGGCCGCGCGCGCCACTGTCGCGTGCGCGCGTCCTGCACGCAATCTCACGGCTTCTCGAAGCGCGAAACCTCCTGCAGCTTCAGAAAGCGAATGCACGACCGGCGAGTGATGGACAACTCATTCTCCGTTCGACAAAAGGTAAAGATCAGCCGATCAGAGTTAATCCGGACGCGTTTCTGTTCCGACAACTCGGCGAACGTCCTTACGCCGTTTCGTCGGTAGCTCTTGTCGGCGGCGAGCCGGTCACCTATCACCTCGCGCCGAATGGACAGATCGACTTTCTCGAAGTAAAGCCAACGCCAAACGGCGCAGCGGCGGATCGAATGTCACCATTTGCTAATTGGACCAAGGGATTGTCAGTTGCGCAGGTCCAGGCGCGTTTGGCGCGCGCCGCCAGGGGCATTGGGTCGATTGTGGATCTGCGCGTGGTCTCGCGCGGTTCGTCACATCGCGTGACGGACCTCGAGGTTGTTGGGACGAATGGCACCGCGCATGTTCGCGGTGGTCGCATTCGCTCAGCACTGGGCCTGCTAGAGCAACTCTTCGTAATCGATCGCGAGTATGATGAGAGTGGGCGCGTGACTGAGTTTATATTCACCGGTCGCGGCTGGGGGCACGGCGTGGGGATGTGCCAGGTCGGCGCGTACGGCCTCGCGAAACAAGGCTGGACCTCCGAACAGATTCTGAAAGCGTACTACTCAGGCATCGAACTCACGCGCCTTTACTGAAACACAAAGGCACAATCCCTTTTTGTGCTTTTTGTGCCTTTCTGTGGCTAAATACTTTCTTATGAATCTCTCCCGTAACCAGCTCGTCGGAGCACTGTTCGTACTCGCCCTCATCTGGATCGTTATATGCTCGCGATTGTAGGCCCCACCGCTTCCGGCAAAAGCACCCTCGGAATCGAAGTCGCCCTAAAACTCAACGGTGAGATCATCAACTGCGACTCAGTCCAGGTTTACAAAGAGATCCAGGTCGCCACTGCCAAGGTACCGCTCGAAGAACGCAAAGGTGTACCGCATCACCTGATCGACTTCATCTCTCCTGACGTCAACTACACCGCCGGCGAATGGGCCCGCGAAGCCGCGAAGAAGATCGAAGAGATCGAGAGTCGCGGCCGCCTCCCGCTGCTCGTCGGCGGCACCGGCTTTTACTTGCGCGCCCTGCGTCAGCCGTTCTTTGTAAGTCCGCCAACCGATGAATCGCTTCGCCGCCGTCTCAACCGGATTCGCGAGAAGCACGGCGGCGAACACCTTCATCGACTCTTAACCAAAATGGATAAGCAGGCGGCGCAGCAGTTGTACCCGCGCGACTGGCCACGTGTGCAAAGAGCTATCGAAGTCTACTTGCAAACAGGACAGTCGATCGTGGACCAACAGCCGGAGCGACCGGAACCACACGAAAGCTCTGGCCGCCTGCGCATCCTCGCCCTGAACCCGCCGCGCGCCGAGCTTTATAAACGCATCAACGAACGCACTGAAGCGCATTTCAAAGCGGGCCTGGTCGAGGAAGTTCAGACCTTGCTCGACCGTGGGTTTTCGCCCACGTCGAACGCGCTTGGAGCACACGGCTACCGGCGCGTGGTCGAGTATCTTCAGGGGTTGCGCGACCTCGAGAGCGCCATCGAGCAAACCAAGCTGGACGTGCGCCACTACGCCAAACGGCAATTGACATGGTTTCGCCATGAAGCCGGGGTCGAGTGGTTTCACGGTTTTGGTGAGGAAAACGCGATTTTGCAATCAATTCTGGAATCCGTCGCCGCTGGCCCGCGGTCCAAATAATCATCTTTCTCTCACATCTCCGGCTAACTCTTGTAAGTTAAAAATCCGTGTTGTAATCTGCTTGCAACCGCGCGATTTATTATTCCACCCCCAGGGCTCAAGCATGTCGGACGGCAAACAGGCACCACAGAATATTCAGGACGCGTTTCTCAACACGGTGCGCCGTGAGAAAACGTCTGTGATCGTGTACCTCTTGAATGGCGCGAAGCTGACCGGGCGTATCAGAAGTTTCGATAAGTTTTCGGTCCTGCTCGAGTCGGGAGCGCAGGAACAACTGATTTTCAAGCACGCGATCTCGACCATCTCACAAACGCGACGTGCGACCGGCGACCTACATTCGCAAGCGACGGCAGAAACAAACCCACGCGACGTTCGCCACGATGTCAACTCGCCTGAGGCGTGACATTCGTTTACACTCTCGCGAGCGCCACAAAGAAGCACCAAAAGGCACAAAAGTCTTAGTCGATTCTTATGTGCTTTCATGCTTGCGGGTTGGAGGATTCGTGCCTGGAACTTTCATTACCTTCGAAGGTATCGACGGCAGTGGGAAGTCGACTCAATTAAAATTGCTTGGCAACTTCCTGCGCGCTCGTGGCTGTGACGCTCTGCTGACTCGCGAGCCCGGCGGCACCGCGCTGGGTTTGCGCCTGCGCGCCGCATTGCTCGACGCGATGGAAGAAGTCGATCCGCTCACCGAGCTGCTCGTCTTTGCTGCCGACCGCGCACAGCACGTGCGCCGTGTGCTTCGTCCCGCGCTGGCGGCTGGAAGCGTTGTGATTTCGGATCGATACGCCGACGCGACGGTGGCCTATCAAGGCGCCGGACGCGGCTTTCCGCCCGAGCTGATCGCGGAGATCGTGCGACTGGCAACGGAAGGACTGAAGCCTGACCTGACGTTGCTTTTTGACGTTTCGATTGATGAATCAACCAACCGCACGACACGCCGCTCGAGTAACAAAACGTCGACCCGCGATCGTCTCGACATCGAGCACGCTGACTTTCACACGCGCGTTCGCGATGCTTATCTGCAAATCGCCCTTGCGGAGCCGGGGCGAGTAAAACTCATCGATACGAGTGGGCCCGTCGAGCGCACGCAGGAACGTGTCAGGGAGATCATCGTTCCCTACTTGCAGAGCCGCGGACACCTTGCCATGAATTATGTTTGACGAGCTTACCGGTCACACACGAGTAAAAGCAGTTCTGAAACGGATGCTGGTTGCTGACCGGCTGCCGGGCGCACTCCTGTTCGCCGGGGAAGAAGGTGTTGGCAAGAAACTGTTTGCGCTCGAAGTTGCCCGCGCTTTGAACTGCCGCACGCCGAAGGACCATGAAGCGTGCGGCGTGTGTTCTTCCTGCACGCGCATCGCGACATTGAACTATCCGCAACGTGACGACGCGGACGAGTGGATGCAAATAATCTGGACCAACCACCCGGACGTTGGACTCGTGGTTGCGCCCAAGCGTGTGTTGCGCGTCGAGCAGATGCGGCAGATTGAAAAGGAAGCGAACTTTCGACCGTTTGAAGGCAAGGCGCGGGTGTTCCTGATCGACGAGGCTGATAAGCTCAACGATGCCTCGGCGAATGCTCTTTTGAAGGTACTCGAAGAGCCGCCCAAAACGTCGCACCTGATTTTGATCACGGCGCGGCCGGCGATGCTGCTGCCGACGATTCTCTCGCGTTGCCAGATGATCCGGTTCTCGCCTTTGACACCGGCTGAGATCGAAACTCACCTCGTTAAAAACAAGCTTGTTGACAGCAAGACTGCACGTCTCCGCGCACGAGCTGCGGGCGGCAGCATGGGACGGGCGTTGTCGAACGATCTCGTGACATTCACGTCACAGCGCAAAGCGATGCTCAAGGTACTCAATGCCCTCGTGCTCAGCGACGATCGCGCGCAGCTATTGCGTTCAGCAGAGCAGCTCAACGAAGCGCAGTACAAGGACGAGTTTGAAGAGCGACTCGACGTGCTCGAGACGTTGATCCGGGACGCGTGGATGTTGTCGCTCGGTGTTCAGCCAGACAAATTGGTGAACGAGGATTTGTCGGCTGAGCTGACGGAGATTAGCAGGAACATGGATCCGAGTCGTGCCGCTGATTGGATATTGCAGATTGAAGACCTGCGGGAGCAATTGATCGTGAATATCAACCGCAAAGTGACAACGGACGCCTTGTTCTTAGTTATGGCGGGCGACGTTCCAGCTCAGAAGCGACCCAAAGTCAGGTAACACGGATTAACACGGATCGGATCCGGATTTCATCCGTGTAATCCGTGGTTACTTTTCAATTCCGCCAGGAGCTTCTCGGTTTCCATCACGAACGCCTCGACAATATTCTCACCCGCAACTTTGCGCATCGGCACGCCGTCCTTGAAGATCATCCCGACGCCGCGTCCGAACGTGATTCCGAGTTGCGAGTCGTGAGCTTCTCCTGGACCATTCACCGCGCAGCCCATGATCGAAAGATGTAGCGGTTCTTCAATGTGGGCCAGCCGCCGCTCGATCTCAGTGACGATCCCGACGAAGTTGTCGACGTCGAGCCTGCCGCAGGTCGGGCACGCAACAACCGTCACGCCGCGTGTGCGCAGTCCCAACGACTTCACAATCTCCCACGCCACTCGCACTTCTTCCTGCGGCTCGGCAGCAAGTGAAACGCGGATCGTGTCGCCGATTCCCTCGTGAAGCAAAATGCCGAGTCCGATGGAGGACTTCACTGTTCCGCTGAACGACGTACCCGCTTCGGTAACACCAAGGTGAAACGGATAATCGACTTTTTCAGCAAGCAGACGATAAGCCGCAACTGTCCGGTGCACGTCCGAAGCTTTCAGCGAGACGATGATGTCAGTGAAATCGAGATCTTCGAGTATTTGAATATGGCGCAACGCTGACTCGACCATTGCCTCAGGAGTTGCGGTGCCATACTTCTTCAGCAGATCTTTCTCGAGCGAGCCGCCGTTCACGCCGATACGGATTGGCACCTTCTGTGATTGAGCGGCGCGCACCACTTCGCGAATGCGTTCGTGAGCCCCGATGTTGCCTGGATTCAGGCGCAGCTTATCGATGCCCGCTTCGAGCGCCATCAACGCCAGTTTGTAGTGGAAGTGAATATCGGCGACGAGAGGTACTTCGGGCACTCGCTTGCGAATCTCTTTCAAAGCGACTGCTGCATCGTTGTCCGGAACGGCCAGCCTGACGATCTCGCACCCGGCGCGCACCATCTCTTCGATTTGGGCCACAGTGGCGCCTACGTCGGAGGTGTCGGTCTTGGTCATCGACTGAATCACCACCGGAGCGCCACCACCGATCTGAATGTGCTTAACTTGAACTGGTCGCGACTTGCGCATCTATTTTGCCGGTGCCTCGGCAGCCGGCGGTGTCTTCTCTTGGTCGCGGCGGCCGCCAAAGGTTTTCAGCAAGTCGTTACTGATTACGAAAACCATCAACAGCAGCACCATCACGAACCCTACTTGCTGTATACGATCTCGCACCGCCGCTGAGATCGATAAACCTATCAAAGCCAGCAATCCTTCGAGAAGGAGAAGGAAGATCGCGCCGCCGTCGAGCACTGGGATGGGCAGCAGGTTGAAGATACCGAGATTCAAACTGAGGAAACCAAGCATCCCGAAGATGCCGGCCCAGCCGAGTTTCTCAATCGATGTCTGCGTCGCCTGGTAAATGCCGATCGGGCCTGACAAGGTGTTGCGCACGGACCGCTGTCCGGTGAAGACCTGTCCGAGGGCCTTGCCGGTCAACCACAGAATCTGAATGTTGCTGTCGTATGCGTATTTCGCAGCCGAACCAATTCCGGCGGCATGAAGCGGGAACTGTTCGGTAACAGTGACGCCCAACTTGCCGTTGATACGACGTTCGGTACTCATGAGTTGAATCGTCTGGCCGCCACGGTTCACCGTCATCGGGATCTTCTGCGCGTCATGGGTGCGAATGTATTCAGTTACTTGAGCCGAACTTCTTACGTTTTCACCGCCAATCGATATGAAACGATCGTCTTCCTGCAAGCCGGACTCTGCCGCGGGCGAGCCAGGCTCCGCTGCGACTACAACGACCGGCGAACCGCCATAATCCGGAACGAAATCCAAAGAACCCGCCGCGTCGCCATTTTCCGTACGCGTGGTTGGCGTGATGGTTAGAGAGACTTCCGAGCCGTCTCGATTGACGATGACCGGCAAGGGCCGCCCGGGCGAGAGCAATGCATCGCCGCTGATAGCTTCCCAGGTCGGGTTTTTAATACCGTTGAAGGAGATTATGCGATCACCTTCCTTGAGACCCGCTAATTCGGCGGCGCCGCCCTTCTGAATGTGATAGACGACTGGAGCAGGAGTCGCTGGAACTCCGTAAATAAACGCTCCGGCAAACGGAATCGCCAGCGCGGTGAGGATGTTCATCACCGGACCAGCCAGAGCGACGAGCACTCGCTGCCAGCGCGGGCGCAGATTGAACATCTCCTCGGGCGGAATGTCTTGAGCACTTGCGCCTTCGAGCGGCGCGTTTGATTCATCGCCACCCAGTTTTACATAGCCACCCAACGGAATGGCGGACAGGCGGTAATCAGTGTGACCCCATTTTCTGCCGAACAGACGAGGGCCAAAACCGACCGAAAAGGTCTCGACTCGAATCTTGAAAAGCTTGGCTACGATGAAATGGCCAAATTCGTGAAGGACGACGGCAGAACCCAGTATGAAGATGAACCCAAGCAGGTAAAGTAAATACGTCATTCAGGACCTTTTCTCACAGTCTTGTTCCAAAACAACCACGTTTAGACTCGACGACTGCGAGTCGGGTTGCACCAACCGAGTTTACGCGTCAGGTTGAGATAACGTCAAACAAATGTAAGGCGACAAAGAGCCACGAGAGTACAGGCAATTAAATCCTTTGAACTGTTTCTTTGTCGCCTAACTCTTCGATGACAGTGAGAGCAGCGAGCCGGGCCTGGTGATCAGCCTCGAGAACGGTCTGAATATCACTTGCCGGTTGGTTCGAGTGAGCATTCATTACGGCCTCGATAATCTGAGGAATCTCCGTCAAACAGACTCGTTCATTGATAAACGCGCTGACCGCTTCTTCGTTTGCTGCGTTCATCGCGGCGGGCAGTGTGCCGCCTTCTCTCAACGCGCGATACGCGAGCGCAACGCACGGGAACCGGTCGAGATCCGGAGTTTCAAAGTGCAGCCCGGAAACTGCCGTCAAATCCAACGGCGGCAACTGGCACGAGTGTCGCTCCGGATACGTGAGCGCATATTGAATCGCGTGCCGCATGTCCGTGACTCCCATTTGCGCGATCACGGAACCATCGATCATTTCGATCATGGAATGAACAACTGACTCGGGATGGACGAGTATGTCGATCTCATCAGGTCCGAATCCAAAGAGCCAGTGCGCTTCGATCACTTCCAACCCCTTGTTCATCAACGTGGCTGAATCGATCGTGATCTTCGCGCCCATGTTCCAGGTTGGGTGCTGCATCGCTTCCGACACGGTTGCGTGTCTCATCTCTGCTTTGTTCTTGGTGCGAAATGGTCCGCCGGAAGCGGTCAGTATGATCCGCCGCACCTCCTCGGGTCGCTCGCCTCGCAAACACTGGTGCAGCGCGTTGTGTTCGGAGTCAACCGGCAATAACTCAGCGCCTGATTTCATGGCGGCTTGCGTCATCAACTCACCCGCCATCACCAACGTTTCCTTGTTCGCCAGCGCGACTCGCTTGCCCATCTCGAGCGCTTTGAGTGTCGGTAAAAAACCGACCGCGCCTACCGTTGCTGAAACAACGCAGTCCGCTTCCGGGTGAGTCGCAACTTCAACTAGCCCGGCCTCACCGGTGACGATGCGCGGCAAGTCAATGTCACGCGCAAACAACATCGCGCGCAGATCGTGCGCGGCAGTTTCAGTGTCAACCGAGACTACTTCCGGCAGGTGCGCCGCAATCTGATCCGCCAATCGTTCGACATTGCTACCGGCCGCAAGCGCGACGACACGCATGCGCCTGGTGCTTAACGATTCGATAACGCGAAGACTGTTACACCCGATGGATCCGGTTGAGCCGAGTATTGCTACTCCGGCGCTATGCGTTGATGACTCGGTCATGCAATCAACAGGGGGGTTAGTAGTTTGGAGTCGTAGGGGTTAAGAAGCTCGACGGTCTGGCCTGACTCGTTAACGTAGGAGGCGGAACTTACTCGCCAGGCGCTGCCGCTTACCAAAACCAGGTCAACCGATGCATTAACGGTCTTCCGTCCACCGATAACCTTCAGATTCACCGTGGCTTCACCATTACCGTCGTGCATATTAACGCTTCCGGTAACGATACTGCCAAAGTCTTTTACATCGCCAATGTCCTGCTTCAGCTTTTCACTGTTACGCAGAAAATCTTTCGCTTTCAGTGCCGCCTGGCTGTTGCCGACCTGGTATAAGGCGAAACCGACGATTCCGCCGACGAACAGAACGACCAGCAAACCGAGAACGACGACCACTGCGCCGATAATCAGAACAATCTTTTTCGTGGTCATCTCGGAGCGTCAGCTATGGAAATAGAAGCGGGCAAAATAGTAGATGAGCGGTGCATTGAAGAGCAAGCTATCGAGCCGATCGAGTATGCCGCCATGACCGGGCAGGATATTCGCGGCGTCCTTCGCTCCGGCGCCGCGCTTGAGCGCGCTCTCTGCGAGATCGCCGAAGATGCCCACGACTGTCATGATTACTGCGAGAGGCAGGATGTATTTCAGCGGCAGTTCACGAAAGAACCAGAAGTGAGCTAACGCAGCCATTGCGAGCGCAGCCACGACGCCGCCGACCGCGCCTTCCCACGTCTTACCCGGGCTGATTGAAGGCGCCAGTTTGCGTTTTCCAAAAGCTCGCCCGACGTAATAAGCGCCGGCGTCCGCGCCCATCAGTACAAGAAAAAAGAATGAGAGTAAGTGTGCGGAGAGAGTTGGCGTGAAACCAGTGCGAAGAGATACGAGATGACTACCAAGCAGCGCGATGTACAGCACACCGAGGATCGTCGCGCCGGCGGAGGGGATCATCTTGTCGAACGGCGCGCCGCGTAAAGTCGCAGCGATCAGAACGCCGGCCGTCAATACGATGATTACGAATTGGACCAGCAGCACATTGATGGCGGGATCGTTTTGCAGTGAGATCGTGATCAGCGCCGCTCCGGCGACGTATCCGGCTGTAGCATTGGGCTGGAGCTTGAGACGTTTGGCGAGCAGGTAAAACTCCCACAGTGCCAAAACCATCGCGGCCGCCGCCATGAGCACAAACAGCCACCATAAAGAAGCAATGAGAATTGAAGCGATCAGGAATGGCAGAACTACGAGCGCCGTTAGGATTCTCTTCATTCAGTCATCTTTCGCCACGAAAAGGCACAAAAGTCACATAACAGTGATTCCTGCGCCCTCACGTGAACCCATCGTCTATGTGACTTGATGTTTATGCGCCTTTTGTGCTGGCTATTTTTTGCTTGCTACTAATTTCAGTCCGCCGAAACGTCTGTCGCGGCGCTGGTAATCGGCGACTGCTTCCAACAAATGTACGCGGCGGAAGTCGGGCCAAAGGGTCTCGGTTACGTAGATCTCGCTGTAGGCGCTTTGCCAGAGTAGAAAGTTTGAAATTCTCAGTTCACCACTGGTGCGGACCAGCAGATCGAGCTCGGGCAGGTTTCGCGTGTAAAGCTCGTTCGCGATGCGTTCCTCGGTCAGCTCGTCAGGACGGCTGCCTTCGTCGAGTAGTCGTCTCACTGCGGCGCGTGCTGCGTCGACGATCTCAGCGCGTCCACCGTAATTCAGGGCCACGCTCAGGATCATGCCTTTGTTTCGCGCCGTCTGTTCGGTGGCCCGTTGAATTTCTTTCCTAACGTTTTCCGGAAGCGCGCCGATGCGGCCGATCGTCTGAAACTTGATGTCCTGCCGGTCGATCTCGTCCAGCTCGAGTCGCAAGTAACGACGCAACATGCGCATCAACGCCTCGACTTCATATCGCGGTCGTTTCCAGTTTTCCGTCGAGAACGCGTACAGCGTCAGCGCGTTCAGACCAAGGCGCGCGCCCGTATCGACGGCGGCGCGAACGGCTTCAACGCCGGCCCTGTGGCCCGAAATGCGCGGTTGGCCGCGTTGCGCAGCCCAGCGCCCGTTGCCGTCCATGATGATGGCGACGTGCCGCGGCAAGCGGTCCCAGGCAACCGCAGCGAGCAACGACTCTTCCCGCGTGCCTTTTTGTATTACCGCTGTGAAGTCAGAAAGCATGAGGCTGCCATTCTTGACTGTCAGACGGCACCTGTCAACTACAATCCAAAGTAATTTCTCTCGCAAAGACGAAATTACTCGTAGCGAACTGATAGCAACGTCAATCCGCAGGGCGGGGCTGTCACCGCGGCCGTTGGACGAATCCCGCTCTCGAGCGCTTCTCCGATCGCGTCGGTATCCAACTCACCACGCCCGAGTGCCATCAACGTCCCCGCCATCGCTCGCACCATGTACCGCAAAAAGCCCTCGGCACTGACGCGTATCTCCATCAACGAACCACGCGATCGTTCATCAGGTCGCTCTGCAATTTCGACGCGCGTCACAGTCCGAACACGATCCTCAACGTCTTGCTGCGCGGCAGAAAACGCTGTCCAATCGTGCTTGCCGCAAAACAACTCCGCGCCATGTCTCATGCGTTCCAAGTCCAACTGGCGCGCATCGTGATGAGCGTAGCGCCACCAAAACGGCGAGATCACAGGCCCATTCACTATCCGATAGACGTACGTCTTTTCCAGCGCCGAATAACGCGCGTGAAAATCGTCAGCAGCAGTCTCAGCCGTTAACACCCGCACGTCTCTGCCGATGTTTCCATTGATCGCTGCACGAAGCTTCGCAGTCGAGATCTCACGCGCGATCTCAACACTCGCCACCTGCCCTTCCGCGTGCACACCAGCATCAGTGCGGCCCGAACCATGAACATTGACGCTCCGGCCCTCGATTAACGAGAGCGCACTCGTCAACTCACCCTGAACGGTCCTGAGATCGCCTTGAATCTGCCATCCGTGAAAATCAGTGCCGTCGTACTGGAGGAGGAGTTTGTAGTTCACGCGGTTGTCTTGCGGCTGCCTGGCTTCACCACCGGTTCACCGAGTTTGCACGCATCACAAGCGGCAGGCGCAACTGACAACACTTTGAGCGACGCAAGCGCGGACAAAGGAACGCCAACGTCCGCAGCGCCACCCGAACGATCGATGATCGACGCTGCCGCGACGACGTTTGCACCAGCTCGTTCGAGCGCCTCGATAGTTTCACGAGTTGAGCCGCCGGTCGTGATCACATCTTCAACCACCAACGTCTTCTCACGAGGTGAGACTGTAAACCCGCGACGCAACGTCATCTGTCCGGCATCGCGCTCGGTCCATACAAAGCGTGCTCCCAATGCACGCGCGACTTCGTGCCCGATCACGATCCCGCCAATCGCGGGCGAGGCAACCAATTGAATGCCCTGCTCGCGATACGACTCCGCAATCGCACGCCCGAACGCTTCCGCCTTCTCGGGAAACTGAAGCACGAGCGCGCACTGCAAATAGACCGTGCTATGCAAGCCGCTCGAAAGTTGGAAATGACCTTCGAGCAGCGCGCCGGTCGTTCTGAATTCATCGATAACCTGTTCCGGTTTCAAATCCCTACCTCGCGTATGTTGAGCGTGCTACAATCGCGTGCGAATGCCGCCTTATCCGAATTTAGTTTCTGATTCCACCCTGGTTCAAGACACAATCGACCTCTTAACTTGTTCCGGCGGACGCGCGGCTGCGTCGGAGATCGTCGACGCCGTCTTCAAACTTTCTCACATCGACGACGAACTCGCCGGACTCCTCGTCGCCGATCTCATCAGAAACGATCGTCGCTTCAAGTTAGACAACAACACTGTCGAACTGCTGCAAGACGATAGTTACTCGCGTCTACTAAAAGATCTCGACTTCGTCGTAGTCGACGTTGAAGCGACCGGCGCGAAGACGCCGCCCAATCGACTCATCGAACTCGGTGCTTATCGAATTCGCGGCGGACGCATCGTCGACAAGTTTTTGTCGCTCGTCAATCCCGAAATTCCGATCCCGCGTTTTGTGATGTCGCTCACGGGCATCTCGAACGATATGGTCAGGCGTGCTCCGGTGTTTGCCGACCTGGCGCCGCAATGGCTCGACTTCGTGAGCGATTCAGTCCTCGTGGCCCACAATGCGCCGTTCGATACCAGCTTTCTAAACCACGAAATCTCGCGCGTCTATCCCGGACATCGAATGGTCAATCCGCATCTTTGCACAGTCAGGCTTTCACGGCGCGCGCTGCCTGACCTGCTCAATCACCGGCTGGATACGATTGCGAACCACTTTTCGATTCCGATCGTCAGCAGGCACCGCGCCGGCAGCGATGCGCTCGCCACGGCCGAAATCTTTCTTCTCTTACTCACCAAACTTGAAGACGCTCACGGTATCAAAGATCTGGCGGGGGCGCGAAACTTTCAGTTTCCGGAGTTGGCCACGAATCTTCACGCATGAAGACGATCAGATGGCCGATCCGTGTTCATCCGTGAAAATCGGTGGCCTTTTTCGTCTTTGCTTCACGATGACAAACAGCAGAATCGCAGCCACGAGCCCGAGCCCAATCCACGGATAATATTTCGCGAGGATCACTTTCGCTTCCGCGCCGTAACGCACCGCGAAGTAACCCTCGAGCAGGAAACGAAAAGCTCGCCCGGCGATGATGGCGAGCATGAACCGCAGTAAACTGAACCGAAACACTCCTGCCGTAACCACAAACAACTTGAACGGAAACGGCGGCGGCAACAACGTCGCCACCAGCACAGCCATCATGTCGTAACGCTCGATGAGACTCTTCACTCTCTGTTGCTTAGGCTCTGAAAACCTGTTGAGCGCGCGCGATCCGGCTCGCCTCGATATCAAATAGAGAATCCAGCAACCAACCGCCGAGCCCGCCGTCGCCATGAAGGCGTAAAGCAACATCCAACTCGGATACGTCGTCGAGAGCAACAGCATCAACGCGTCTGCACTGCTGGGCAGCGGCACAAACGTCGAATCGAGTAGGGCTACCGCGAACAGACCGAAAGCGCCAAAGGTGATCAGATACTCGGAAAGGCGTGTGAGCCATTTGATGGGGTGGAGAAACGATTTCAATCAGTGGTCCTTTCGGGCTCGGGAACTTCGTCGGAGGCGGCAACACTCGGGTTGCGGCGCCGGTTGATGAATAGATAAATGAGCAGCGCGATGAGGCCCACCGTTGCGACGATGCTCAATATCGCGAGCCCATTGTCTTTCATGAACAGCAAAACCCGGCGTCCATAAAACACCGCCAGCACACCTTCAACGTAATAGCGGAACGACCGCGCAATCATCACTGTCAATAAGAACTTCCAGCGCGGATACTCCAGCGCGCCCGCGGTCGCTACGAATATTTTGAAAGGCAACGGTGGCGGAAGTATTGCTGGAACTCCAATCGCGAGAAACCCAAACCGCTCGTAGGCGCGTTCGACGCGCTTGATTTGGTTCAGGTTGAAGCGCTTGCGCAGCACGGCTTGCCCACCGCGGCGAACGATCGTGTAAAGAAGATGGCAACCAAGTACAGATCCCGCAGCGGCGAACAATGGAAAATAAAACGCCGCGCTCGGATCTTTGAAACAACGTCCGACGACGAGATAGTCGTTGATCTCAGGTAAAGACAGGAGCGACGAATCGAGCGCGCCGATGATAATCATCGCCGGCGCCGCGAGGTAAATAGGCAGGCCGATGACATTGACTTCCAACCAACGGGCAATCGCGGCTATCCAGTCGTACATCGGCGCTAATAAAAACACAGATATTGCTGTAACTCATAATCCGTGTCCATCCGCGTTAATCCGTGGCCTACTTGACGGGTGCGAAAACAGAAGGCGTGTCGTAAGTAACTCCGACAGTAAACCCGGAGTTTGGACTGAAGGTTGTGAGGCCTTTGATGCCGGCGAAGTCGAAGCGTAATCCCGATGCCCTGATTTGCATTCCGAGCCGCGCTTCGGCCTGTGACTCGGTGCCGAGCGGCCCGTTGCCGGGTCGCGTGTTAGCGCGTCCGTTAACTTCGCCTGCAACGCTGAATTGTTTGTTGATACGAAAGATGCCGGCCACGCCGTAAGTCAAAACGTCGTTCTGCGTAAACAATTCCGTCGGCGCGGTGAGAATCGCGATCCCGAGATTGCCGAAAGTATTAAGGCGTCCATCTCGTCCGAATTTCTTCCCAACCAGCACTGAGCCAAAGGCGTTTGTCGCGTTGAGTCCAATGCCGCGCGCTTCATTTGAATTCGGAAGCTGCACGCCAAAACGAAAGCCGAGGGACGGACCACGCCGCGTTTCGTTTCGCAGTTTGAATTTAGCCGCGAGAGTGAAGTCGCCAGTGTCGTTGGTCGAATTTATGCCGGGTGCGAGTTCGAGTGGGATTGCAGAAACACCGCGCGAATTGATGCTAACGTAATTCTGCGCGACGCCTTCGATTTGAAACTCGACGTTGGGGCCCATTCCGAAATTGATCCCGATCACACCGACGCGTGTGAGATCGCCTCGGATACCCGAGACGGTGTACTTTGCCCCCTGCATGAAGTCGATGCCCGCTTCGATCCGGATCGATCCCGGCGGGATGATGTCGACGTCTTCGGTGATCAGCGGTCGCTGCTGTGCCTGGGTAAGCACTGCAAAGCAAACGAGCAGCACAAAAATAAGGATGGATCGAAACATCGCGTGGGATTCTAAGACAGGTTTACATGATTAACAAGAATCTTGTAATCCTGTCCGATAGATCCTGTATTCTCTGGCGCGGAGGAACACTTTGTATGCGACGCCTGATCATTCTCTTTTTTGTCCTTACCTGTTTCGTGAGTGCCGGCGAGACGGCTTCTCAACAAAACGCGATCCAGATTCAGGGAATCAAGGCCCGCATCACCATCCGCCGCGACGAACGCGGCATTCCTTACGTCGAAGCGCAGAACGACGAAGATCTCTACTTCGGACAGGGCTACGCCACCGCAGCGGATCGCCTGTGGCAAATGGATCTTTACCGGCGCACCGCACGCGGCGAACTGGCCGAGGTGCTCGGCGCCGGACCGAACAACGCCGCGTTGGACCAGGACAAGCTGCATCGCACGTACGGCTTTTCGCAGGTCGCTGAAGCCGAACTCGCGAATGCGTCTCCGCGGGCGCGCACCGTGTTGGAAGCGTACGCGCGCGGCGTCAATGCTTATGCAGCTTCGCTCGATCCGAAGTCGATGCCTCCTGAGTTTCAAATTCTGAGTTACAGCTTTCGTCCCTGGACGCCGGCGGATACGTTCGTGGTGATCAAGATGTTCTTCGAGGCGCTCTCAGACACCTGGAGATTGGACCTGATGCGCCAGGCGCTCTCAGCCGTGCCCGCCGAAAAACGCGCCGAGTTGTTACCGGAGATTTCCCCCCTCGACGTGCTCGTCGTCGGCAAAGACACCAAAGCGAAAGCTACATCTGCGCGAGTACAACCGTACACTCTCTCAACAGAAACACTGGCGAAACTTGCGCACAACCAGGCGATTGCCGCAGCGGCGCTGAATCGCATCGGCTTTGATACTGACGCACTCGCCGCGAGCAATAACTGGGTCGTCAACGGGAACCGAACTGTATCGGGCAAACCGCTGCTTTCGAACGATCCCCACCTGCGTCCGACAGCGCCATCGATCTGGCACATGGTCCACCTGAGCGCGCCGGGTGTGCGCGTCGCGGGCGTTGGTACACCAGGAATACCGGGAGTCATTCTCGGGCACAACGAACGCGTCGCCTGGGGTTTCACGAATGTTGGACCAGACGTTCAGGATCTTTATCTCGAGAAGTTTGATCCGAACAATCCCAAACGTTACCAGACGCCTTCGGGTTGGCAGGATGCAGTCATTCGCCGCGAAGAGATCAAAGTCAGGAAAGGCTTCGGCGGGTCCGAAACCGATGTTGTCACTCACGAGGTGACGGTGACACGTCACGGTCCAATTATTTTCGAGGGTGACGGCAAACGTTATGCACTTCGTTGGACTGCGCTCGATCCGGCGAAGAACAATGCCGAGTCTTCCTTCATATTGAACCGTGCGCGAAACTGGAAGGAGTTCAACGAAGCGCTGGAGTCGTTCACCGCGCCGACACAAAACATCGTCTACGCTGACGTCGATGGTCATATCGGTTATCACGCGGCGGGCGTGGTTCCGATACGCAAGTCAGGCGATGGCAGCGTGCCGTACGACGGGTCAACCGATGGGGGCGAATGGACCAGCTACATACCGATTTCGAAGTTGCCGATGCTCTACGATCCGCCTTCCGGAATGATCGTTACAGCTAACCAGCGCATCGTCGGCACGGACTATCCTTACTTTCTCACGCATTCGTGGGCACAGCCTTACCGCGCTCGCCGGATATTCGAACTGCTCAACGAAAAACCAAAACTCAGCGCCGACGATTACAGACGCATCCTGGGCGACGTTTATTCGATCGCGGGTGTGTCGTTTACGCGCGAAGCAGTGAAGCTGCTGCGACCGAAGTTGACTCCTGCTGACGAAAAGCTACGAGCGACGCTCGACGCGTTTGAAAAGTGGGACGGAAGAGTTAACGCCGAGTCGACTGTGGCGCCGATCGTTTCGCAGATGCGCCTCGCGTTTCGCACCAGGATTCTCGCCGCCGCGCTTGGTCCGGAGCTGTCGAAGAATTTTAACTGGGCCAACTTCGACACGACTCTCGACCGTGTGCTCAAGGACCAGCCGGCTGCGTGGTTGCCAAAAGAATTCTCGAATTATGCGGACTTGCTGCGGGCTTGTTACGAGGAGGCGATTAGCAACCTCACGAAGAGTATTGGTGCAGACGAGACGAAGTGGACGTGGGGCGAACTGGCGAAGGCGCGTTTCAACCACCCGCTGTCGGGAGCGCCATTGATCGGTGCGCAATTCGCGATCGCTCCGTTCCCACAGAACGGGACTGGCGGTTCGATCGGAGCCACGGTGAATGTCGGGCCGAGTGTTTCAATGCGTTTGATTGCGGACACGAGCGACTGGGACAAGACGCAGCAAGGGATCACACTCGGCGAGTCGGGACTGCCGAAGAGTCCGCACTGGACGGATCAGCTAGCGGATTGGCGCGCAGTTACGCCACGCGAGTTTCCGTTCAGCGCCGCAGCCGTCGAAAAGGCCACGAAGGAAACGCTCGTTCTTGAGCCAGCAAAATGAGCCACAAAGATGCACAGAAGAATTAGCCACAAAAACGCACAGAAGGCACATAATCATTTTAGAGAGTAAGCTCGCTTAATGCTCCTATCAGTACTTGTTTTGTGCCTTTTGTGCCTTTTTGTGGCTAATACTCTTATGCAATCGTGGCGCGTTTTCTGTGCGGCTGAGCTTCCGGATGAGGTGCGGAAGCGGCTGCAGGAGCATATTCAGCGGTTGCGAGGAGACGTTCCGGATGTCGCGGCGAGTTGGAGTCGTGTGGAGAACATTCACCTCACGCTGAAATTTTTTGGCAACGTCGAGTTGGATCGAGTTCAAACGATTTCAGGCGCGGCGGAGCGGACGGTTGCAGAGTTTCCGGCGTTTCAGATCACCGTGGGCAACACGGGTGTGTTTCCGCGCCCGAGTCGCGCGCAAGTGCTCTGGATCGGCGTTAACGATCCTTCCGGCAAGCTCTCAGATCTGCAAAAGCGATTTGATGACGAGTGTGCGGCTCAGGGTTTTGCAAAAGAAGATCGTGCGTTTCGCCCTCACTTAACAATCGCACGTCTTCGCAAGCCGCACGGCGCACGTCGCCTTGCCGACACTCACCTCAACATGCAGTTCGAACCCATACCCGTGACCTTAACCGAACTAATCATCTTTCGCAGCGAGCTGAGCAGCAAAGGCTCAAAGTACACCGCGATCTCTCGCCACCAACTACCCAATCCGTAATCCAGTCCGTGAAATCTGTGGCTTAACGCGGCAGTTCCCGCGGACGCGGCGTCGACGGCGGCGTCTGGTCCCTGTCGTCCCTGTCCCCAGTCTGTGACAACACTTCCTTGATCGCTCCAACACTCGACAGCATCGCCGAAGTCTCAACCGGCATGAAGATCACTTTCGCATTATTAGTCTTTGTCATGTCGCGCAGGCTGTCGATGTAACGCGTCGTGATCAAATACTGGCCGGGATCGCCGCCGGGGATCGAATGTGCAACTCGACTGATCGCTTCCGACTCAGCTTCCGCAGCGCGTAGACGCGCCTGGGCCGCACCTTCTGCCGCAAGAATCGCAGACTGCTTCTCGCCTTCCGCACGTGTCACCGCCGCCTGTTTCTCACCTTCCGCGCGCGTGATCGCCGCCTGGCGATCGCCCTCCGCCTGCAACACGAGCGCGCGTCGGTTGCGCTCGGCCGTCATCTGCTTCTCCATCGTGATGCGCACGTCTTCCGGAGGATTGATGTTCTTCACGTCAACACGCGTCACCTTCACGCCCCACTTGTCAGTCGCTTCATCGAGAATGATGCGCAGCTTTGAATTGATCTGATCGCGTTGCGAGAGCGTGTGGTCCAGGTCCATGTCACCCATCACCGCGCGCATGCCCGTGATCGTCAACTGCACGATGCCGCCGACGAGATCATTCATCTCGTACACAGCCTTCACCGGATCCGTTATCTGCCAGTAGACGACTGAGTCGACGTGAATCGTCACGTTGTCGCGGGTGATAACGGGCTGTGGCGGAAGATCGATGTACTGCTCGCGCAGATCGATCGAGGTCAGTCCCGGCCGCGTGTTCGTCCAGTAAACCGCCCGCGGCTTGTCGAGAAACGGCACGAGGATGTTGAGGCCGCTGCTGGCAACCTTGTCAAACTTTCCCAGGCGCTCGACCAGCATGACGGTCGCTTGCGGCACGATCCTGATCGTCTTCACCGCGATGACCAGCAACACGATCGCGATGAACCCGAAAAAGAGAAAAGCCAGAGCTGAAGTAACTGGTTCCATGAATCGAAATCCTTTCCCCAGAATTGGGCAGATTATATATCGGAACGCGTGTAAGCAGTGGATAAAGCGTCTTCGACAAGCTCCGCCGCGGCCAGGACCATCTCTTCGGCAAAGGGACGCCCCACAATCTGCACTCCGATCGGCAGACCGTCCTTGGACCGCCCGGCAGGAACTGTAACAACCGGCAAATCGAAGACATTGAACGTTTGCGAGTAACTAAAAGCTCGAAATGTTCCCATCGCCGAACCGCCAAGTGTGATCTTGAGCGTGTCGTGTGCGTAGGCGGCAGTCGCGCCGACTGGAGCGACAATAATCGGCGTCGTCTCCATCCATCGAAGCAACTCTTCACGCAAACGATCGCGTTCCATCCAGCCGGCGATGTATTCATCCAACGTTGGCGGCGGATTGTCGTCGGTAGTTGCAAGCCGCCAACTCACAAACGATCCCCCTTCGCTTTCGCGTCCCGCGTAAACTTTGCGAAGCTGGACCACAGACGCGCGTGAGAACAACTTCAACCAGAGTTCATATCCGCGTTCGACATGCGGCGGGCGTCCCTCGTTAACTATCAATCCAGCGTCACTCAACGCGCGA
>DASSEB010000371.1:0-3240 GCA_035696765.1 Pyrinomonadaceae bacterium | reverse complement strand
CGGGATTGTCTCCGGGCGTGACGCGACCAAACCTCGGTCTACTGGGCGGTGGCGGCAACTTCGTAGAGGGAGGTGGCGGCCAAAGCAATACTGAGTCAACCCGTTTCCGTGAATCGGGTGGTTCCGTTCTGGTTATTAACGGCGCACGCGCAACTAACAACAACTTCACGCTCGACGGCGTCGACAACAACGAATCTCAATTCGGTCAGATCGCGATCTATCCGCAACCGGATGCGATTGCAGAGTTCAAAATCGAATCGAGTGTGCCATCGGCAGAGTCGGGGCGCGCCGGCGGCGGCATCATTTCCACGACTTTCAAGTCCGGCGGCAACGAGGTCCATGGCACCGCGGGTGAGATTTATCAGGGCCGCTTTCTGAGTGCGGCTGCTGCCAAATTTGATAATCCCGATTCGCTGCCCGTTCCCAATTACGTTACTCACAACTTTTACGGCACGGTTGGTGGTCCGATCTTTTTGCCGAAGCCCGGCGAGGGTGGCTCATCTCTCTACGACGGCCGCAATCGTTCGTTCTTCTTTTTCTCGCTCAACGGTCAGCGAAACAGCACGCCGATCTTTGGCGGCACGGGCGACCCGCAGGCAGTGCCTGTTCCGACAGCAAGGATGCGCGTCGGCGATTTTGGCGAGTTGTTGCAACCGGGAAATATAATTGAATACACGCTCGTCGGCGGGGGCAAAGTTATGGCGCCGAAAGGAACAATCTTCGCGCCTAACGGCACGCCTATTCCGGGTAATGATCTTCGAAACTGTCCGAGCTGTGGCCCATTTTCAGCGTTTGCATTGAATTACGTGAATGCATTCCCGCTTCCGAACCGGCCGGGGGCAGGTCGAAACTTCGAGACCAATCGCAAGGAACACGCCATCGTCGACAGTTACGACATACGCATCGATCATCGCATCACTGGAAGCAACTCGCTGTTTGGACGTTACAGCAAATCCAACACAGCCCGCGCGCGCGACAACTTCTTCCCGTTGGGTACTTCGCCGAACGGCAACGATCTCCCCGCCGGCCCGTCGGCCGGTGATGAGTTTGGCGATTCAAAAGGCTTCACGCTCGGCGACACGCACGTATTCTCCCCCACCGTCGTGAATGATGCGCGCTTTGGCTACACCAGAGTGCAAATCGGAATTTTCAACACTGGTGTGAACGGCACGGGCGGATTCAGCCCAACAATTTCGGCACAGCTTGGCGCTCCCAACATAAACATCAGTCCAAACACCACCGGTATCGTCCTTGTCGGAATCGTGGATGGATTGACGGGCGAAGATCGCGCGACTGAATTCACCGGCGATGGTGGACCATTCTATTTTCTCTCAAACAACTTCCACGTCGCCGACGCTGTCACCGTCGTCAAAGGAAATTCGACATACAAGTTTGGCGGCGACTATCGCGTCAGGCAGAACAGCAACTATGACGGCGGTCGCAACAACGGCACCAAAGGAAATTACCAGTACGGAACCACCAACAGTGGATTCGTCATGAATAACTACAACGGCATTGGCCCGAACGATACCGGTTCGGCCCTCGCCAACTTCCTGCTTGGTTACAGGCCGGGATTCGTCGGTCGCGGCGATCCGGGTGGCCCATACTTACAGTCGAGCAAGGAATCAGCTTTCTTTGTTCAGGATGACTGGAAAGTCAACACAGAATTAACTCTGAACCTCGGTCTGCGTTATGACATCTTTACCGCACCCACCGAGCGCTTCGATCAACAAAGCAATTTCGATCCCGTAACCAAAACCATCCAGATGGCCGGCGATAACGCGCCCGGCGGTCGCGATCTGGCAAACACGGACAAAAACAATTTTGGACCACGTATCGGCTTCGCTTACAGCGGCTTCAAAGACGATAAGACTTTGGTGTTGCGCGGCGGTTATGGTTTGCTTTACGCAACTGATATCAGCGCCGCCCAGCCGCTTACCGCAAATCCGGGCACTGGCGCGGGCAGCTATGCTTGCAATCCCATAACTGTTCCGGCTGGTTGTCCCGCTTTCTTCCTCGCCCGCAATCCGTTTGATCGCGGCGTTCCGGTAGCGCCCTTCACCGTGGCTGCGCCAGGTACGAGCTTTGCCGCGCCCACGAGCGGCGGTCTCATCCTTTTCAACGATCCGAATCGCAAGGATGAGATGTATCACCAGTACAACGTGACGCTGCAGGATGAATTTTCACCGGGGTGGCTCGGAGAAGTCGCTTACGTGGGTTCTCTCGGTCGAAATTTGCTGGTGCTTCAGAATATCGGTACCGGTAGTGATCAAGGAGGACCAGGCGCACGCGAGGTAGTACTCGTGGGTGCGGCTAATAACAATCCCGTTACCGCGACGAGATACACGGGCAGTTCCAACTACAACTCCCTGCAAAGCAAGCTGGAGAAACGGTTCTCGAGGGGGTTGTCGCTGCTGACCTCATACACCTGGGCCCATGCGATCGACGACTCTCCGGGCGGGATTTGTGCGAACGGTGCGGGTCCTCGCGATTGTGGTCCTGACGATCCGACGCGACCGGAGCTGGAGCGCGGAAACGCGGACACGGACATCAGGCACCGGTTTACGTTCGCAGATGTCTGGGATCTTCCGCTCGGCCGCAACAGGCGCTGGGGCTCTGATATGAATAGAGCTCTTGATACAGCGGTTGGTGGGTGGCAGTTCAACAACATCATTACCTGGCAAAGTGGGCCCGTGTTTAATGTCACGTGTAATAGCGGGCGCGTCGATCTGATCGGCGATCCGACACCCACAGACGCGCAAAGAGCTGAAGGACGCCAACTCAACCGGGCCGCATTCAGGTGCCCTCTCACCACAGTGTTCGCCGGTGATCCCCCGGGCAGGTTCCCGAATGATGGTCCGGAGACTCCTAAGATTGGTACGCTCGGCCGCAACGTCTTCCGTGGACGGCAACAGTTTTACTGGGATGCATCGCTCTTCAAGAATTTTCCGATTACGGCGATCAGCGAGGCGTTCAATATTCAGTTCCGTTTCTCGGCTTATAACGTGCTGAATCGCGTGAATCGTTCGTCGCCGAAGGCCGACTTCAACAACGAAGGCGAATTCGGCCGCGACATTAGCGAGCAGCGGCGCCGGCAGATGGAGTTCTCCCTCAAGTTTATCTTCTAAGTTAGGCCCCAAAAGGCGCGCAAAAAGCACAAACGACTTTCGATGAGCGTTTGTGCCTATTGTGCTTCTTGTAGCTGGAATCGAACAAATGGTATTGCTTCGCGCGCTCGTT
>DASSEB010000370.1:0-15386 GCA_035696765.1 Pyrinomonadaceae bacterium | reverse complement strand
TTTCATGTTGTTCCGGATGAAATTACTGGTTGAGACCTCGGGCGCCACGGCGGCCGCGGCGGTGATGTTTCATAAACTGCCCGCGGATGTGAAGCGAGTTGGCGTCGTGCTCTCAGGTGGCAACATCGATCCTGATTTGTTAACACGGATTAGCACGGACGGTTGACGGATTTCGTTTCAGAAGCCGAAGCACGTAAAATGTTTCCGAGGTAATCAAGTGGCCCGCGAACTCAGAGTAATCAGCAATAACCAGAAAGTCCGCCAACCCAAACCCGAATGGCTGCGCATCCGGCTGGGTGATCCGACCAACCAAAATCAGGTGTTGCAGTTGATCGAAGGACTCAACCTGCACACGGTCTGCCAGGAAGCCCGCTGCCCAAACATCTTTGAATGTTGGACTGATCGCACTGCCACTTTCATGCTCGGCGGCGATATCTGCACGCGTCATTGCGGGTTTTGCGCAGTTGGAAAAGGCCAGCCGGGACTTCTCGATCCCGAAGAGCCGCGTCACGTCGCCGAAGCCGTGGGCCACTTGAACCTCGCGCACGCCGTTATCACTTCCGTCAACCGCGACGATCTGCCGGACGGCGGCGCCGCGCATTGGGCCGAAACGATTCGACAGGTGCGTGCTTTGAATCCCGAGTGCCGGATCGAAGTTTTGATTCCCGACTTCAACGGCGACGAAGCAGCTCTCAACACCGTGCTCGACGCGCAACCCGACGTGCTCAATCACAACACTGAAACCATCGCGCGGCTCTATCGACGCGTCAGGCCGGACGCGGTTTACCAGCAATCGTTGACCCTCCTGCGACGCGCCGCTGACAGGCGCGATCGTGAAGCTCGCGGCATGTTGACGAAGAGCGGGATCATGGTGGGCCTTGGCGAAACGTTTGATGAAGTCGTGGAACTCATGCGCGACTTGCGCGCCGCTTCCTGCGACATCATGACGATTGGCCAGTATCTCCAACCGCACGCGCGGCGCTTACCGGTCGAGCGCTACGTCACGCCGGAAGAATTTGAGAAGTGGCGCGAGATTGGGATGGGCCTTGGTTTTCATCACGTCGAATCGAGCCCGCTCACGCGTTCCTCCTACCACGCGCGCGAACAAGCCGCGAAATGAAAGCCGCGATCTTCAGACAGCATGGTGGTCCGGAAGTGCTCGAGTACACGGACGTACCTGAGCCGTCGATCCGCGCGGACGAGGTGCTGGTGCAGGTCAAGGCGTGTGCACTGAATCACCTCGACATATTTGTTCGCAACGGACTGCCGGGCATCGACATTCCTTTGCCGCACATTTTGGGAAGCGATGTCGCCGGCGTTGTGCGCGAGGTTGGTGAGCGCGTCCCGTGGGTCCAGGCAGGCGATCAAGTGATGGTGCAGCCGGGCGTCTCTTGTGGACATTGCGCGGCATGCCTGAGCGGCAACGATAATCTTTGTCGTGAATACGACATGATTGGCTATCGGCGCAACGGCGGTTATGCGGAACTCGTGGCCGTACCCGGAGTCAATATCATTCCGAAGCCGGCTGAATTGAGCTGGGAAGAAGCTGCGGCCCTGCCGTTGGTGACGGTGACTGCGTGGCACATGCTCGTGACACGCGCGAATGTGCAACCGGGTGAAGATGTGCTGGTGCACGCGGCCGGCAGCGGCGTGGGATCGATCGCGATCCAGATCGCGAAGTTGCGTGGTGCACGCGTGATCACGACCGCGAGTTCGGAGGAGAAACTTGCAAAGGCGCGCGAACTCGGCGCGGACGAGACGATTAACTACACGCGCGACGATTGGCCAAAAGAAGTGAAACGGCTGACGGATCGCAAGGGCGTGGACGTTGTGGTCGAGCACACCGGTGCCGCGACGTGGCCCGGGTCGATTGCGTCGCTGAAGAACAACGGGCGTTTAGTCACGTGCGGCGCCACGAGCGGGTTCGATGCGCGCACGGATTTGCGGCAGGTTTTCTACCGGCATTTGACGTTGTTGGGATCGTTTATGGGGTCGAAAGGCGAGTTGCTGGAAGCGCTGAAGTTTGTTGCGCAAGGGAAGATTCGCGCTGTTGTCGATCGTGTGTTACCGCTCAGCGAGGCGCGGCAGGCGCATGAGTTGATCGAGGATCGCGCTCAATTTGGAAAGATAGTTTTGGCCGCGGATGAACGCGGATGAACACGGATTATTTTCCCGTGTAGTCCTCAACCACGAACCGTTTCTTCAATGCCTCCATGTTCCCTTCCTCGAGGTTGAAGTTGGTTCCGGCAATCACCTTCCGGCCTTCAGCGGTGGTGACCCAATCGACAACCTGCGGCGCGTTGGTTCTGAGGTAGGCGCTGTCGTCTTTGTCGAGAGGTTTCCCGTCCTTGCGTGAGAAGATCCAGATGTAAGTGAATCCGCCGTTGCGAATGTATTGCAGGTCTCGCTCGAAGCCGGTGAGCGGTGATGGCGCAGGGGAGGCAGCGGTCACAGGCGACGCCGCAGGTGTGCTATTTGAAACGCTCGGCGAGCCGCCGCCGCAACCGGCAGCGAGGATCGCAGCCAATAACAATAGACCAATAAGGCTTCCGCTACTCAAACCCCGGTCCTCCCAAAGTCTCATCGACCTTCTGGTCCCGAATATACATGACGGTGCATTCCCTATCCTCATAAACGATATCAAACCACCCGCTCAGCCTCGCATGCTCAAAGAAGTCGTGATGCTCATTATCGGAAAATATGTAGCGCGCGCCAAACCGGTCGCGTATCAGCGGTCCCGGATCTTCCTCCTGACCGAGTGTGATGCGATCGTAGAGTTGAGACAGCCCCGGATTCTTATCGAATAGATAACTCGGATCAAGTCCCGTCACGTAGTAATGCGACGCATCGTAATAGAAAAGACGCGGGAAGTCGTCCCAATCAGTATTGAAGACGATCTGTCCCGGAGGTATATGAGTTCGCATCCACTCTGCGCCCGCGCGGTAGTAGTCGTGAGGTTCACTGTCACCGATGTCCTTAACGGTTGTACGCACGTTGAAGAACAGGAAGATACTCAACACGAGTGCCACCGCGACGACACCGGCGTTCGTAAGCCAATAGCGCCAGTCCCATTCTTCCTCACGAGTGGGGACGCCCTCGCGGTCAAGAAACGGTTTGAGTTCCTCGAGCACATCGGCAGGAAGACGAGTGAGATAGGGACGATAACCTTCGAGCCAGGGCTTCAGAGAAAAAGCGGCGAACAGGATCGCGAACGGCGGCCAGTATTCGGCAATCCGTTTCCAGCGCGCCGTCATGACCATGAGGGCCGTGGAAAAGAGCAAGAGGAAAATGGCCGAATGACCGCGCCTGCGTTCGGAAGGCTCAAACGTGATGTAGCCAACAAACATCGCGATGCATGCGACGGCCGAGTTTCCCAGAAACTCCCACGAATCATACGGGTACCACTCCGACCCGACCTTTGTGTCGAACTCACTGGCAGTGAGCTTGATCTGCAGGTGCTCGAACAGCAGTTGGAGATTGTGTGGGAAGTACGGGTTGATGATCATGCCCGCGGCACATCCGGCGATTACATACACCACCGGCTGCCACACAAACCGCTTTTCCGCGATCGCCATCGTGATTGACCAGAACACCGCCGCCATGATCAGCAGTACAAACAGGTCGTACGTCCAGGTAAAGACCAGCGCGAGCGGCAGCAACGGCCAGTATTTCCGCTTGAAAAACAGGTGAAACGCGACGACGAGATAAATGATTGCGAACGGCGGCGCCTTCGCCATGTTCATCCGAAACAGGAATGGAGACGAACACGCAAGCAACGCTATCAACCAGACGAGTCCGTACCGAACGCGATAGCGAAGCACCAGCCAATAGCAGGAAAAGACGGCCAAACTCGCAAACAGCGCTGATCCTACTTTTGCACCCAGGCGCGGGTCGGAAAATGCAGCAAAAGGAATTTGCATTATGTGGAACAGCAGATGGTGGTCCACATAGTCGTTTGGGTTAAGCGTGGTCAGCGGCAGCCACGGAAACGCGGGCGGAAACTTCGACATCTTCATCGACTCCCAGAGCGTCCGCGTCCATTTGATGTGGTAGTAACCGTCGAAATCGCCGCAGCAGATGGCGGTTGTCGAGAACTGGAGCTGCCAGAAGAGTACGCCGATGGCGATGGCGCCGACTACAAGCTGGATGTTGCGGATAGCTGACTCGGAAAGAAACCTGGAGAGTAATCGTGAAGAGCTGGTCATCAATCGCTCAACTGTCTCTCGGTGTATCGAAGCTCACAGTTGTTCGATCAGATCCAGTAGGGCTCGCGGATCGATCGGCTTGGTCATATGAGCGTTGAAACCCGCGTTGGTCGATCGCTCCTTGTCGTCAAACATGGAATAGCCGGTAACGGCAACCATCGGAACAGTCTCGTAACCCGGCATCGTTCTCATCTGCCGCGCCAACTGGTAGCCGTTCATCTCCGGCATGCCGATGTCGGAAATTATGACGTCAAACTGGCGCTCGCTCGCCGCTTTGAGTGCGGCTGGCGCGGAAGCCGCTGTGACCACGGAGTAACCGGCGTGGGTCAGGACCACCGCCAGCATCTCTGTAACGTCGGCCACGTCGTCAACTACCAGAGCCGACCGGCGCTCCGGGGGCTCGGTAGTTACCACTTCCTCATCGGGTGAAAGGTCAGGCGAGTGGTTGGATTGGTTTTGCAAAATTTGGCTGAGATAGAGAAGCGAGGGTTGATAACCGCCACCAACGCACGATGAGTAATAGCGTAGCATCGAGGGAGCCTTTCCGCAGTTTTAAGCCCAGACCGCGTGTTGTATGGAGAGCGCGTTTAATGTAGCTGAAACAGTCGAGTGTGTCTACACAAGTTGTGATTTTTGATCTGCATTAGCTTTGCTCCTAAAGTGTTAGGCAGGTAAATGCCAGTCGCGGATAACACGATTAAAAATCCGGATTTGTTATCCTTGTCATCCGCGCTTAATGGACCAGCAAAACAAAACTCGTAGACAGTCTTAAATTATTTTGCTACGGTGACGCCCAAACTCAAACCCAACAAAGGAGCGACAAGATGGTAGCCAGAAAAGGAACCAAGAAGTCCAGTGGCTCGCGCAAAGGCGGCGGCAAAGGGACTAAGAAGCAAGGCGGAAAGAAGTCGACGAAGAAGGCGGCGAAGAAGTCTACGAAGAAGGGTGGCGGCGGTAAGAAAGGGACAAAGAAGTCTGCACAGGGCACCAAGAAAGCCGGTAGGAAAATGGGCAGTAAGGCTGGCGGTAAGAAAGGTGGAAAGAAGAGGGCGAGGAAGACTACAGCTACAGCGTCGCCAGCGGCTGCTGAAGGTTACGCACCGGAAACCAGTGGTTCTGAAATGTCCCCTGAAGGTGCGGGCGGCGAGTCTGAAGCCGAGAGTCTCGAAGGGTAGTTAGCCGGCGTTTTCGATGTATCCAGCCGGAAATCTTTTCATTCCTGTCGCGCATGGGAAGTTAGAGGCAATCCTCAAAGAGCCTCGACAAGATTCGTCAAAGGGCGTCGCCCTGGTCCTACATCCACATCCGCTCGGTGGCGGCACGATGCACAATAAGGTGGTATTTCGTGCCGCCGCGGCTTTGAACGATTCCGGCCTGACAACGCTGCGAATCAATTTTCGCGGCGTGGGTCAAAGCACGGGTGAACACGACGAAGGACGTGGAGAGCAGGACGATGCTCGTGCCGGATTAGATTACCTTGCCCACAGCTATCCGGGAATGAAGATCTTTTTGTGTGGGTTTTCTTTTGGGGCGAGAGTCGGGTTAGACGTTGGCATCCACGATCCTCGCGTCGCGTGTCTGATTGGCGTCGGTACGCCGCTGGAAAAGTATGACTTCAGTTTCCTCGCCGCTTGCCGTAAACCATTGCTGCTGGTCCACGGAGAACACGATCAGTTTGGCGACGTCGAGCAACTGCGAAAACTCGTGTCTGAGATGCAGGAACAGGGCGTGCCGGTGAAACTCGTTGTCATTCCCGGCGCCGAGCACTTTTTCGAGGGCCACCTGGACGACCTCAAACGCGCGATTACCGAGTGGACCACCGAACAGCTTGCTGTTTAGCGACAAAGAGGCACAAAAAGCACAAAGTAATTTTTATGCACGAACATTCAGATCCAGCGATACGCATTACCTTATTGCCGCGCGACACAAACTCACGAGGAACGATCTTTGGCGGCGTCATTCTGAGTTACATCGACACGGCTGGAGCGATCGAAGCGCACCGCCGAACGAGGATGGAGCGCTTTGTCACCGTGGCGATGAAGGAAGTGATCTTTCACAAGCCGGTGTACGTGGGAGACCTCGTCAGCTTTTACGCGGAGACAGTTCGTATCGGGACAACGTCGATCACGGTGCGAGTGATTGTCGAGGTCGAGCGATTGGGCAAGAGCGAGCGCGTGCGCGTCACCGAAGCCGAAGTGATTTACGTTGCGGTGAATGAGAAGGGTGACAAAATCTCAATCGCAAACACCTGATCGTTTTATTTTGTCCCTTGTGTGTCCTCTTGTGGCTCAATTAAGTCGGGCCTGCATGCGTCTCAGCGCCACTGCGGCTTCCGTAAAGTCAGGCTTTTGCGCGAGCGCTAAACCATAATGCCTCGCGGCCTCGAGAAACCTGCGTCGAGTTTCATAAACACGCCCGAGATTGAAATGCGGAAACGCGTACGACTCATAACGCGGCGCTAACAACGCGCGTTTGAACCAACGCACCGATCCATACGGATCGCCTTTCGCGAGTAGATAACTGCCGATGTCGTTGTAAGGATTGCCGAGCGTCTCGTCGACTCGGATCGCCTCCAAACACTCCGCAATCGCCTCGTCATAACGCTTCTGAAAACTGTAGACCCAACCCAGAAACGTGTGCGCCTCCGCAGTCGGATAAGTCTCGATCGAGCGCTTGTAGAGTTCGATGGCGCGTTCGTAATCGTTTGCAAGCTGGGCCTCGTAAGCCTCATGGAAAAGCTGGTTGGCTTCGTAACGTTTCGCTGCCGATGCATCGTCGTAGGTGTCCATAAAGCTCACCCCGAAGTGTTAGTTGCAGTTAGGACCGGACTTCTGCGTCACGTCTAAACGTTTTATGCGTCCTTCAACTTTCGGCGCGATAGGTCTCGCGGCGATTGCTCTTCTGACTGCGTCGGAGTCGATAGGCGCGCGGTCGGGCGGAATTAAAACCGGTGAACCTTTGAACATCGCGTAACCGTCGCCGCCGTCAAGCGCGATGAACGTCGTCGTGGTCAACGTGTATTTTTTACTGTCATTCAGAGGCAGCCCGTTGACTTTTACGTCGACCAGCCTCGCTCCCGGTTGTCTCTTTGCGTCGAAAGAGAACTGAACACCCGACACCTGCGGAAAACGTCCGGGCTCGGAATCTTCGGCGCTGCGGGCCACGCCATGTTCGAGTGCCGCGCGCAAAGTCGCACCCGTCACTTCGATCTTAACCAACTTGTTTTTGAACGGAAGCATCGACAGCAGGTCTCTTTCGCTCAGTCTTCCGGGTCCGATGATTTCGTCAGCACGAACTGAGCCCCCATTCATTAACCCAACATCGGCAGCGGTTGCTTTCCGAAACGCGTCGGTGATGAAGTTGCCGACGTTTGTTTCGGTAGTGCGGTTTTCCTTGCTACGCGCGTCGAGCGCGACAGTCGTGCGGCCAATTGGTTTCGCCAACTGTGCCAGCAGCCTGGCGTACTTGCGATAAACTGCCGCGAATTCAGTCGCTTCTTTTGTCGTACTGTCGACTGGAATCACTTTCCAATCGATGCTTTCGAGCTCGCCGGTGGTAGGCGAGATGTTCAGATCGATGCGGCCGAGTTCACGAGCGTCGGAAGTCATTTTGAAAATCGGCGCCGTGCCTGCGTGTGACTCGAGCAGCGTGTGCTCGTGGCCGCCGATAATCAAATCGACGTCAGCGCAACGAGCGACTTCCTTGTCTTCGCGCATCGACAAGTGAGTCAAAGCGACGACGACTTTCACGCCCTGCGCGTGCAGTTGCGAGACCATCTCTTTCGCTGTGTCGCAGGGACTGCGGAACACGACGTTGTCGCCCGGACGCGAAGTCACTTTTGTCTCCGGCAGGACGAGGCCAAAGATCCCGATCTTCACGCCGCCAAACTCGCGAACCACAAACGGCGGAACATCGGCGAAAGTCTTATTCGTCGTAGTGTCGATTACGTTCGCCGCGATCCAGCCGAACTTCGACTCCTTGATTCGCTCTTTCAGAACGTCTGGTCCAAAGTCGAACTCATGATTGCCGAACGTCGAATAGTCCAGGCCCGCGAGGTTCCAGGCGTCGATCATCTGCGAGCCTTTGTAAGTAATCGACTCGACGGACGGCGATATCGTGTCGCCGGCCATGAGAAACAACGTGTTTGGGTTCTCCTGCTTAATCGCTTTCTTCAGCGTCATGACGCGGCCGAGTCCGCCTTTCGTGCCCTGATCGACGGGCGCAAATTGATAGACGTCGTTGACCTGCAACAGCGTTATTTTGACATTGCAAACGCTTTTCTGTTGCGCGGCGATCGAAAGCATCGCCGAGACAAAGAGAGCCAGAGCCAGCGCTGTTCGGCGCGCAAACATCGAATGAGGGTTCATGTCGTTAACCTTCCGAAGTTAGGTTGGACTTATTACTCAGGAGGTGAATTATACTCGGGGTAATCCATGCCGGATAGAGAGACATTCTTCATCACGGGATTTCCCGGTTTCATCGCGAACCGCCTGCTCGAACGGCTGGCGCGCAAAGACTGCCGGTTCATCCTCCTGGTGCAGCCGTCGCTGGAGGCGCGCGCTGTAGAAGAGCGTGCGCGCATCGCTCAACTCAGTGGAAAGAGTACTGAGGAGTTTCAAATCGTCGCAGGCGACATAAGCGAGCGAGGCCTGGGGTTGACTGCGGCGGATCTCGATCTCATTCAACAGCAAACGACGCGCGTGTTTCATCTCGCGGCGGTTTACGATCTTGCGGTTCCGCGAGACCTCGCTATGCGAGTCAACGCCGCGGGCACTCGCAACGTCGTCGAGCTGGCCCGTGCGCTGCCCCACCTGCGGCAGTTTCATCACGTCTCAACCTGCTACGTCGCGGGCAAGCGCGAGGGCGTGATTCTCGAGACGGAGTTGCGACACGATGCCGGTTATCGCAATTACTATGAAGAGTCGAAGTACCTCGCCGAGTTAGAAGTCGAGCAGGCGAAGGACGAACTGCCGGTCACGATTCATCGCCCCTCCGTTGTTTGTGGTGATTCGCGCACTGGTGAAACCGGGAAGTACGACGGTGTTTATTATTTGATTCACTACCTTTTGCGTTGGCCCAGCATGCTTTCGCTGATGAATATCGGCAACCACGAGGTGAGCCTGAATCTCGTGCCGGTCGACTTTGTAGTCGATGCGATGGCGGCACTGGCTTTGGACGAACGAGCGATCGGCAAGACGTTGCAGCTTGCGGATCCGTCTCCGTTGACGACGTACCAGTTGTTCAACTCGATCGCGAAGTCAATCGATGGGCGCAAGTCGCGTATAACGGCGCCGGCAACGTGGGTACGATCTCTGCTGATGTTGCCACCATCGCCGAAGATCACGGGTCTGCCTCATCACGCCGTGCCGTATTTCTTCGTGAAGCAACTCTACGACTCGACGCAGGCGCAACAACTGCTCGCTCCCCACGGGATTCGCTGCCCACCATTTGAAAATTACGTCGACCGGATCGTCGACTTCGCCCGCCAACACCCGGTTATAAGCCACGGATAACACGGATAACACGGATTAATACACCCCCGCGGTTGACAAATCCGCGAATTAGAATTAGTCTAAATCCATCGTGAAGAACATAAAGGAAAAGCCGAAGCTAACTCCCCAGAGAGACGCAGTTTTTCAGGTGATCCTGGAGCGAGACGATCACCCGACTGCCAGCGACATCTTTGAGGCGGCCCGCCGGCGACTGCCCAGTATCAGCTACGCAACCGTTTACAACTCGTTGCGCTACCTGAAAGAAGCCGGCCTGGTTCACGAAATCAACTTTGGCGACAGTGCCAGCCGCTACGATCGCGAAACCGATCGCCACGATCATGCCATCTGCAACGATTGTGGAAAGCTGGTCGACTTCGATTTGCCGGACGCCGCCAAGCTCATGCAGGCCGCGGCACGTAAATCACGTTTCAAACCTCAGTCGGTTCATTTGACCCTGAGAGGACGTTGTCCGGCTTGTTGTGCAGCAATGACGGAATTAAAGGACTAATAGAATTCAAACAACTTGGGAGGATACATGACAGCAGGAACAGCAGTAGCAGCAGAGAAGGCGATGGTGGGCCAGCCCGCGCCGGATTTTGAAATGGCCTCGACGAAGAACATTGAGAAACTCAACGAGCCGGTGAAGCTTTCTGATTACAGGGGCAAGTGGCTGGTGATGGTTTTTTATCCACTCGATTTCACTTTTGTGTGCCCCACTGAGCTCACGACTTTTAGCGACCGTTACCAGGATTTTGTCGACATCGGCGCTGACGTCATCGGTATTTCGACTGACTCGGTTTACTCGCACCGCGCGTGGTTGAACACGCCGCGTGACAACGGCGGAGTGCAGGACCTGAAGTACCCGTTGGCTTCGGACGCGACGAAGAAAGTCGCGGCAGATTACGGCGTGCTGATCGAAGATCGCGGCATCGCGTTGCGCGGTCTCTTCGTCATCGATCCGGAAGGCATTCTTCGTTACAAAGTCATTCACGACCTAAACGTCGGTCGTTCGGCTGAAGAGACGCTGAGGGTGATCCAGGCGTTACAAACCGGCGGTCTTTGCCAGGCTGAGTGGAAGCCCGGTCAGAAGACGCTCAACTAATTAACTCAGCCACGGATTGACACGGATTTTCACCGATCTGTGTTAATCCGTTTCATCCGTGGCTAAAAAGGATTTAGAAAATGGCAATGAAGATTGGAACACAGTTGCCCAGGCTGGAAGGCGCCACCGAATGGTTCGGCGGCACGCAGGTACATGCTGAGGCGGAAGCGACCGGACATCCCACCCTCGTCCATTTCTGGTCAGTGAGTTGCGGCATCTGCAAAGACAACCTGCCGCGGGTTGCGCAATGGCGTGATGAGAAGCGAGAGCACGGCCTGCGCGTGATTGGAATTCACATGCCGCGCTATGAAGCAGACACCGATATCGAAGCCGTGCGTGACGTGATTGGCAAGTATGGCATCACCGAGCCGGTGGCGGTGGACAACGAACACAAATTAAAAGACGCATTTCACAACGAACACGGTTATGTGCCCGCGTATTACCTTTTTGATGCTGAAGGAAAACTCAGATGTTTTGCCGCGGGTGAACGCGGATTGGACATGCTGAAGTCGGCGCTCGACCGCGTGTTGGCGGTCCAGGAAACCGCAGTCTCAGGTTAGGTCGTCCCGCCAAGGAACTCAAACAGACGATACAGAAGATACAAGCTGACAAAGGCGCTGGCTACGGCCAGTGCCGTCAGCCCGAGAATCATTCCACCGACAAAAAGCCAGTCGCTCATCCTTCCCGATCGCGCTTCTTCCGCCGAAACCGTGGCGCGCTTTCGCAGCAGCTCGACGTTCTTCCGATTTGATTTCCACCACGCGTCCGCGAAGTCGCCGACCACGGGCAGTGAACCAATGACATAGTCGAGACCAATGTTCAAACCCATGCGCAGCAGTGTGATCTTGGGAACGCGGTAGCGGACTGCCGCAGCAAGGATGTAGAACGACGCCAGCGAAGTGGCTGTATCGCCAAGCCCCGGAACGAGACCGATCAGCGCGTCGAGGCCGAAACGCCAACCCAGCACAGGCACGCGGAAAAGATCGTCCATGAGCCACCCGAGACGTTCGACGCCTTGCTCGACGCGTGCGGGTTGTGACTGTGTATTTCGTGCGAGCGGAAGCTCCCCAAACCTGATAGCTTTCATTTCAGCGAATCCGTGTTACCTGCTGCCAAAAAAACTTGCCGACTTTCGCGAGGGCGCCGAAGGCGTTCTTATCGCCTGATTTTTGGGGAGTTTGTTTTGCGGGGAGGCCCAGGGTCGCGGCCAGCTCCTGATCCGGAGGCGCGATATCTTCGTCGCCTCGCTTTGCAGTTAGCCAGCGGGTGAATGTACGTCCAATCGCCCGCCTTTGTTCAACTGGAGCTTCCGCGACGAGGGCGATGCGCAGATCTTCGAGTTGCGCAATCTCGTAGAGGTTCGCCTGGTAGTAGCCACGCAGGGCGGCGAAGACGGTCTCTTCGCCGAGTGTCTTTTGCAAATCGACGAACATCAGCGCGCCCTTGGCGCTCACGATCGCCGCATACTGGAACGTGTTGCGGTAGTCGCGTGATGGACGATTGGCGTCCATGTCGTCGCCGCCGAAAGTGCGGTAGAGACGATAAACGCCGCGCACTTGATCGTTCAAAACTGCCGCCGCTTTTTCTTCGCCGTAAGTGCTCTTGTAGTAAAGCAGCGCCGACCACGATGACAGCGCCTCGTCGAGGAGCGGCTCGCGCGCGGGATCGTTGCCGACTGCCGCGCCCCACCATTGGTGCGCAACGAGATGAGCGACGGCCCACTCGAGACTCTCCTCCACCGATGGACGTTGCTCGCGAATTATCTCCGGAAGATTGCGAACGGCGGGTGAATCGAAGTCGACGAAATAAGCGCTGGCGATGATGTTGAATCCGGAAAACTCACAGCTTCCGAGACCCGCGACAAGCGGCGCTTCGGCAATGCTGATCGTCTTGAATGGCAGTGGTCCAAACGCGCTTGTGAATACTCGCAGTGCGTTAGCTGCGACGACGAGAGCGCGCTTCCCGACGCGTTCGTGCTCCGCGAGATAGATCGATCTGACGTCGACGCCCTGCACTTCCGTGTGTTCGCTGTGCAGGCCGCGTCCGGCAAGTATCGCAAAGTCGCGCAATCCCGAGGCAGTAAACGTTTGCCCGGTCTTCTCAGGTTTGGGTCCTGCTTCGGTACCCGATGTGAAGACGTCAACACCCGGATTCGTCGCCACCGTCACTTCGTAATCGGCTGACTCGTTGAAGATGAAGTCTCCAACTGATGGCTCGAGTTTGCGTCGCCAGTCGTCGCCGTCGCGGACAACCAGCACCGGATACGCGGCCCCGAGCAGCATCACGCCGCGACAGCGGAAGTTGATATCGCGCGCGCGCCGCGTTTCTCGATCGCTGCGCAGGGCGGCGCTCACTTGCTTCACGACATGTGTTGTCAGGCTGGTCTCGTCTCGATCGATCTCGGGGACTGAGCCTTTGAATTTGATGACGACTTCGGCGGAGCCTTCGGATGGGACCTGCTCACGCAGATTTATTCGCAGCGTGGTGCCCTGATCGTCGGTTGACGAAAAGAGCAGGGCGTCGTCGGTACCGGCGCGCACTTCGAGAATGTCGAGACGAGGTTCATCTGCATCCGCTGCTGAGCCGTTCGCGGGAAACTGCTGATCGCCGGCGCGCAGGTTTGGGTAGAGGTGAAAGTAGATGATTGAGGTCGGCTTATCGCTGCGATTGATCCAACGAACTCTCTCGCTGCCCGTGTAAGTGAGCCGGTCGAAGTCGATCTTCAGGTCGATTTTGTAGAGATGGCGTTCGGCAGGTTGCGGAGGCGTTTGCGCGTTCAGTTCCTGTGCCGCTGCGTACAAGACGCACACGAGCAGGCACACTACGAAAAGTGCATCCGGTGAATTGTTGTTCTGTCGGCACCGATGAACCCTCATTTTGTGCTTTTGGTACCTTTTTGTGGCCCGCTTTGTCTGATCACGATCGACTGAATCACGTCGCCGCGGACGATTCGATCTACAACATCCATGCCCGCTACGACGCGACCAAAAACCGTGTAACCACCATCGAGATGCGGCTGCGGCGAATGGGTCACAAACCATTGCGAGCCGCCGGTGTCTTTGCCTGACAACGCCATTCCCACTGTCGCCCGATCGTAAAGCACCTGATTGATCTCGCAGCGGATCTGATACCCGGGCCCTCCGTTTCCATCACCTCTCGGGTCGCCGTCCTGAATCACAAAATTGGGCACGACGCGGTGAATGGTTACGTTGCGATAATAATCACGTTGGGCAAGCTGAACGAAGTTGTCGACTGTCAGTGGGGCTGCTTCGGGGAGAAGCTCCATAGTAAACGAACCCTTGCTGGTAGTCACGACAGCCCGGACGGTCTTACCGATGCGCGACAGGGCGCGACTGTAATCCGCATCTGTGTTTCGCGTCTGCACCGTTCCGATTTGGGAAGAGAAGTCACCCGCGCCGTTGGTTTTTAACAACGCAGCCGCACGCCGCCGGATCAGGTGATCGCCCGATTTCAGGCCTGCTTTGATCAGATCGTTGGCGGCAGCGCTTTTTTGTTTTGCGAGCGCGTCGAGAATGGACAGTGCGGCATCGTTCAAGACGTCATTCGTCGCTTGCGGCCACGCTGCCGCGAGTGCGCGCGTGTTTTCTTCGGAAGGCGGAAGGTCGCTCAACAAGTCTGCCGCAGTGCCGCGCACGATGATGTCGCTTTCCTTGAACTGTGCGCGCAGTAGGGTTGCGAGGTCCTTAGGTTTGAAAGCGGCGAGCGCGCGCAGCACGTCAGGAATCGCGTACTCGGAATGAACGGCGACGAGTGTGTTGATGGTGAGACCGGAATTGCGGTAGTCGAGCATCGCGCGCAGCAGAGTCTCGGCGGCGCTGGCGAGTTCGGCTTTGTTCTTCGTCGCATCCGGGAGTGCAGCGATCTCGCCCAGACCTGCCGCGATGCCCGATGCCGCGCGCCAGTCGAGCAGAATCGTCTCCTGCACCTTCCGCTTCGCTTGATCGGGCGAGCCAAACTCGGCGAGATAAGCAGCAGGGGCGATGCGCGCAAACGCGAGTTCGACTTCCGGAGCGGTGTGATTGAGTGCCTGGCCGATTTTACGTAGCCACGCGACAGCGGCGTGGTCTTCTTTTTGGCCCAGGAGCCGGCCGAGTGTGTTTGCGATCTCGAGCACTTCGTTTGTCTCGACGGAGCGATTGGCGATGTTTTGTTCGGCCAAAAGCTCGCCGCGTTTCAGCAATGGTTCGGCGGCGCGCGGATCTTTTAGCGAAGCGAGTGCGCGAATGGCGCTGACTCTGACGCGTGAATCTTTGTCGTCAGTAGCTCGTGCCAGGAGCGCGTCGAACGATGGCGTGTCTTCGGTCACGCCGAGGACGCGAGCAGCGTTGGCGCGAACGATCGGATCGAGATCAGCCAGCAGCTTTCGTAGTTGCTCGTTTCCGTCCTTGAGACGCATGCGTGCGAGCGCGTTTGCAGCGTCTGCACGCACGCGTGGATTGGAGTGAGTCAAAAACTTTGCGATAACCGGGCCGGCGTTTGCCGGTCGAGCTCGCAACGCCGCAGTCAGGCCAAAGAGAATTGTTGGCTGATCGAGTGTTTCGGATTTGAGTGTCTCGAGAATGGCGG
>DASSEB010000369.1:0-23649 GCA_035696765.1 Pyrinomonadaceae bacterium | reverse complement strand
CGCGCCCTGCGGGTGTCTCGATTGCTTCCGCCAGTATGCCGCAAATTTTTCGCTCGCCGGCAAGAAGATCGTTGGGCCACTTGATGTCGGTATGAACTCCGGCGGCTTCCTGTAACGCGTCTCCGACCGCGAGCGCCGCCATGAACGTGATTATCGGCCACTGTTCCTGAGGGATCGTGGGCCGCAACAGAATGCTGAAATAGAGTCCGGCGCCTTTCGGCGACGACCATTCGCGCTGCAATCTACCACGACCGGCAGTCTGCTCGTCGGCAACAATCGCGAGTCCTTCCGCGGCGCCATCAGACGCCATGCGCGCAAGCTCGGTGTTAGTGGAAGGCAACGACTCGAATCGCAGGACCTTTGGTTTGAGGAGCGCCACGGCGCTGATTGTAGCCACAAAAAAGCACAAAGGCACAAAAAGCACAAATGAGAAGGGGGTTTTTCTTGTGCTTTTTGTGCCTCTTTGTGGCTGATGTGCCTTTTGTGGCTTAACTCAGGAAGGCTTTGAACTTCGACGGGCTCAACGAGTAGCCCGGGAATATTGAATGAGAGTCTTTGCTGCCGAGGTGGCGCGTGGCGATCTCGCCAAACACGTCGCGAAAGTCGGTCGTCAGGGCGAGGTCGCGTCCTTCGTAAAGCTGATCGCTTTTCAGTCCCGGCCAGCTTCCGTAAACCTTTCCGCCGCGCACGCTGTTACCCAGCACGAACATCGCATTAGCATGACCGTGGTCCGTGCCGCGATTGCCGTTCTCGCGAACGGTCCTGCCAAACTCCGACATCGTCAACACGACGACGTCGTCCATTCGTTGGCCCAGGTCCTGGTAGAGTGCGGCGATTCCGGCACTGAACTGCTGCAAGAGATTTGCCAACTGGCCGCGAGCGTTACCTTCGTTGACGTGCGTGTCCCAACCGCCAATCTCGGTGAAGGCAACTTCCAATCCGACACCGGCTTTGATGAGCTGGGCGATCTGCAACAACGAAGTGCCAAACGGATTGCGCGGATACTGCGCGCCGTTCTCGGGTTTGTATTGCGCGGGGTTCGCTTTCTTCAGATAGTTGACTGCTTCGAAAGTCTCGCGTCCCATGCCCGCCAATTTATCGTTGACCTCTTTCGCGTAAATTGCTTCGAAGCCGCCTTGGATGTTTGCTGACGAACTGCCCGCACGAATGGCGAAGTCAGAGAGATTCGCCATCGCGACCGCTGACGCACGTCCCTGAAGCACGCGCGGCATGGTCCTAGTCATCGACACGGCACGAAACAACGAGCGATCGGGATCCTGTTTGCTTTGCAGGTAACGATTGAGCCAACCATCGCCGGTGGACTTCACGCCAGGCGTGGCGGATTCCATGTAATCCTGCGCGTCGAAGTGTGAACGAGTGTTGTCGGGAGATCCGGAAGCGTGAATGATCGCCAGCCGCTTCGAATCCCACAACGGTTTGAATGAGCTCATTGCAGGATGCAAGCCGAAGAAACCGTCGAGATTGATAGCGGCCTCGGCGTTGTTTGACTCAGGCTTCGGTATCGCGATCGACGGGCGCAAGTCGTAATAGTTCGATTCGCCGAACGGCACGACCATGTTGAGACCGTCCACCGCGCCGCGCTGAAAGATCGCGATCAGGGTTTTCCGCTTGCCGCCGCTGCCGGTACTGCCCATGACGGCGCGCTCGAGAAATCCCGGCGCTGAAAGCGACATGCCAACGCTCGCGAGTGCGATGCTACCCGATTTGAGAAAATATCTACGGTTCATGATGTAAATCCTGTCAACTACTGTCTCTGAAATTCAGGCGTTCCTAAAATTAGTCCCACCATCTTCGCAGCGGAATCACCCTGGTCCAACTGCTTCGACAACGTTTCCCTCGTCGCCTGCGAAATCTCGCCTGCGAGGATCCTTTTCAGCGACTCGTCAATCGTCAACTTCCCAAGCTCGACACGCGTGCCCTGAATCCGGTTGTTCGCCAATGCGATCCCGAAGTTCATTCGTTCCAGCAAACCGCCGGTGTTGACCCAACTCTCTGCGGCATCGGAATAGCCATTCGGCGTTTGAAACCCGTAAAGCGGCTCGCCCATGCGCGCGATCCACTGATGAGTTCCGGGGCCGCCGTTCGTCTCAGCACCAAGCGTCCTGATCGCACTGACCACGAGTTCAAACGGCCGCTTGATCTTCGCGCGATACGCTTCTCGCGAGTTGAATTCGTTCGAGAAGAAGATCGCTTTGAGCGTCTCACGAATATCGCCGTCGCTCTTCGTGAAAACAGCCGCGACGCGATCGACCAGCGATGCGGGTGGATTATCGGCCACAAAATGGCGCACGAGTTTCGTCGCAATGAACTTCGCGGTCGAGGGATGATGCGCGAGGATATCGAGCACCATCAGACCGTCTTTCATTCCACCGCCCGCGGGAATCTTGTGACCGAGGACAGTTTTCTCTCCGTCGTCATGCACGCGGGCGTTGAAAAAGAACGCGCCCGGAGTGCGGCGACTTGCCTCGCCGAGCATCGCATTCACCGCAGCGCCGCCGCCACGCGGTTGAAAGATGGTCCAACCAGTGAAACAGCGAGCTACTTCCTGCACGTCCTTCTGTGTGTAACCGCCGTCGACGCCGAGTGTGTGCAGCTCCATCAACTCGCGCGCGTAGTTTTCATTGATTCCGCGTCGCTGCTGTTGCTGCGGTGCGCGCGGCCTTTGGGGCGCGTTTGGACTCACGCTCTGAAAGTTGTCAAGGTAAAACAGCATCGCCGGACTCTGCGCCGTCGCCTGCAACAGCGTCGAAAACTTCGACATCGCATTCGGGCGAATCGTGTCGCGATCGTAAGCCGGAAGTAACCAGCGATCCGCGCCCTTGTTCGCAAAGACGTTGAAGTGGTTGGTCCAAAAGTCGACCATCACTTCCTGAAGCTGCCGCTCGCTGTAGACCGCGCGCAGGATTCTCGACGCCTGCAACTCGGCGATGATTCGCTGCGGCCGTTGCAGTCCGTTCTCGCGGTAATACTCCTCGATAACCTTGCGATACTTTTCGTTTTCAAGTGGGTTCCCCGGTGGACTCTGATTCGGTTTGGTTTCAGCACCCATCATCGAATCGTTTTTTGGCATCTCCGTTGGCGTGGCATTCGCGCCGCCTTTGACCCGGTTCTCGCGCGCTTCGGCGAGGTCGGCAGGCAACATGCCGCGCGCCTGGAGCTGGCGCAGCAGTTGGCCGGGTTGAGGAAACTTTTCGTAGAGCTCGGCCGTCGTCATGTTCAGTACAGCCAGATCTTTGACTTTGTTCTCCGCGACCGTGTCGGCGATCTTCTCGGGGTTGAGTTGCTGGTTGATGTAGTTGTCCAGCCCGAGCGCCTTCACTCGCTCGACGTCTCCCGGGCGGGCGCCGAAGCCGAGCCGGTTCAGCACGTGAACGATGCGCTGTTCTTCAGTTAATGAGCGCGATTTTGCGGATTTCTGTGCGGCGACGGGAACGATCGACTGCGCCGCAATCGCCAGCGTTAGAGTTATTGCTGCTACAAATCTCATGTGGGTTAGACGCAGCAACCCGTCCATTGGCTGACAGGAGTTCAGGATTTTTCCGGATTGACCTGTCTTCTATTGCGGGCTCGGGCTGGCGGCGGGGGCCGGGGTCCGCGCCTGCGGCTTTGGATAAGTCACCGGGCTGCGGTTTCCCTCTTTGTCGACCGCTCTCACGCCGAAGAAAAAATTGTCTTTCGACATGCCTTTCATCGAGAAGGCGGTCACATTGCCCACCGGCTTCGAGTTAGTCCAAACGGGCGACGTCGTGTCGCGCCAGACGATCTCGTAACCGGCAAGATCCGGTTCCTTGTTCGGCTCCCATTTCAAATCCGTGTCGTTTGATAACCGCGACTGGATCGTCACGCCGTTCGGCTTCGCAGGCGCCAACGCCAGCGCCGCCAATGCAACCGCATTTACCCGCGCCACGTTTGCGATATATGGAAAGTCGACAAACTGCGGCAAGTCACCGTACTGCACTCCATTCTCAACGCGAACGTTCTGATGCTGGTGCCGGAATTCTTCGTTCACTTCCGTAAACCGCACCGCGGGATAACCGCGCTCGAGAAATGGAATGTGATCGCCGCCGCGACCATAGCGATCGCGACGATAGACGAGCATCACTTTCATCTGCGGCACCGAGCGCTCGCTCACTTCTTTGATAAAGCGCGCCAGTTGACGCGATGGCGAGTCGTTCTCTCCGCCGACGCTGCGACGTGTTGTCGCTTCAGCCGGCGTTTCGTTCGAGGGCACGCCTTCTGAGAACACGCGAATAGTGCCGCGGTCGCGCACGCCGTTACCGCCGAGCGTGTTGCCGACGATGTCGTTGGTGAACATCCCTTCGATGTCCCAGTTCTTCTGTTTCGCTTGTTCTGCAAAGTGAGTGGAACCGAGCAGGCTTTGCTCTTCACCGGCGACCGCCATGAAAACAACAGTCGCATCGAATTCATGCTTCGCCATCACGCGTGCCATCTCGAGCACTGCGGCAGTTCCCGACGCATCGTCGTTTGCGCCCGGCGCGTCACACTTCGCATCGGTCGGACTGCTGCACATCGAATCGTAGTGGCCACTGACGACGTAGATCCGATTACTAGACTCGGGTTGCGTGCCTTTCAACGTCGCGACGACGTTCGTGATGATCGTCGGCTGCGGCACGCGCGCGGCTTTCTGCTGCTCGTACGATTGCTTCTCGACCGTCATCCGGCCGTTCGACGCTTCAGCAGCTTTTAGAAACTCCTGATACAACCAGTCACGCGCAGCGCCGATGCCTCGCTTCGGATCGTTCTGCTCGGATAACGTGTTGCGCGTGCCGAAGGAAACGAGCTTTCGAATTGTCGCTTCGATGTTCCGCGCGTCGATCTCGCGGACGATGTCTGCGATTGTGCGGTTGCGAGGTGTTATCGATCGTCTTGTAGTTTGGGCGGCGACAATGCTGAGGTTGGCGGCCAGGATAGTAATCGTTACGCTTTGAAAAACTCGGTTTCGAGGTTTCATAGTTTCGAGAGTTAGCGTGATCCGCGATCGACGGGTTCTCTGTAAATCGGAGTGAAAGTTCGTGTCGTGTTTTCGGTAACGCTTGCGGGCTCCATACGCGGCGGCAGGTGATGCATCGGTTGCTGGCGCTCACTCATCATCTGGCGCGGAGGCTGCGCCGGAGAGATCTCACGTTGCAACGTAAGCATCTTCGTTAAAAAGCGGATCAGTAGCGCCGTGCAGCCAAACAGGGCCGCAGCACTAAACAGGACCATCCATACGATCGCTGCCGGGTGCAGTCCATTCCTCGCGAATTCACTGGCGCCGCCGAAGATGATTCCGAGTCCGCCCAGGATCATCAGACAAAGTACGATGCTTGGGACAGTGATCCGGACGGGAGCGATTACAGTTGGCGCACTCATCGTTGGCAGCGTCAGGTTGGCGCCGCAGCGATTGCAGTACTTCAGTTCGACAGTGATTTCGTTACCGCAAGTGGGGCAATACATAGGACCTCCAGTGGTGTGCCACGAAGGCACAACAATCACAAATTGTTCGAGTGCTATGTGGGCCTTCCGTGGGCTATTGTATGCGGTAAGCGCGGCCTTTCCAAACGACAATGATCTCGCCGTCGAGTTGATCGGCAATTGACTTGATGACGGGTTCGTCCGCGACCAAAGCGCGGTATTGCTCCGAGCCGCGAGCAACATTGACGGTGCTTCTTGATGAATCGTAAGCAGTGTCGATCCAAACACCACCTTCGCGGCGAAAGCGACGGCCGCCAGCGGCACGAGTCTCCGTGTCTTTTTCTTCTGCCTCGCGTCGTTTGGCACCGGCAAGCGCTCCTGCTGCCCGCGCAGGAGCGCGTGCAGCCGAGAAGCTACGATCGTCTCCCTTCGACGCGTCGGCAACAGCCGCTTTCGGCAAGTCCCTCGCGGAGCGATTTGTCACTTCCTCTTTTCGCGCTTCCGTCTCGGGCTTCTTTTGCACTTCATCAGTGGCAGTCCCTGGCTTCAGCTCCGCGGGCTTGGGTGCGGGCGGCGGCTGTTCCGCTTGTCTCACTGGAGCGGCTTCGTTTGCCTGTGCATCCACTCTTGCCGCAGCTACGGGGGTTTGAGAAGGAGCAGGAGCGGGCTGCGTCTCCTTCGATTGCTCGGCTGGTCGCGCGCCACGATTCGCAGGCGCGGCCTCCGGTGTTCCAAAAAACCCGCGGTTGTCATCGAGGCGTCCACGTGCGGGTGACTCCGCTGGTTGCACGATGGGCGCTTTGGCTTCCGGCTCTTTGAGCTGTGCTACAGATTCGCGCTGTTCGTTTCGACGTAAAACTGTAAATCCAATCGCCGCGACGACGATCAATCCGAGCGCTGGAACCGCGTACCGCAGCACCATCGGCGCGAACAGACTCGCTAAAAATTTTTTGAACGCCGACGGTTGTGAAACTTTCACCGTCTCCGCAGCACTGACAACAGCGGCTGACGAACTGAGTTGCGCAACCAACTTTCGACAGCTCGCGCACTCGGCGAGGTGTTCGGTATAACGCGCACGGGCTACGGTTGGTAGAGCATTCTCCGCGTACGAACTGAGCTCGTCCGCGTCGAGATGATCACGATCTGCCGAGTCAGCCGCACTGCGGCCGAGTCGCCGCAACAACAGATCCATCTCGTTGTTTGTTTCCCGTTTCATCTAAGTAAGAACGTATCGATCCTCATCCCTTGCACTCAAAATCCATGGCCGACCCGGTCGCTACCGCTCCCGGTGCTGACGCTATCCAAGCCGGATCCAAAGCACTCACGAAACACCTTTTTTACTCAATAGCGTCTCCAAATCCGTATCCAAATGCTGCGCTACTTCGGCAAACGATCGCTCAGTTTCCGCTTGTGTCCAACCTCGTTCATCGACGAGGATCTTCGTGACTCGCTTGCGCAAATCCGTTTGAATCCGCGCCAACCGGCGGCTTGCGGTGGCCTCGTGAACACCCAGAACAGCACCCGCTTCTCGCAGGCGCAGGTTGTCAAAGTAGTAGAGTTTCACCAGCAACCGGTCCTCCGCGGATAGCTCCTCGACCGCCGTGTTCAATGCCTTCTGCATGTCAGCTTGCGCGAACCGGTTCGACATCGATTCTTCCGGATTCGGCACGCCCGCAAGCATCGGCTGACCTTCGCTCACTTGCGTGTCACGCGCAAGCCTGTCGAGATCCGTGTCTTCTTCCGTCTGGACCAACCGCGATTGTTTACGAAACACGTCGACGGCGAGTTGCGCAACAACTGCGCGCAGCCAGCCTGCCAACGAGCCGCGGCCTGAGTAATAAGCCAGCTTGCTTGCCGTTGTTCCGTCCTTGCGCGTTCGCAGTCCATAAAGTTCTGCCCAGATTGACTGCGCGAGGTCTTCGGCGGCGTCTTCGTTTGAACTCGCAGACCGCGCGGCAGATCGAACAGTGGCCGTGAATCGTTCGACCAGATCATTCCACGCGCTTTCATCGCCACGCTCGCAAGCAATAATTAAGCAGAGATCGTCCGCTTGCATTTCATCGATAAACTTTGAGATCTCCTCGCGCGGTGTAACAGCGTCATTTCGCAGCAGATACTTCTCGACGGCCGCTGAGATCCGCGGGACGAGCGCCTGCGCAGTGAGCGAACGGCTGTCACTCGCCCGCTTCAGCAGCCGGGCGGCGCCTTCGTTCAGCAACTTTTCGATCTGCGGCTTCACCGATCGGGTCCGTCTTTATCCGTGAAATCTGTGGCCAATCCTACCACCCTCGATGGGGGTTTGATGCACAAACCTCGACTTTGACAGGTACGCGGCTCTCTGATATTGCTTCACCAATGCTGCGCGTCACGGAAATCTTTCGCTCCATTCAGGGTGAGTCGACCCATGCCGGTCGTCCCTGCACTTTTGTGCGGCTAACCGGTTGTCCGATGCGCTGTGTTTGGTGCGATAGCGAGTACACCTTCACGGGCGGCGATCATTTCTCGATCGACGACATCATGGCCCAGGTCAATTCGTTTGGCTGCAAGCTGGTGGAAGTGACGGGAGGCGAACCGCTCGCGCAGAAAGAGTGTTTCGCACTAGTCGAGCGGCTCTGTAATGACGGTTTCGAAGTGTTGGTTGAAACTGGCGGCTACGTTTCGACAGCAGGTTTGGATCCGCGCGCGAAAGTGATTCTCGACATCAAGTGTCCCGCTTCAGGCGAAGAGGCGCGGAACGACTGGTCCAACCTCGAGCGTCTGCGCGCTGACAAGGATGAAGTGAAGTTTGTCATAGCAGATGAAGGCGACTGGCATTACGCACGGCGAGTGATTCAGGAGAAGGATCTGGAGACTCGAACCAAAGCGGTTCTGATCTCGCCCGCATGGGGCCTCGTGAATCTGGAAGAGATGGCGAACTGGATCGCGGGCAGCGGTTTGAACGTGCGCATGCAGTTGCAATTGCACAAATATATCTGGGGCCCGGAGATGCGAGGAGTGTGATGGGCGGATCTCAGGAACTCGCAACCGAAGCAATCGAGCCCGAAGAAACCGGTGGACCACAACTCGCCGTCTGTCTCGTCTCAGGCGGCATGGACTCCTGCGTCACTGCGGGGATCGCTTACGAAGAGAATGACGAGCTCGCGTTCCTGCACGTCTCATACGGACAACGCACCGAGCAGCGCGAGCGCGAGGCTTTCGAAGCCATCGCCGACCATTACGGCGTGAAGTCGCGCCTCGTGATCTCGTTGGAACACCTCGCTCAAATCGGCGGTTCATCGCTCACCGACGCGGCTATTCCGGTGACGCCCGCCAATCTCGCCGCGCCGGGCATTCCATCCAGTTACGTCCCTTTTCGAAATGCTCATCTCCTCGCGGCGGCTGCGAGTTGGGGTGAAGTTATCAATGCAACGTCGATCTATATCGGCGCAGTCGCGGAAGACTCTTCCGGCTATCCCGACTGCCGTCCGGAGTTTTATCGAGCGTTTCAAAACGTGCTCGACCTCGGCACCCGGCCCGAAACAAACATCATTATCAAGACTCCCGTCATCGATATGAGAAAGTCGGAGATCGTCCGGAAAGGTTTGGATTTAGGCGCGCCTTTGCACCTCACGTGGTCGTGTTATCAGGCGTCGGAAGCCGCTTGCGGAAACTGTGATTCGTGTGCCCTGCGCTTGCGTGCATTTCGTGAGGCAGGGGCCGTGGATCCCATCCCTTACATGCTTGACAGTAGTCGTTTTGATTATTAAGTTTAGGGTACATTCTCAGGTGCTTATAGTTACAACCAGTAAATAGTGTGGGCGCATCCTACGAGCCCTTGGAGACTTGGAGCGTTGCAGCCAACACACGACGGAGGAATCTTTATATGACTGGCAAATACATTTACGGAGCGCTTGCAGTTGCTATTCTCATTGCATTCGCTTCTATGACGGCATTCGCCCAGGTCGGCGAACTGCGTGGTCACGTTTGGATGCAACAGGCGGACGGCCAAAAGGTTCCCCTTGCTGACGCGCAAATCGACGTCTACCGGACGGACATGTCCGCCAAATACGACACGAAGACAAATAAGAAGGGTGAGTTTGTATTCGCCGGTTTGCCGTTCATCGGCGTTTACATCGTTGCGGCCAGCCATCCAACCGCAGCACCAGGCTGGATGCCGGGTGTGAAAGCCGGACGCAACATTCCCGTCGAGATAACCGTCACGCCTGGTGACGGAAAGCGACTCACGTTGGAAGAGATCAAGGCCGCCGGCGGTGCTTCGCCGGCTCCTGCTCCCGGGAGTGGTCCGCCAAAAGAGAGCGCGGCTGACAAAGCCAAGCGCGAAGAGCTGATGAAGAAGAATGCGGAGATCGAGGCCAGCAACAAGAAGATCACCGAAGCCAACGAGGTCATCTCGCGTACCTTCAAGGCTGGAAACGACGCGTTGAATGCAGCCAGTCTGGCGTCGAAAGCACAAAACACTGAGGAAGCGATCCAGAAATACACCGCGGCTATCGCTCAGTATGACGAAGGTCTGGCTGCCGATGCTGATCAGCCGGCCATTCTCACAAACAAAGCTGTGGCTCTTAAGGGCCGTGGTGTCGAACGCTTCAACTCAACTGTGAGATCAAAGACATTGGACGATGCCGGACGCACTGCCGGCCTGCAAACTGCAAAAGACGATTTCAAGGCCGCTGCGGAGGCTGCAAATAAAGCTGTAGCGCTGATTAAGGCGCTGCCGGTCCCGACCGATCCCGCGGAGGTCCAAAGATATAACGGCAACAAGTATGCGGCGATGCTTACCAACGCTGAAGCAATGAGACTGTATGTCAGCAAGGGCGATCCGACACAGTCAGAAGCGGGACTCGCAGCGTTCAAGGATTACCTCGCGATCGAAACTGATCCGGCGAAGAAAGCGAAAGGGCAACTCGACATGGCGCAGATGCTGCTCGACGCGGGAGCCGCAGACAAGGCGCTCGCGGAGTTTAAGACGATTCTGACGAGCCAACCGGACAGCCCGGAAGCGAACCTCGGAGCCGGCCTGGCGCTTTACGCGAGCGGCGAAAAGGCGAACTTCCAGGAAGCCGCCAACTTTCTCCAGCACTTCGTCGACGTCGCGCCCGATACAAATCCCATGAAGGACGACGCGAAGGCGATCCTGACGGAGTTGAAAAACGCGGAAAAAGTGACGCCGGAGAAGACCAAACCCGCTCCGCGCAAGCGCCCATAACGACCCTAACCACGGATTACACTGATGAAGACGGATCGGTTTTTATCAGTGTAATCTGTGCCTTTCTTCACTGTTTTCGCTGGAAAACCTACCTTGACACTCTAAGTACCCAAACTGTACTATGAACGCACAACGATGTTGAACCATCGTTGTGAGACAGGTTCGGAATCATGCCTCGCGCCACATCGGCGCCCCTCCAAATCCACCAAGAGTAAGCGGGGATCTATCCACTCCCGAAAGTTTAGAGCCATAAATGTCAGCCAAATTAGGCGAAATTCTGGTCCGCGAAAATCTGATTAGCCCTCAAAACCTGAGAGAGGCACTCGACTATCAACGCCAACACGGTGGTCGACTCAGCTTCAATCTCGTCAAACTCGGCCTCGTTAGCGACGACATGATCACCGCCGTACTCTCCAGACAGTACGGCATACCCTCCGTTAACCTCGATCTCTTCAATATCAACCCCGCCGTGTTAAGCCTCATCCCTCAGGAGGTCGCGCAAAAACACTCCGTTTTGCCCCTCTCGCGCGTTGGCGCAACACTCACCCTCGCAATGGTGGATCCCACCAACGTCTTCGCCATCGACGACGTCAAGTTTATGACTGGCTTGAACGTCGCACCTGTGGTCGTTGCCGAAGGCAGCGTGCAACAGGCAATCGCCAAGTATTACGGCAGCTCACGCGAAATCGAGTTGGCGTCCATTGCGACAGAAGAAGTCACACTCCCGAGTTCGTCTAACGATTCGAATGGTAACGGCGCGATCACTCACGCCGACCTTGTCTCCCTCGACAGCATCGACTTCGCAACCGGCGAGACCGAGGACGTCGAAGTAGTTGAAGACAACGAGGAGATCGATCTCGTTGCTCTCTCGCGCATGAGTGAAGACGCACCGGTTGTGCGTCTCGTCAACGTCTTGCTCGTTGATTCACTGCGGCGCGGCGCGTCTGACATTCACGTCGAACCCTACGAGAAAGAGCTGCGCATCAGGTTTCGTATCGACGGCGTGTTGTACGACGTGATGCACCCGCCTTTGAAAATTCGCGATGCTTTGATCTCGCGCATCAAGATCATGTCAAAGCTCGACATCTCGGAGAAGCGTCTGCCCCAGGACGGCCGCATCAAGATCAAAGTGAAAGTTGACTCGCGTTCGCGTGAGCTCGACTTTCGCGTCTCCACTCTTCCGACTCTGTTTGGCGAGAAAGTCGTACTCCGCTTGCTGGACAAGCAGAACCTCATGCTCGACATGACTAAACTCGGTTTCGAGCCGGAGTCGCTGGTCAAATTCAAGCGAAACATTTCCAAGCCTTACGGCATGGTCCTGGTGACTGGACCAACCGGAAGCGGTAAGACAAACACTCTCTATTCAGCGCTCCAGTCGTTGAATACAGTCGAGACAAACATCATGACCGCGGAAGACCCGGTCGAGTTCAACCTTCCCGGCATCAATCAGGTGCAGATGAAGGAGCAGATCGGTTTGAACTTCGCCGCCGCTCTTCGATCTTTCCTGCGCCAGGATCCAAACATTGTTCTCGTCGGCGAGATTCGCGACTTTGAGACGGCTGAAATCGCCATCAAAGCCGCGTTAACCGGCCACCTCGTCCTCTCTACGCTCCACACCAACGATGCTCCCTCAACTATTTCCCGCCTGATGAATATGGGCATCGAACCCTTCCTTGTCGCCACCAGCGTAAACCTCATCCAGGCACAACGACTGATTCGCCGTATCTGCAAAGACTGCAAGCAGGAACATCAAACTCCGCCCGAGGCGCTGATCGAAGTCGGCTTCTCAGCAGAGGAAGCGAAAACGATAAAAACCTACAAGGGCAAGGGATGTTCGACGTGCAATAACACCGGTTACAAAGGGCGAATCGGACTTTACGAAGTGATGGAAATTACCGACGAGATTCGTGAGTTGATCTTGATCGGCGCTTCCGCACTTGAATTGAGAAAGAAGGCGATCGACGACGGCATGATCACGTTGCGTGAATCCGGTCTGTACAAGATTCGCGAAGGCGTGACGAGCCCTGAAGAAGTTGTTCGTGAAACGGTCGCCTAACTGAGGAGAACCGAAGATGCTAAGAACAATTGCCATATCACTGATCCTGGTGCTGTCCGTGGGCATCATGTTGCCGTTCACGAATTCAGCACACGGTGTGAGACAGACTGTCGAAATCGGACAGAAGCGCCATCATCGCTATCGTTCACGCGCCTGGTGGCGACGCTATCGCGCGCGCCTGCGACAAAAGAGATTGGCCGCTGAGTTGGCCCATCGAAACGCGATGCTGTCGTTGCCTAACAACATTTCGCTTGGCGACGTGTCGGGAGTTGCTGGTCCGGCGTTGCCGTCTTTGCCGGCAGGTTCCGCTGTTACGACCACAGCGCCGCCTCCGGCCATGACTGCAACTGTTTCGAATGGCGCAGTCAGACCGAGAGTCGTGAATGCAGCACATCCGGCGTTTAGAGAGACAGCCGCGACGCTGCCTGGTCAAATGAATCTTGCGGTGGTTGCGTTGAGCCGGCCGAACCCGGTTTTTCTGACTTCTCGCGAAGCGAAAAAGATGCTGGGTGGCGTGGCTGTCGGTGACCTGCGTCGCATGGTTATCGACAAGATGGTCGCGTCAGGTGGCTGGGTGGTCAACGACTTCGTGCGCGAAGTTAATGGCGCTCGCGTTTTTGTCGTTACAGCGCGAACTCCGAAAGACGCACTGACACCTGAAAAGGCATGGACGTTTTATTTCACGGAAGCGGGTGGTCGCATTTACGGACTCACCACCGATTCGCCGGTTGAGTTTGCGGATCGCATGACGAGCGAGGCCGAGCGCTTCATCGAATCGCTGCGCGCCAAAGCCGCAAACGAATAGCGATTGCACGCGAAGACGCAAAGGACGCAAAAGTTTCTGAACAGTTGCTTTGCGGCCTTTGCGACTTTGCGTGAAAGACTTCGACGTGAAATTGAGTCTTGCGACAGGAGAGACGACTTAGATGCGACTGAACGAAACCGCGCCGCAAATCTCACTCTCCGAACTGCTGCGAAAGCTTTCTGAACTCGGCGGTTCGGACCTTCACATTACGACAGGCTCGCCGCCGCAGGTTAGAGTCGACGGGCATCTGCGTCCGCTCGAATCGTACCGCGTCCTTACCTCGGCCGACACGAAGCAACTCGCTTACTCCGTCTTGACCGACGCGCAAAAGCATCGTTTCGAGGAGAACCTCGAGCTCGACTTTTCATTCGGCGTCAAAGGCTTGTCACGTTTTCGCGCGAACTTGTTCAACCAGCGCGGCGCGGTGGGCGCAGTCTTTCGCGCGATTCCATACGAAATCAAAGCGTTTGAAGAGTTAGGTCTGCCGTCCGTGGTGAAACAACTCTGTGAGAAGCCTCGTGGTCTGATTCTCGTGACTGGTCCAACGGGTTCCGGCAAGTCCACCACGCTGGCGGCCATGATCGACAAGATCAATCGCGATCGTCACGAACACATTCTGACGATCGAAGATCCGATCGAGTTTCTTCACAACCACAAAGGCTGTTTGATCAACCAGCGCGAAGTCAACGCCGACACACACGGATTTGCAGCAGCTCTGCGAACCGCGCTGCGCCAGGATCCGGACGTTGTGCTCGTCGGTGAAATGCGTGACCTCGAGACGATCGAGTCGGCGTTGCGTATCGCGGAAACCGGACACCTTACGCTCGCTACGCTGCATACAAACTCCGCCGCCTCCACGATCAACCGCATCATCGACGTGTTTCCATCCGATCAGCAGGCACAGATTCGCGCGCAGTTGTCCCTCGTGCTCGAAGGCATCATGTGCCAGGCGCTGCTGCCGCGCGCTGAAGGAAGCGGTCGCGCGATGGCGCTCGAGATTCTCGTGCCCAACGGCGCTATACGAAACCTGATCCGCGAAGACAAAGTCCACCAGATTTATTCGATGATGCAAACGGGCCAGGACAAGTATGGAATGCAGACTTTCAACCAGGCACTGGCAACTCTTTATCACAAACGCCAGATCACTCTCGATACCGCACTGCAACGTTCGTCGAACGTGGACGAACTCCGCGAACTGATCGATCGTGGTTCGGGAGTGAATACCGGTAACACAACGAAGCCGCACGCGAGCCCCTATGCCCAGGCTCGACCGGTTGGTACCAGACCCAACGTTAGATAAGCACTCTGGAGCTCACCGCTATGCCCACATACGTTTTCAAAGGCCGCAACCGACTGAACGAGATCGTTGTCGGCGAACGCGTCGCCGATAATCGCGAAGCCTTGCGTCAGATTTTGCGGCGCGAGCAAGTGACGCTGACTTCCGTGAAAGAAAAAGGCCGGGAGATCAGTATTCCGAAGATCGGCCGGCGAAAGAAGGTGAAGTCAAAGCACCTGTCGATTTTCACGCGGCAGTTTTCAGTGATGATCGACGCCGGTTTGCCCCTCGTCCAGTGTCTTGAAATCCTGGCCCAGCAGCAGGAGAACAAGTATTTCCAGCAGATTCTTTTGCAGGTGCGTCAGGACGTTGAAGAAGGTTCGACTCTGGCGGCGGCAATGGCCCGCCACCCGCGCGTCTTCGATCAGCTTTACGCGAACATGGTTGAAGCCGGAGAGACAGGCGGTATTCTCGATCTGATTCTGCAACGACTCTCGACGTTCATCGAAAAGATCGTCAAGCTGAAACGCGACATCATCTCCGCGATGATCTATCCCACGGCTGTGATCCTGCTGGCGATCGTCGCCGTGGCAGTGATCATGATCGTAGTGATTCCGCAGTTCCAGAACATCTTTCTTGGTCTGCTTGGACCAGGCGAACAGTTGCCGTTGCCGACCCGCATCGTCGTCGGCTTCAGTAATTTTCTCGCTGGTTGGGGAGGGTTGGTGATACTTGCCTCGGTAATCGGAACCGGCATCGCGGTAAGGTTTTACTACAAGACGCCCGCCGGCAGGAAGAACATCGATCGAGTGCTTCTGAAGGTGCCCATCCTCGGCGACATCTTCCGCAAAATTTCCGTCGCGCGGTTCTCGCGCACGCTTTCCACCTTGCTCTCTTCGGGTGTGCCGATTTTGCAGTCGTTGGACATCACTGCGAAGACGTCGGGCAACGTGATCATTGAAGAGGCGATTACGAAAGTGAGAACTGGTGTAGAGCGCGGTGAAAGCTTCGTCGATCCTTTGAAAGCGACGGAAGTGTTTCCGCACATGGTCGCGCAGATGATCGGAATCGGCGAGCAGACCGGCGCCCTCGATGCGATGCTAGGCAAGATCGCCGACTTCTACGAAGCGGAAGTCGACGCCGCGATTGCCAATTTATTGACCCTAATTGAACCGATACTGATCGGCTTCCTCGGCGTCACGATCGGATCGATCGTCATCGCCATGTACCTGCCGTTGTTCACTCTCATCGGCAAACTGTCGCAGGGCCACTAACTAAAGCCACAAGGAAGCGCAAGGCACTGAATGTTTTGTAACATTTTGTGCCTTTTGTGCTGCCGGGTTTTCAAAAACGTAATTACGCTTCCACCATCAGATACGCTGCATCCGATACTCATTCCGTACGTCCCCTGCTATAATCCTCTCACCCCTGCTATCCCCTGTTAACGGTCTCTCCGAAGCGCACCGAGAGTTTCGCACAGTTATGTCTATAAAACGCCCTGACGATAGGTCGCCAGACGGCAGTTTCGCCACCGCTCAACTCACAGATCTGCAAAGTCCCGAGCTCGCGCCTTATTGGCTCGCGGCCCTGATCGAATCAGCCGATGACGCAATCATCAGTAAGACGCTCGACGGTATCATCACCAGTTGGAACCAAGGCGCGCAACGCATTTTCGGTTACACCGCCGACGAAGTCATCGGCAAATCTGTCACGATCCTGATCCCGGAGGGCCATCTCGACGAAGAACCCTCGATCCTCGCGCGACTCCGGGCGGGCCAGCGTATCGAGCACTATGAAACAGTGCGCGTGCGAAAGGATGGAAGGCTCATAAACATTTCGTTGACAGTGTCGCCGATAAGAGGTCCGCATGGAAAAATCGTTGGCGCTTCTAAAATTGCGCGCGATATCACGGAGCAGCGGCAGGCACGTCAGGCACTCGACGAAGCTTCCGAACGTTTGAGACTCGCTCTCGCAGCTTCGCGGCTAGGCGATTGGTCATGGGACGCAAAAACCGACGTCATCACAATGTCAGACATAGCGGCAGAGATGTTCGGCATCCCATCTGGTCCATACCTGACATGGGAGCAACTGCGCGAGTTGCTGCATATTGAGGATCGCGAACGCGCTAAGCTCGGAGTCGAACAAGCCCTTGCTGAACATACCGACTACGACATCGAATATCGCCTGGAGCGTGGTGACGGTCGAGAGGTTTGGGTCTCCGCAAGAGGACGTGGCGTTTACGGCGATGGCGGAGAGGTCGTAGGGATGCTGGGATTCGTGCAGGACATCTCGACTCGTAAAGCAAACGAAGAAACGTTGCGCGAGCAAGCCGATGCTTTGCGCACGCTCTACGAGGTGGGCCAGATAATCTCCGCCGAACTCGACTTACACAAGACAGTTCAAGCAGTCACCAACGCAGCGACTGAACTAACCGGAGCACGCTTTGGTTCGTTCTTCTACAACGTTCTGAACGAAGAGGGCGCCTCTTACATGTTGTACACGCTCGCAGGCGTGCCTCGCGAGGCGTTTGAACACTCTCCGATGCCGCGTGCAACTGATCTCTTCTCCCCGACTTTTCGTGGCGAAGGAGTAGTGCGAATTGGAAACGTAAAACTCGATCCGCGATACGGCAAGAATTCTCCGTACTACGGAATGCCCGAAGGTCATCTTCCAGTGGTTAGCTACCTGGCAGTGCCGGTTATTTCACGTTCGGGAGAGGTGCTTGGCGGTCTGTTCTTCGGACATCCGGAGCCGGACGTTTTTACAGAGCGAGATGAGACACTCGTTTTTAGTCTCGCATCGCAAGCGGCGATCGCGATGGACAATGCGCGACTCTACGAAACGGCGAAGCGCGCGCGCGAGGAGGCAGAGAAGGCCGCTACGGACAACGAGCGTCTGTATCGCCAGGCGGAAGAATCGAGCCGGCTCAAAGAGGAGTTTCTTGCCACTATCTCTCATGAACTACGGACTCCGCTGAGCGCGATTCTCGGTTGGGCCCGCATGCTGCGCCTGGGCCAACTATCCGAAAGCGACGAAACCAAAGCGCTCGATACCATCGAGCGCAATGCGCGTGCGCAGGCGCAACTCGTCGACGACCTGTTGGACGTTTCGCGAATCATCACCGGCAAGCTGCGCATGGACGTGCGGCCGACGGATCCGAATTCATTTATTGACGCGGCCGTTGAAGCCGTACGGCCGGCCGCCGAAGCGAAGGGCGTGCGCGTGCAAAAGGTGATCGACACAGGGGAGGTTTCGATTCCCGGCGATCCGGTTAGACTTCAGCAAGTAGTCTGGAACCTCCTTTCTAACGCAATTAAATTCACTCCCCGTGACGGCCGTGTACAGATTCGCTCGCAGCGAGTGAATTCCCATCTCGAGATTATCGTCAGCGATACTGGCCAGGGCATCTCGCCCGATTTTCTGCCGCACGTCTTCGATCGTTTCAGGCAGGCAGACCAGAAGACAAGCCGGCAACACGGCGGCATGGGATTGGGATTGGCAATCGTGAGACACCTCGTTGAACTGCATGGCGGAACTGTTAGTGCAAACAGTGAAGGTGAAGGGCACGGCGCGACCTTCACTGTGATGCTGCCGATCAGTCCCGTCTATCAAGTCGATTCATCTGGCAGCCGCGTGCATCCAGCGGCGAGAGAGTTGCTGCCCGCGGACGATGTCGCTGATCGGCTTGACGGTATGCGGATCCTCGTCGTGGACGATGAAGCAGATACACGCGAGTTATTGAGACAGGGACTCGAGTACTGCGGCGCGAAAGTCAAAGTTGTAGGAACTGCGGGTGAAGCACTGGACTCGCTGGTCACCTTCGCTCCGGACATTTTGATCAGCGATATTGGGATGCCCGGCGTTGACGGATACGAGTTGATTCGCAGGATTCGCGGGCTGCCTGCCAATAACCTTAGAAGGATACCGGCCATTGCGTTGACAGCTTATACGAGGGTCGAAGATCGTTTACATGCGTTGCGTGCGGGCTACGACATGCACGTGCCGAAGCCGGTTGAGTTGGCGGAGTTGGTCGCGGTGGCGACTAGCCTGACGCGTCGAAGTAGTTAGAGCGACAAAAAGCACAAAAAACTTTTTTGGCTGAAAGTCTTCTAACCGAGATCGAGTTTCTTATTCTCGCCGTAGTCCGGCTCCTTTCCTGTCACCACCGACGAAACAAAACTCAGCGCATAACCGATCGTGCTTGAAGGACTGTCCCAGTATTCAGCCTTTTCCAAATTGATTCGCAGCAGCGCGATCTCCGGATCGTCCTTCCCTTCCGGAAACCACATCTTGAATTCGGGCTTCCACAGTTCTTCGATCTTGTTGCGATCGCGGACGAGCTGCGCTTTCCCGGTGATCGACACGTAGCGTTGGTTCTCCGGATCGGCGAAGCTGACATTCACTCTTGGCAACTTCTCGACCTCACTGACCTTGTGCGACGACACGCCTGTAAAGAACCAAATGTCTCCATTGGGATCGATTTCACCGTTGGACGACATCGGCCGGCTGTGCAAGTCACCCTTTTCATCCACGGTCGTGAGCATGCAGAAATCGATGTCCTTCACCATTTCTCGAATTGTCTGTAGATTGTCTTCTCGTGCTGTTGTCATAGCGATGAGTCTGGCGTCACAACATCACAGATCCGTGTCGCTGCAAAAACAAAAGCTTGAAGAAGCGCGGAGCAAGCTACGGTTAGGAATTGCCGCCGACGTGTAGGGTAAACAGCTCCGATATGGGAACGATTCCGTGGTGCCGCTCTCCGAGTGGTGGTCCTTTCGTCGAGAGGAATGGAAAGATAAAGATTGCTTGATCGCCGCCAACCGTGTTTACTTCCTGCTCCCAACCCGGCCACCGCAGACTTTGGTAGTACCCGGCAACATCACCCTGCAAGCACCAAACAAGGAATTGACTGTAAGTCAGATCGCAACACTCCCATTCGACTCTGTCCGGCGCGAAATAGAATACTGAGCCTTGTTCCGGACCGAGACTACCGCCGTTGATTGCAAAAAATCCGCCCACCACGTCGTCTGCCACCAGCAGATACCCTGGAGGATTCCCATCTCCAAACATCGTTCGACCCTCGTTCCAGGACGCAAGTGAACGCGGAAGGCGCTCATGCCCGGAGCCGAGTACGCGAAGCCAACCGTGATCAATCAAGAGTCCGCCAGTCTCGTACACAATCGCACCCATCGGGGATCGTGTGGTGACCTGAATAGCCAAAAGAGCTGACTCGCGGTCCTTGTCATTTGCAGGTAGCACTTCGACAGCGTTTGACGCATTTGCAATCCACTGCTGGACCTCCGGCCAGGCCGGATCTTGTGTATTGATGAGTTCACTCAGAGGCCGCATGTCGGTACAAGAACCTCGTGCTTCTAGGAAACATTCTTCATGACGATACCAAATTCTTCACGCAAAATGCGGTCGTATTCTTCCTGGCTCGCTAGAGTTCGCTCATCGCGGAGTTGAGGACTTGTCGTAATCAGCCGCATATCGCTGAGTGTTACGCGGCCGTCTTTGGTTGCGAGAGAACAGAGGCGGCCTTTCGTGAAATGCGAATCCGGAGAGGTCTGATGGAAACGGCACATCTCATCATAATCAGCAAAGGTGTAAGGTTGTAACGTGAAACGATATTGCGGTTCCCAATCACTGCTGTCGCTGCGACGCACCAGAATTAAATAGGGGTCGTCAGTATCGATGCGAAAGGCGCGCGTTCCCTGCACCTGCTCACCGCGCTCGTCGAGTAACAACGGTTCCACAAATGACTCACCAAAACCAACGTCCACGAGCCAACGATCGGCCAGCGTGACCATGAGAGTCATGTGATCGAACTGCGGTCCAAATCCTCCCTCCTTCTTTGCCACGCCGGCCGCCAACATCGCCACATCAAAACCCAAAGCACGCAGTAAGCCCGCAAACAAACCATTGGCTTCGTAACAGAAGCCGCCGCGCTTGCGCTCGACGATCTTAGTGAATAACGCGTCTTCCTCGAGAACGATCGGTTCGCCGGCGTGAATACTGAGGTTCTCAAACGGCACAGTGCGCAGATGTGCGACCTGGAGGTCGCGTAAAGTCTCCGGCGTCGGCGCGAGCGAGCCGCTGTAGTTGATTCTTTTCAGGTAAGCCCGGACGTCCATGACCCGGAGGCTAACATACGGCACGCCCGGTTCTGAACCCCCGTGCATGCTTTGACAATCTAGGTATCGATCCGTATGATGCCTACCTTTTCTAGGTATCGCGGATTTTAGGAGTTTTCAACGTGGCAAAGGACAAAGCCGATCTGCTACAGGGCACGCTCGACATGCTCATCCTCAAAGCACTCTCGCTCGGGGAGTTGCATGGTTACGGAATGATTCAGCGCATTCGCCAACTGTCTGATGAGATGCTCAACGTAGAGCAGGGATCGTTGTACCCGGCGCTCTATCGTATCGAACAGAAAGGCTGGGTTTCAGCGCGATGGGACGTGCATGAGACCGGACGTGAGGCCAAGTTTTACAAACTGACGCGGACCGGCCGCAAGCAGCTCGAGACGGAGGAAGCGAGTTGGGATCGGCTCGTGCTCGCGATCGCGAAGGTGCGACAGGCCACATAAAGCGTTAGCCACAAAAAGGCACAAAAAGCACAAAAGAACGCTCTATCAGGGAAGATACTCAAATCATCAGGGAAAGCTAGACGATTGAGGGTGGGCACAGGAATTAGGGAAGAAGGATTTGTTCGAATGAAGTGGTTCAACATACTGCGGGATCGGCTGCGTGCACTACGGCAGCGAGAGACGGTCCTTACTGATATCGATCGGGAGATGCGCTCGCATCTGGAGTTGCAAGTCGAAGCAAATATCAAGGCGGGAATGTCGCCGGGGGAAGCACGAGAAAAAGCAATGAAAAGTTTCGGGAACGTGAACCGGGCCGTCGATGCGGCTTACGACGTAAAGGGCGGCGGAGTGTTTGAAACGTTGATGCAGGACATTCGTTACGGCATTCGCATGCTCGCCAAACACAAAGCGTTCACCGCGATTGCCGTGATCACGCTTGCGTTGGGCATCGGCGCAAACACTGCGATCTTTTCAGTCGTCAATGAACTACTCCTGCGACCCCTTCCCTACGGTGATCCGGAACGGATCGTGATGTTGTGGGAAGTGACACCCGAAGGCCGTCATCAGAACACCACTTCGCGTGCCAACTTTCGTCGCTGGCGCGAACAGAGCACGAGCTACGAGAACGTTGCCGCCTTCACGGACCAACGTCTTAATCTGACGGGCAGTGGAGAACCGGAAGAACTCTCGGTCCAGTTTGCCACGGCGGAATTTTTCAAAGTCCTCGGAGTTGATCCGCTTTTCGGTCGAACGTTCTTACCGGAAGACGATAAACCGCAGAGTCCTCCCATTGCCGTGCTCAGCTACGGTTTGTGGCAACGACGCTTTGGTGGCCAGCCCAACGTCATCGGGCAAACGATAACCCTCAATGCATTTAAATTCACGATCGTCGGCGTGATGCCGCCCAATTTTCAGTTTCACATCAAACAGCGATCGGGCACCGGACGTCCCGCAGAACTCTGGACCGTATTGCCGATGCCAACCGGGCCCGGTGTAAACGAACGAGGCCGCTTTCTCTCCGCGGTGGGGCGATTGAAACAGGGCGTTACGCGGGACCATGCCGAGGCGGAGTTGCGTACGATCGAAGCGCGCTTATCCGATGAGGCGCCGCAGTACAATAAAAACTACTCAGCAGAAGTACTGCCGCTGCGCGAACAATTCTTCGGCAGCGTTCGACGCCCGTTGTGGTTGATGCTTGGCGCGGTCGGGTTCGTTTTGCTCATCGCGTGCGCCAACGTCGCGAACCTTCTGCTCTCGCTCGCCACGTCGCGCGAAAAAGAAATTGCAGTTCGCGCTGCACTCGGCGCGCGCCGCGGCCGCATCGTCCGGCAGTTGCTGACTGAAAGCCTGCTGCTCGCCATTCTCGGCAGTGTGCTCGGACTCGGACTCGCATGGCTCGGCATCAAGGCGCTGATGCTGATTAGCCCGCGCGATCTGGTGAGTCTACAAACCGTCAGCCTGAACACGACCGTGCTGCTCTGGACGCTCGGCGTGTCTCTGTTAACGGGAATTATTTTTGGCCTCGCGCCGGCGTTGCACATTTCACGACTCAACCTCAACGACTCACTCAAAGAGGGCGGCAAGTCAGAGTCGGGCCAGGCGAGCGGAAGCCGTCGCTTGCGCAACGCGCTCGTCGTTTCCGAAATCGCACTCGCCGTCGTCCTGCTTGCCAGTGCGGGGTTGCTGATTAGAAGTTTTGTGCGTCTGCAACAAGTAGATCGCGGATTCGACACGGACAACATTCTTTCGATGGTGGTCCGACTACCCGAAGCCAAGTATCGCGAAGACCCTCAGCTCGTCACTTTCTTTGCCCAGGCGCTTGATCGCATCCGGCAGTTGCCGGGCGTTCGGTCAGCAGGCATGGTTAACCATCTGCCGCTGTATGGTGGCCTGGGTTCTAACACCGGTTTCAAGATCCTGGGCCGGCCGGAGCCGCCGCCGGGACAAGGTCCAGGCACTGACGTCCGCGTTGTCGATGCGGGCTACTTCCCGACAATGGGCATTCCGCTGCTGCGCGGTCGTAACTTCTCGGATCTCGAACTCAAAGAACCGAAGCACGTGATACTGATCAACGAAGTGCTGGCGCGAAAGTATTTTGCGGACGAGGATCCGATTGGAAAGCGCCTGGACGTTGCGATGTTTGAGAAGCCGACGCCGGCGGAGATCGTCGGAGTTGTCGGCAACGTAAGGTACGACAGTTTGATCGATGAGTTACCACCTGCGGTTTACTTCCCCCATCCGGATCTTGCCTATTCGTTCATGACGCTCGTCATTCGCACTG
>DASSEB010000368.1:0-6489 GCA_035696765.1 Pyrinomonadaceae bacterium | reverse complement strand
GAAAGTTCGCGGGCATTACGCCAACGATCGTGTGGGGCCGGAGATTCAAGAGGATGGACTTACCAACAGCATTCGGATCAGAATTCAATTGCCGCTGCCACAGTTCATAACTCAAAACCACTACCTGGTCTTTGCCATCCTGCTGCTCTTCCGGCAGAAAGGCGCGGCCGAGAAACGGCTGCGTGCCCATCACCTTGAAGAAATCATCGCCGACCAGCGCGGCATTGATACGGGCGGGCTCGCCGGTTCCCGAGATAAGTGGAGTCCAGCTATTGAAGGTCGTAATGCTGTCAAAGACTGTTTGCTGCGCGCGGTAGTCGACGATGTCTGTATGCGAGACCTGGTTTCGAGAATTACCCTCTGCATCACCCCAAAGAAGAACCAACCGTTCGGAGCGATGGAACGGCATCGGCTTGATCAGTACCGAATAAACGACACTGAAGATCGCAGTGTTCGCGCCGATGCCGAGCGCAAGCGTGATGACGGTGATCAGCGTGAACGACGGCTGCCGTATCAGGCTGCGAAAAGCGTAGCGAAGATCTTTCAGCATAAATCCCTGTGATCCGTGGTTAGTTATTCGTATCGCAGTGCCACGAGCGGATCGACTTTCGTCGCGCGTCGCGCGGGCAGGTAACACGCAACGAGCGCCACTACAACCAGCAACACCGGAACGAGTATGAACGTCGTCACGTCGTACCCGCTGATACCAATCAACAGCGACGACAACACCTGCGCGAGCGCCAGTGCCAACACTAATCCAATCCCGACGCCAACAGCCGCCAGCCGCATTCCCTGTCGCGTGATCATCTTCATCACGTCGTTGCGGTCCGCGCCGAGCGCCATGCGAATGCCCACCTCGCGTGTGCGTTGCGATACGACGTAAGCCATCACGCTGTAAAGTCCGACCGCACTCAACAAGATCGCCACCATGCCGAACGCGAGTGAAAAACTCGCGGCCATGTTTGGCGCCCAGAGCGCGTACGTTTTGTGCTGTTCCATCGTCTTCACTGCAAAGACAGGCACACGCCGATCGAGCGCCTGCACTTCGCTGCGGACCGCGCCGACGAGTGAACGCGGGTCAACACTCGGACGAATCACAAGCGCCATCGTCGTCGGGCGCCACTGGCCCATCGAGTAATAGAAAACCGGTTTCGGATCTTCCGCCAGATTGCGGTACTTGCCTGTTTTGACAACGCCGACAACTTCGAGCGGATCGCGGCCGTCAGTGCCGATGAAGATGCGTTTACCGACAGCGCTCTCGCCCGGCCAAAGCATCTCAGCCATGCGCTGATTGACGATGATTACGGCCTTCGTTTTTGGCTGGTCTCGATCGTCAAAGTCACGTCCCTCGAGCATGGGAATCTGCATCGTTTGGAAGTAGCCAGGGCTAATCACGGTCGTCATGATGTTGCGTCCGGCGCTGCCGCGCGCAAGCGTCTCGCCTTCTTTCAGGATTGGACCGTTAAAATTGGAGCTGTCTCCGAGCGGAAGCGTTCGGGTGAACGCGGCAGCTTCCACACCCGGCAGATGCGACATGCGTTCGAGGACCTGGCGGAAAAACTGTCGCGCCTGGTCTTTGTCGTAACCAACGAGCGTCGGACTCATCGACACGATCAGTCCATTCGCGTTGCCGAAGCCGGGATCCATCGTCTGCGCCTTGCGGAAACTCTTGATGAAGAGCCCGCCGCACACGAGCACGACGAGCGACAACGCAACCTGGGCCACGACCAAAACGTTTCGCAGGCCGAAGGCCCGTCGCTTCCCTCTTTTCGCTGCTTCCGGATCGCCTTTCAGCACCGGCACGACGTCCGGGTTCGACGAATGCCACGCCGGAGCGAGTCCAAACACGATGCCCGTGCCGAGAGAGATAATGAGGGTGAAAACGAGCGCGCGCGAATCCAACGAAAAGAAACCGTTCACGATGTTGTATTCAAGGACGGGAATGAAACCTTGCATCAGATCCGTGACCCAAAAGGCGAGCAACAACCCGAGCCCGCCGCCCACGATTGAAAGCAGCATGCTCTCGGTCAGCAGTTGGCGAATCAAACGCGCGCGACTCGCGCCGAGCGCGAGACGAATGCCAATCTCCCTGCGACGCGCCGCGGCCTTCGCCAACATCAGGTTCGCAACGTTTGCGCACGCGATCAGAAGAATGAGTCCAACGATCGCCATCGCAATCGCGCCACCGCTCTTGAACACGCTGCCCATTTCTTCCCAACGGCCGTCGACCTCGGAAAGCACCTGCGCCTGCGTGGTGTTGGCGCGGTTGTCCGGATAGGCCTGGTTCAAACGGCTTGCTATCGCAGACACTTCCGCCGACGCCTGCGCGATTGAAACGCCGGGCTTGAGCCGTCCAATGACGTTCATCCAATGACTGCCGCGAGAGGCGAGCAGGTCAGGCGAGCGTCGCAGATCTTCAGCCATGGTGATGGGCACCCAGAAGTCGAGTGCGAGCGCAAACTTCGTCCCAACAAAATAATCAGGCCCAACGCCGATCACCTGGTAAGCGCGGTTGTTGAGTTGCACTGTTTTGCCGACGACATTTGGATCGGACCCCATCCGCCGTTGCCAGAAGCTGTGACTCAACACGACGACGGGATTGGCGCCGATGGTTTTGTCTTCGTCGGGCAGAAACGTTCGGCCCATGATCGGCTTGACCTGAAGCACGTCGAAGTAGTTAGCGGAAACGACTTGCCCCCAGATCACGTCGTTCTGGTTCTCGGAATCGATCGCGGCCTGGACCATATCTTCGGCAGCCAACCCGGTGAAGGACGTGCTCTGGTTGCGATAGTCGAGAAAGTCGGGATAGGAAAACTGATCCGTAATGCCGCGGTCTTCCGCAGTCTCCTGCGGCCGCACCAACTCGCCCCCGTTCGGAACCGAGAGCGGCCGCATGAGAAACGCGTTCACGCCGCTGAAGATGGCGGTGTTGGCGCCGATACCGAACGCGAGCGTCACGACTGCAACAAGCGTCACTCCCGGGTTCTTCGTCAGCATTCGAACACCGAAGCGAATGTCTTTAAATAAGTTTTCCATAAATTTTATGTTTCTGTAGTCTCGCTATTTCAGCGCGACCAGTGGATCGACTTTCGTCGCACGACGCGCGGGCACGTAGCACGCGACTAGCGCAACAAGAAACAACAACACTACTACTGCGACGAATGTTGCCGTATCGGTCGGCGTCACTCCATAAAGGACCAGGTACACATAATCAGTGAGCATATATGCGGCTGCAATTCCGACAATTTCACCCAGCAATACGAAACTCATTCCCTGCCTGAGAACCATTCGCAAAATATCCGGGACCTGCGCGCCGAGTGCGACACGAATACCAAGCTCCCTGCTACGTTGGGCCACCGAATACGAAACGACTCCGTAAAGCCCTGCCATAGCGAGCAGCAGCGCCACCACCGCAAATACCGAAAAGACGGACGTTGCGAAACGTGCTTGCCTCATTGAATCGGGAACTATCTGGTCGAGAGTGATCACACGCTGGAGTGGCAGCTCGTGGTCCAGTGCGAGCACTTTTGTTCGAATTGCGGGAACGAGCGGTAGCGGATCGCCCGACGCGCGTACAACCAGCGTCAGGAACGTCGCCGGCGCTTGCGCAAACGGTTCGTACACGTGCGGCATGATTCGGCCGAGGATTGCTTTCTGCTTTACGTCGCCGACAACACCGACAATTTCGCGAAAACTCTCCGGTCCTGTATTTACGTTGATTCTCTTGCCGAGCGGATCCTCACCCGGGAATGCCTCCTTAGCCATCCGCTCGCTCACAATAGCAACTCGAGGTGACTGCTGGCTGTCTTGATCGGTAAACGCGCGTCCGGCGATGAGCGGAATCCCCATCGCCGAGAAGTACTCCGGGGATACGGCTGAATAGTTTGTGAGTGGCAGGTCTTCGTCGGCTTCACGCGCGCGGATTTCAATGTAGTAGCCGATCGTAAGGTCATGCACGATCGGCAGGATCCTTGCGACTGCCGCTGCGCGCACTCCCGGCAGCGGGGAAACTTCGTGGAGCAGTTGCTGGCTGAAGCGCGCGACTTGCTGATCGTCTGCGTATTTCTTTTCAGACAGTTGAAGCGTAACTGCAAGCGCGTTGCGTTCATCGAAGCCCGGATTGATCTGATAGATGTTCCAGACCGAACGAAGCAGCAGCGCGCCACCAACCAGCAACACCACTGCAAGAGCAACTTCAGCAACAATCAGCAGATTACCAACGCGTTGCTTGCCCGCACCGATGTTCCCTTCACTGCCGCCATCCTTCAGGGCCTGATTGGTATTCGTTTTCGCGAGTTGCAGAGCCGGGACCAGACCGAAGATCAAAGCCGTCAGGAGAGTGACGAGTAAGGTAAAGAGGAGCGCGCGATTGTCTATCGTCACGGCAGAGAGCCGCGGCAAATCCGGTGGCGCGATGGTGAGCACTGCTTTCAGCCCCCAGACCGCCATGGGCAACCCGGCAAGCGCGCCGAGCACTGCAAGCACCAGGCTTTCTGTCGCTAACTGCCGAATGATACGCAGCCGTCCGGCGCCGACTGCGACGCGGATAGCAATCTCTTTGTGACGACCAGCAGCACGCGCAAGCAGAAGGTGCGTAACGTTTGCGCAGGCAATTAGAAGAACTATGCCCACCGCGCCGAACAACGTCCAAAGAAGCTTGCGAGCGTCTCCGACATTGAAATCAAGCACAGGGGCGAGTTTGATGGTCCACCCCTCATTCGACGCCGGATGTTCTTGCGCGAGCCGGGCTGCGATCGTGGTCATCTCCGCCTGTGCCTGCTCAAGAGTGATGTTCGGTTTCAGCCGCGCTATGGCCTCGAAGTAATGCGCGTGGTGCAGGCTTCTTTCGGTTTCGGTAAAGGCGATGGGCGTCCACAGTTCTCGTTTTCTCTGATCCGGCAGGCGAAACTCGATGGGGACAACGCCGACCACCGTGAAGTCTTCGCCACTGAGTCTCAAGGTTCTGCCGAGAAGGTTCGGGTCAGAACCAAAGCGCCGTCGCCAAAGACCTTCCCCGACGATCACAACCTTTTCACGGCCAGGCTGATCTTCGTCCGCAAGAAACTCTCGTCCGAGAATCGGCCGCACGCCGAACAGTTTGAAGAGCCCTCCTGAGACGCGACCGGCGAGAACGCGCTCAGGTTCACCCTCATAGCTGAGGTTGTAGGAGACGGTGCGATACGCGGCGAGATCGGAGAACACGGTGTTCTGGCGCTGCCATTCCAGAAAATTTCCCGGAGCAATCTGAGCGTCGGGCTGCTTGAAACGCCTGGATTCGCGCAGGACCACTAGCTGCTCCGGCTCCGGATAATCGAGCGGTCGCAGCAACACGCCATACACCACACTGAAGATCGCAGTATTGGCGCCGATGCCCAGCGCCAACGTGATCACGGCAACCGCAGTGAACCCGGGCGTCCGCGCCAACGCGCGAAGGGCGTAGCGAATGTCTTTGATCAGATTTTCCATCCGTGTGATCTGTGGCGTTATCCGATCTGTTTATTTTTCAACAGCACGGACAACACTCGCCCGCGTTCGTAATCAGACGTGATCGACTCCACTGCTTTTAGAAACGCGCTGCGCAAACGCGTGTCGCCGGTGTAGACGTTCGACACCTCGACGAGAAACGTCGCCTTCTCGTAATCGGAAGAGATTCCAACCGCTGCGTCGAGCAGCATTCGCAAAACTTCCTCGCTCTGGTTCTTCCTTCGCACCAGCGCTGTCAACACGCCACGACGCTCGTAATCAGAGCTGATGCTGGCAATCGTTTGGAAAAAGATTTCACGGAGCGTGGGATCGTCGAGATAAACAGCGGCGACTCCCTTGAGCACGCCGGCTTTCTCGTAATCCGACGAGATTGCTTTCGTCGAAGCAGCGATCAGCGTGAGCAACGCTTTACTCGGAGTGCCCTGCTTCAACACCGCCTTGAGCACGCGACTATGTTCGTAATCTGAGTTGATCGTCGCCACGGCATCGAAGAACGGCTGAATCGCAGACTCCTTGCCGATAAGCATCGGCGCCACACCGATCAGCAATTGCGCCTGCTCGTAATCGGAAGAGATGACGCGCGCCATTTGCTGCAACACGTCGCGCAAAGCAGGGGCGTCGAGGTTTCCTTGCTTGAGGAGCTCTTCGTAGTAACGGCGCTTCGCGTAGTCACTGGAAACTTCATCGATCTCGGCGAGCACGCCCGCAACGCCTCGTTGGGCCAGTATGCGTTGCACTCTCCGGTCCGCATCGATGCCGCCCTGGCGAACGATGTTGAGTATGAATTTGGCCAGCCACGTTTTCGTCGTCGCGTCGAGCGGCTGCACCGCGCCGTTGCGGTAGAAAGTGCGCGTGATCTGTCCGGCTGCGTCACGTCTTACTTCGTAACGCATCGTTTGCCCATCACGACGCTCCTCGACGATGACCCAACCCCCGTCAGTAATACTCTTGATGTCGGTGTAGTCATCGTTGAACTCCGGCTTGCCGCGGGTCTCGAAACGGCGC
>DASSEB010000367.1:0-2606 GCA_035696765.1 Pyrinomonadaceae bacterium | reverse complement strand
CCGAGGGGGATATTGATCAACGGCAGCGAATTGCCCGGAAGAATATCGGCCTCGGCGCCGCTCATGATCGTCTTGCCGACTTCCAGACCGGTCGGCGCGATGATGTAGCGCTTCTCGCCGTCGAGATAAGTAATCAACGCGATGTGGGCCGAACGATTCGGATCGTACTCAATCTGAGTGACGCGTCCGGGCACGCCTTCCTTATCGCGCTTGAAGTCGACAATCCGGTAAAACCGCTTGTGACCGCCGCCGCGCCGCCGCACAGTGATGCGGCCGTCGTTGTTGCGTCCCGAGATGCGCTTCTTCGGCTCGAGCAGCGACTTCTCGGGAACGGCGCCAACCGTCAACTCATCGCGCGTCAGATACGTCTGGTAACGCCGCGCCGCCGATGTGGGTGTAAGTTTCTTTATGCCCATCTTGTTATTCCGCTATATCGCTTCGCCGTAATCGACCGGCTTCTCGCCTTGCTTCAGAGTCACGTACGCTTTCTTCCACGAAGGCTTGCGGCCTTCGAAGCGACCGCGTTTCGCCATCTTGCCCATGAAATTGATCGTGCGGACGTGGTCCACTTTCACCTGAAAGATGGTCTCGACCGCCGACTTGATCTCGGGCTTGGTCGCGCGCCGGTCAACGCGAAACGTCAGCAACTGCTGCGTGTCCTGCGTCTCTTCCTTGGCGGCGAGTGCCTTCTCGGTAATCACCGGCGACTTGATGATGTCCCAAACCGTTCTCATCTTTACGCCGCCTCCTGCTCATTATTAGGTTCCGTCGTTTCGGGGCCGCTGGTTTCCGGGCCAGCGGCTTCTTCACCCTTGCCGGCTCCGAGCAACTCCTCGAGCTCCGTCGCCGCCGCGCGTGAAAGCACGAGCGTGTCGTGATAGAGCAAGTCGTAGATGTTCAGACCAAAACTGTTCACGACTTTCGTGTGGCGCAGGTTTCTCGTCGACAACATGAGATTGTCGTTTTCGAGAGAATCGACGATGAGCGTCTTGCCGCTCAGTCCCAGCTTCGTCAGCGACTGCGAAAAATCTTTCGTCTTCGGTTTCTCGAGGTTCCAGCCGTCCACCACAAAAACATTTCCTTCGCGCACGCGCTCCGAAAGCGCCGAACGCAACGCGCCCTGCCGCATCTTCTTCGGCATGTTGTAAGACCAGTCACGCGGCTGTGGTCCATGAACGTTGCCGCCGCCCTTCCAGAGTGGCGAACGCAGCGACGCGATACGAGCGCGGCCGGTGCCCTTCTGTTTCCAGAGTTTTCGCCCGGCGCCGGAGACATCACCGCGGGTCTTCGTCGCGGAGGTGCCCTGGCGCGCATTCGCCATGAAATTTCGCACCGCGGCGTGAATCAAACCCTCGTTTAGAGGCGCGCCAAAAACAGCGTCAGACAGCTCGACCTCGCCAACCTCTTCATTCTGTATATTGCGCACCTTGACTGTCGGCATAACTTTGTCCTTTGTGCTTCGCTTTTTGTTCTTTGTACCTGGTACTTTCTCGCCACGTATCAAATACTAAGTACAAAGCACCAAGCTCTTACTTGTTCTGCTTAACCGCTTTCCTCACCACCACAACGCTGCCGTTTGCCCCGGGCACCGCGCCCCGAATCATTAACAGATTGTTCTCGGCATCAACTCGCGCCACGGTTAGACCTTTTATCGTGCGCCGCACATCGCCCATGTGGCCCGAAGACCTGGTTCCCTTGATCACTCGGGATGGATACGCGGAAGCGCCAATCGAACCGGGCGCGCGCACGTTCATCGATCCATGCGACTCCGGACCACGATTGAAGTGGTGTCGCTTGACGGTGCCGGCAAAGCCGCGGCCTTTCGAGCGCCCGATGACGTCAACCATCTCGCCGTCGGTAAACTGATCCACGAGGACTTTGTCGCCGACGTTTGTGCCGTCGCCGGATTCAAGCAAGCGAAACTCTTTCAAGATCCGCGTCGGCGGAATGCCGCCGCCCGTCTTCTCGAAATGCCCGCGCATCGGCTTCGTCACGTTCTTCAACTTCAAAGGCTTCTCGTCCACCAGGCCGAGTTGCACGGCATCGTAACCGTCCGGACCTGCCGCAGACTTCTTTTGCACGACGACGCATGGGCCAGCTTTGATGACCGTCACTGGCGTGACCGTGCCGTCTGCCGCAAAGATCTGCGTCATGCCGATTTTTCTTCCGATGATCCCGTTAATCATTGTCGTTCCATCCCGGTCACAGCTTATTGCCTGCCGAACGCCTTGATCTCGACGTCAACACCGGCGGGCAGATCCAGCTTCATCAGCGCATCAACCGTCTGCGGCGTCGGATCGAGAATGTCCATCAATCGCTTGTGCGTGCGAATCTCAAACTGCTCGCGCGACTTCTTATCGACGTGCGGAGAGCGCAGCACGGTCCACTTGTTCTTCACCGTCGGTAAAGGAATTGGACCAGCGACACGAGCACCCGTGCGTTTCGCAGTCTCGACTATTTCCGTCGTCGATTGGTCCAGCACGCGATGATCGTAAGCCTTCAGGCGGATGCGAATTTTTTCGTTCATAGAAGTCCTATTCCATCACTTCCGAAACCGTGCCTGCTCCGACCGTGCGCCCGCCTTCACGAATAGCGAACCGCAACCC
>DASSEB010000366.1:0-7839 GCA_035696765.1 Pyrinomonadaceae bacterium | reverse complement strand
AGTTGCTGTGGAGCGCGCTCGTAAGCAGTCCGCGAATTACTACATGGAGGTCGTTAAGAGTCTCGAGCAGTTTGCGTTTCGAAACGAGGGAGTCTCCGAGAAAGTGTTGACCGGAATCGACGTCCTCGAGCGAGACAACTTTAAGCCGCTGGCCGGCATGCGACTCGGCCTGCTTACGAATCACACTGGCCGCGATCGCCAGGGCCGCCCCACGATTGACGTGCTCAGCAAAGCACCGGGCGTGAAGCTCGTCGCGCTCTTTTCTCCCGAGCATGGCATTCGCGGATTGGCCGACGAGAACGTCTCCGATTCAAAGGACGACGTCACGGGTCTACCTGTTTATTCTCTATACGGCGAGACGCGCCGGCCAAAGCCTGAGCAACTGAAAGATCTCGACGCGTTAGTTTTCGACATTCAGGACGTCGGCGTACGCTTCTACACTTACATCTCCACGCTCGGCTTCCTGTTGGAAGAAGCCGCAAAGGCGAAGCTGCCGGTGTTTGTGTTGGACCGGCCGAATCCGATCGGCGGCGTCGACGTCGAAGGTCCGATTGCGGACAACGACAAACTCTCGTTCACTTCGTATCATACGATTCCCACGCGACACGGGCTCACGATCGGCGAGTTGGCCCAGCTATTTAATCGACAACGCAACATCGGCGCGGATCTGCGAGTGATAAAGATGGAAGGCTGGCATCGCTGGATGTGGTTTGATGAAACGAATCTCACCTGGATCAATCCGTCGCCAAATATGCGCAGCCTGACTCAGGCGACGCTTTATCCAGGCGTTGGTCTACTCGAGACGACGAACGTTTCTGTCGGTCGTGGTACGGAAACGCCGTTCGAGATCGTCGGTGCGCCGTGGATTCAGGGCGATAAGCTCGCCGATTATCTGAATCAACGTGGCGGGCCGGGCGTCAGGTTTGTGCCGGTGCGGTTTACGCCCAGGGCTTCAGTCTTCAAAGATGTCGAGTGTGGCGGCGTGAACATCATCATCACGGATCGCGCTGCGTTTCGTCCGCTGCTGACCGGGATCGAAATGGCGCTCGCGCTGCGGAAGTTGTATCCGAACGACTGGCAGGTTGATAAGTACCTGCGGCTGCTGGTGAACGCAGACACGCTGGAACGCGTGAAGCGTGGCGAGAGCGCAAGAGATATTGTCACCTCCTGGAACAGCGGCTTGCAGGAGTTTCGACGCGCCCGAGCAGAGGTTCTGCTTTACCCGTAAAAACCATCCGCAGATTTGGAGATCTTTTTCAAGAATCCGTGTAATCTGTGGCTGGTTCTATGTGGATCCCGTCCATTATCCTCGGCCTGTTGGTCCTATTTCAGGCGCCACCCGCGATCCAGATATTCATGCCGGGCGGCACTCTTCCGCCTCGGCCCATACGCCTCACATTGACCCGCGACGATGGACGCATCGAAGTCGTGTTCACCGATACGAAAGGCAAGTTTCAGGTTACCGGCGATCTCATTCGCGACGCCGACTACATAGTCACTGTCGAGAGTGATGGCGCCACGTATGACACAACGGTCGCGAGATTTCGCATCCTACGAAATACGCCAGTCTACACGACAGTTTTTCTTCGACCGTTCACGGCAAGATCGAAAACAACCTCGGGCGTGGTTGATGCGCGTGCGATGGACGTTAAAAAAGAAGCTGTCACTGCTTACTATACCGGCATGACGGCGCTGGCTGACGGACAGATTGAGGCCGCCATCACGCAACTCAAGCTCGCGGTAAAAATTTCCCCACATTACCTTCGCGCGCTGAATGATCTCGGTGTTCTCTATCTTCAATTGAACCAACTCCCGGAAGCGGCTGAACTCTTCGCGCAGGCAGTTAAAATCGACGAGAACTTTTATCTCGCCCGCCTCAACCTTGGTGTCGTGAAGCACCGGCAAGGTCATGCCAAAGAAGCGGTCCAGATTCTGGGGCTGCTGTACCAGAAAGATCGTTCCATGAAAGGGCTGGCTTTGTCGTATGCAGACGCGCTTCTGGCTGTGGCTGACTTAACCAAAGCAGAGCAGGTCTTGCGTGGCGTGTTGAGCGAGCCGACGATTGATACTGCTTCGCAAGTGGATCTGCATTTTAAGCTGGGAGTAATTCTCAACCGTCAAGATCGGTTTGATGAGGCTGCTGTAGAATTGAGGAAGGCAGTCACGATTAACGACACGGCCGCGAACGCTCATCTATTGCTCGGCGCAACTTTGCTCCAACTCAATCGCCTGGAGGAAGCCGAGAAGTCCCTGCTTCGTTCATACGAGTTGGCAGGCGCAGGCGCGGGCACCGCGCAGATGTTTCTGGGCCAACTCTATCTCATGCAACAGAAGCCGCCCGCCGCACTGAAAGCCTTCGAACAATATCTAAAGGACGTACCCACAGCGGCGAACGCCGTTCAGATCAAAGCTGAGGTTGAGAAGCTAAAAGCCGCCACAAAGAATTAACCACGGATAACACGGATTATTTAAAAGATCAGCGCTGATCTAAAAATTATCCGTGTAATCCGCGGTTAAAACACGATTAGAAGTTGATCCGGAACTGCCACTCGATCAATCGGCCACCCGGATCGTTTGTTCCCGATACCGTGATATCGCGGTAAGCGGATCGAGTTTGACCGAATGACGTCGACGCCGCACTCACACTGCGTATCGTCGAGTCGGAGTCGCCGAGGTAGAAGTTCGCGCGGTTGAAGGCGTTCAGGAACGAGACTCGACCTTCAAGGTTTACTTTCTCCGACAGCGGGACCCGTTTCAGTACGTTGAAGTCGAAACGCGCCGTCGATGGTCCATGGAAGACGATGCGTTCGCCGAAGACGCCGGGTGTCAGCGGCGGACCAATGTACGGTGCGTTGGGATTCAACGGAGTTCCGGTTGAACTGGAAAACGCTGCGACGGTGTTGTCGATCACGTCCTTCGGCAACCAGTAAACGATGCCGCTCGGATCTTTTCGAATCTGCACCATCTTTTCGAGGTCCTTCAAGGTCATGTTATGCAGGACCACACCGGAATCAAACTGGTTGACGGTCGCGCGACCGCCGCTTGTCAGCAGGGTTGCCGGGCCCGACTGAACCCTTACAACGCCACCGACCTGCCAGTTGCCCACGAGGCGTTTGACGACTTCATTGCTCGATGTAAAGAACTGTCGACCAGGCCCAAACGGCAGCTCGTAAATGTAATCCAGCTTGAACGAGTGGCGCACATCCCATGGAGAGAAATTGCGGTCCAGTTCAGGATCCCGCAACGTTCGTGGTTGTGAAAACACGGACGACGACGAGACGAAAGCATTGGCCAGTGCCTTCCCGTATTGATAACTACCATTGAACAGCAAACCATTGCTTAGCCGTCGCCGCACCTCGACTTGCAGGGCGTTAAATGAAGTATCGGTGCCCTGTGTCATCAGGAACGCGCCACCGGCTGTCTGCGGATTCACGACGAAGAAGTTTGAAACCTTGCAGGTTTGCGACGTTGTGTTTCCTGAGACGCAGCCTGTGCTGGTGGGCAGTGTTGTAAACGGAACCAGGCCGGCGTTAATCAGCCGGTTCATATTGCTCAGGTTGAATGCAATGGTGTTCGCAGCCGCGCCCGCTTGCCCTTGCAGCAAGCGTGTCACCATCGTCGAGTTTGTCGACGAATTCAGTCCGACGGTAATAAGCGGCACATTGACCTGTCCCGGCAGTCCTTGATTGCCATAGTTGTCGCCCTTGTTATTTGCGCGACTGATGGCGAGGTTGTTTGCGGCCGCTTTGAACTGCGCCAGAAAGCCGTTCTCGAAGATGTTCACTTCGTTTAGATCGAACTGCCGCCAGAGGTGTGTTCCGCGAGTACGCACGAAGCGAACTTCCACCGCGGTATTCTTGTTGAGTTCGCGTTGCAGGCCGAACGAGAACGACTGCGTATAACCGGCTTTCAACTGCGCATCGAAATCGTTTGAACTGCCGGCACTTCCGAAGCCAGGTGTGAATGGATACTTGCTCGTGTCTGCCGGTGGTGAAAGCGAGGGGAAGTTTCCGTTACGGAACAGCACGCTGCCGGCCGGGAAAATTCCCGGTGTCAGTGATGGGCTCACATTCAGGTTCACAGTTCCGCCCTCGTTTGTGCCGAACATCGCCGTGTATGCGTTGAAGCCCTCACGGGTGTAAGCGATCGAATAACCGCCGCGTATGACAGTTTGTGCGGCATCGCCCGCCAGGCGTTTAAGGAATCCGGATTTGAAAGTCGGGCTGTAAGCGAAACCAAACGAAGGCGCGAAATCATGGTGTCGCGTGCGATAACCCTGTTCGCCTTCGCCGAGCAGGCGAAATTGAGTCGGCTGGCCGCTAAACGCGCCGGGCGAGAAGAGATTGCCGACGCCGGAAACGCCGAAGATGCCATCGTAGCCTGTTCGGGTGTAGACGAGATTGTCGTTCACGGGCGAAGGTTCGAATTCCCAACGCAGGCCATAATTTAGAACCAGACCCGGCCGGACTTTCCACGCGTCCTGTCCATAAAACGCCCACTCGTTCTGATGGTTAAACTCAGTGAAGCTATCGAAGAGATACTTCTTTGTGTCACCGTCGAGCGAGGCCGATCGATTGATTGCGCTCACACGTCCCGTCAGGATTGCATAAAGCGATTGAGCGTTAGCTAACTGGGTGGAGTTCGAGCCGGGGAAGTTTGGGTTTGATCCCGTGTTGGTGAAGACGCTGACGTTCATCGGATCGTCAGAAGTGATTCCGAGCAGCAGTTGCGGAACGAGTTGCGTCCCTGCCGCCTGCGTGAACGAGTTGATGCGCAAGAACGACGCGCCAAAATTCAGGGTGTGATCACCCTGAACGAACGTTATGTTGTCCGTCAACCCTTTCGTCGGCGTATTGCGGCGCGAGGTGGTACGGCGATTATAGAAGGCGCCGGTACCATTACCCTGTGCACCAAGGAAGGTGCCGCTTTGCACCGCGTAACCACCCCACATACTGAAAAGGCCGGGGGCAAACTCACGGGTAAACACGGACGTGCCGTTGCCTCCTGAGGTCGCGCGTATTTCATTGGCGAGCCGATCGTTGATCGTCCAGCGATGGGCCATCACGTAAGAGAAAGAATCGCGATAGATGGATCCCGTAACACCAGGTGTGCCGATTACGATGCCCTGTCCGGGCGCGACACTGTTCTGACCGTTAACGGCGTCAGGTGTCGAATAATAAAACTGGTAGTTGTGGATGAACTCCATATGTTGGTTCTTGGTGATGTTCCAGTCGAACCTGGCGGTTGGGAAACGGCGAATGTTGGTACCGGGATCCTGGAACTGATAATCGAGCCGGTTGAAATCGTTGGCTGACGCAATGCGGCTCCTCAGCGCTCCTTGTGAGCGAACAGCCGAGTTGATGATATCGAGGCCGGCGCCAATCGTCGGATCGATAGTTCCGGGAAAACCTTTGGAGGCAGCTAAAGTAAGAAGGTTGATCGTTCGAACTGTTCCGCCTGAGTCTTTGTATGTGAAGAGTCCCTGACGCGCTTCGGGCGTGAGCACAAAAATATTTCCAACCGCCGAAAGTGAGCCGTATGCCTGCGGCAATCGAAACTCTTCGTAGTTTAAGAAAAAGAACGCACGCTCTCGATTCTTCAACAGCTTCGGAATGAGAATCGGCCCGCCAATATGGCCGCCGTACTGCCGCAGGAACAGACTGTCGCGCGGCAAACCGTCGATGTTGTTGAAATAGTAATTCGAATTAAATCGTGGGGAGCGGTATTGCCAAAAAGCGCCCCCATGGAATTCAGAAGTGCCGGATTTAGTTATGAAACGGACTTGAACCGCGCCTTCACCGCCGCTTTCAGCTCCGGGCACCGCGCTCGAAAGGGTGACTTCCTGGACCGCATCGGCTTTCGGCTGGACTTGTGTGAAGAAACCATCCGAGCTTCGCAAGAAGTTGTCCTGGATGTTCGCGCCGTCGAGCGTGAGGTTAACGGAACCTTTTGGCAAACCGTTGATCGACGAGGTGCGCGGCACGCCGGGCGTTTGCACGCCGGGAAGATTCAGCACGAGCTGGAGAGCGTCGCGTGTGACGAATGGAAGCTCGGTAATCTGCTTGCCGGTAATCGTAGTAGCAACATTCGCGGTTTCAGTCTGAAGGATCTCGCCACCGCCAGTGATTACAATCTGCTCATTGGCGCCGCCCGGTTCCAACGTCGCGTTTGCCGACGCTACCTGGCCAGCGTCTACTTTCACATTCTTAATTATCGTCTTCTTGAAATTTGGAGCGGAGACAGTGATCGTGTACGTGCCGTTTGGAACGGACGGGATCGACCAACTGCCTTCTTCACTCGCGGTCGTCGTGTATGAGGTCTTTGTCTCATTCTGGATTGCTTCGACATCGGCTTTGGGCACCAAAGCGCCGAGAGAATCCGTTACTACTCCGGTCAGACGACCGCTTGTCGTGACCTGAGCTGAGACAATCGTCGGTAGAGACAAGGCAAATACAAGGAGCAGAACACCGGTTGAGAAGCGAGCCATACGTGCCTCCTAAAGCGGAAGATTAAGTTGTAGTTTTCTCGGTCCGAGAGGTTTACCTAGTGATGGTTGGACACTATAACCCAAGTCCGCAGATCCGAAAAGGTGTAACGCGATACAAAAATTTGGGTGGGGCTGCGTTAATCTGCGGCTTTCATGCATTTGCGAACGGAATTGATAAGAAAGATTTCATTAGCGCGTTTATATTCCTCAATCGTAATCACACGCTCTTTGATCTTTTCCTGATGCAGCAACTGGTTCCGAAATGTTCCGGCTAACAATCCTGACTCAACCGGCGGCGTGAACAGTTGACCATCAATCGACACCACAACATTCGCAATACTCGACTCGGTGATCTCGCCTCTCTGATTCCAGAAGATGATGTCGTCACAATCAGGGCGCGCTTCGAGTTGCGCGTTGTAGAAGTCTCTGCGCGTCGTTTTGTGAAAGAGAAAACGGTCCAAGGCGTCGACCGGCTGGTTAGCAAGTGCCACGCGCCAGTGTTCCCGTATCGCGATCGCGGAAGTTTCAGTTTCGACATGCCCGTGTTTCGACAAGGTCAGTTTTACCTTCAGCGCCCCTGCCGGATTCTCGGCGGCAACCGTATCCAACGCCTGCTCGATCTCGTCTTCACAAAACGTAAACCCGAAAAATTCAGCAGAGTTTTTGAGTCGCTCAAGATGTTGCGGAAGTAAGAAGTATTCACCGCCTTCCAACAAGATCGATTCAAACAATTGAAACGCCGCGGGCGATGTATGAAGAAAGCGGCTCTTCACCAGACACTCTTCGTACTCACGTTCCGCGGTCGAATCGATCGTTACGCCGCCACCGACACCGAAGGTCGCGACGTTTGACTCGGTATCAATGACAACTGTGCGAATCGCGACGTTGAAGACGCAGTCGCCGCCTGGTTTCAAAAATCCGATTGCTCCCGTGTACGCGCCGCGTGGAAAACGCTCGAGCTCGCGAATGATCTGCATCGTGCGAATCTTCGGTGCCCCCGTAACTGAACCGCAGGGAAACAACGCCGTCATCAGCTCCACTAAACTCGTCCCGTCGTTCAAAGTTGATTCGACTGTCGAGGTCATTTGCCAAACAGTTTCGAAGCGTTCGAGATCGAACAACGACGACACCCGCACGCTCCCGGGCACCGAAACCTTGCCGAGGTCGTTACGCAGCAGATCGACGATCATGACGTTTTCCGCGCGGTCTTTCGGCGATCGTTGTAGCCGCTGGGCCAACTCTTGATCTTCCGCGGGCCAACGCCCGCGCCGGGCTGTTCCTTTCATCGGTCGCGTTATTACGTGATTGCCGCGGCGCTCGAAAAACAATTCCGGCGAAAGGCAGAGCACCTT
>DASSEB010000365.1:0-11039 GCA_035696765.1 Pyrinomonadaceae bacterium | reverse complement strand
CCCGCGGCAGTCGCATATCGCATCGGTTGACGGCACGTTTTCGTTACTGCTCGCAGCTCGTGACGCAGGAGTTAGACGTGTGGTTTACGCGGCTTCGAGTTCGGCCTACGGCGATCAGCCTACGCTTCCAAAGGTTGAAGAGATGCGTCCCGATCCTTTGTCGCCATACGCCGTAGCAAAACTTGTTGGTGAGTATTACTGCCAGGTGTTCACGCGAGTTTACGGTTTGGAGACGGTTTCGCTGCGCTACTTCAACGTTTTTGGACCACGACAGGATCCCGGTTCGCAGTACTCGGGCGTTGTCTCTCGTTTTATCAGCGCGTTGTTGTCAGGCGAGCGACCAGTGATCTACGGCGACGGTGAGCAGTCACGCGATTTCACTTACATCGACAACGTCGTCGCAGCGAACCTGAACGCTGCTACATCAACAGGCGCATCGGGCAAGGTCATCAATGTCGCCAATGGAGAGCGAGTCACGTTGAACCAACTCCTGGCGGAGTTGAAGGAGTTGACCGGCAAGCAGGACGTGACCGCGGAGTATCTCGAGCCGCGTGTTGGCGACGTGCGCCACAGCCTCGCCGATATCACGATGGCGCGCGAGCTTCTCGGGTATGAATCGAAGGTCGATCTACGCGAAGGTTTGCGACGAACTATCGACTGGTGGACTTCCAGCCGCTTTAACCGCGGATGACACGGATACAAAATCCGGATTTAATCCGTGTTCATCTGTGGCTCAAAAAGTTTCTTCAAGCTCTTAACAAACGGTGGCCTCGCAACACCCTTGTCGGTGATGATCGCGGTGATGAACTGATGTGGTGTCACGTCAAAGGCAGGGTTGTGCACCTGAACACCTTCCGGCCCGAGTTGCTGATCGCGAATGTGCGTCACTTCCATCGAATCACGCTCTTCAATCGGAATCTCCTCACCTGACGCAAGCGACAGATCGAGTGTCGTCAACGGAGCGGCCACATAAAACGGCACGCCATGTTCACGCGCCAGCACCGCTACCATGTAAGTGCCGATCTTATTCGCCGTGTCGCCATTGGCTGCGATGCGATCCGCGCCGACGACCACCGCGTCAACCTTGCCACTCTTCATCACGTGACCGGCCATGTTATCGGTGATCACCGTCACGGGAATGTCGTCCTTCGCCAGCTCCCAGGCCGTGAGTCTGAGGCCTTGCAGGAACGGCCTCGTTTCGTCTGCGATTACGGCGACTTTCTTTCCCGCGTCGCGCGCGCCGCGAATGACTCCGAGTGCAGTGCCGTAATCGCCGGCCGTGGCGAGTGCGCCAGCGTTGCAGTGTGTGAGCACGGTGGCGCCGTCCGGAATGAGTGGTCCACCGTGCTGCCCGATCGCTCGATTGGCAGCGAGATCTTCTTCAAAAATCGCCTGAGCTTCTGCGACCAATGCCTTCTTCACCAGTTCGACGTCGTTGAGATGTTTGTTTTGCTGAAACGCCGTGCGCATTCGTTCGATGGCCCAGAAGAGATTTACGGCGGTGGGACGAGTCTTACTCATCACCTCGCAAATGTATTGCAAGTCGTCGTCGAGATCTGCCACTGAAGTCCCCACCGACTGACTTGCGCCGAGAGCGATGCCCATTGCAGCCGCGACGCCGATCGCCGGTGCGCCGCGAATCACCATCTTCTTAATGGCTTCCGCGACTTCCTCGTAAGAACGCAGCATCAGGTAGGTTTCTTCAGAAGGGAGCACACGTTGGTCCAACATGCGTACGCCGTCTTTTGTCCACTCGACAGTTTTAATCATTAGCCGCATGTTACTTGAAGCCACAAAAAAGCACAAAAAGCACCATAAGGATTTAGATCTGTGTCGATGGGTTGTAATCTGCGCAAGCTCGTGTTAGTGTGCGCGTTCGTTGTAGCCGATCTTTTTAATCAAGCGTCTGGGTGCCCCACTTTGAGGGGAGAATAGGGAAGCGGGTGAGAATCCCGCGCGGTCGCGCCACTGTGATGAGAGATTTTTCTCTGAGCCAGGAGACCTGCCCACGACGCTTTGCAGCCTTCTCAACACTCGCGCAAAGGTGTTCAGGCCGCCTCAGGACTTATTCCCAAAGTCCCACTGATGCCCTGTTTCCTTTTCGGAGAACAGAAGGCGTTTTCGTGGGGCTTACTTGTTTTCACACCTCAAAATCAAATCACTGCTTTGCCTGTTAGTAGTGCTTTCGGCGTGCGCGACTCCGCCGAGTTCCACGACTGAAAACTCACGAGTGATCACAGACGATGCAGGGCGGCGCGTTAGTCTGCCGCAGCAGGTCAACCGCGTCATCTCGCTCGCCCCAAACCTTACCGAGATCGTTTTTGCAGTCGGCGCCGGCGATCGACTGGTTGGAAGGACCGCATATTGCGACTATCCCGCCGAGGCAAAGGCCGTCACCGAAATTGGTGACACACTTCATCCCAGTCTCGAGCGCATTATCTCGTTGAAGCCGCAGCTCGTCCTGATCTCGACCGCGTCGCAGCTCGAAGTATTCACGCAACAACTTCAAAACCAGAACATCGCAGTCTTTGTCACTGATCCTCACGATCTCGAGGGCGTCTTCCGCTCGATCGAGCAAGTGGGATTGATCCTCGGACGCGAAGAACAAGCAAAACTCCTCGTGCAGAAACTGCGCGACCGCGCCAACGCCGTCGAGCAGGGAGTGAAACAGAAACCGCCGGTCAGAGTCTTTTATCAATTATCCGCTGAGCCACTTTACACGGCGGGTCACGATTCGTTTGTCACCGATCTGATGCGTCGGGCCGGCGCGTTGTCAGTTACTGCGGATGTCCCGGGCGCGTGGCCCAAGTACAGCAACGAATCAGCACTCGCGGCAAAACCGGAGGCCATCATCCTGCCTACAGGCGGATCGATGGGCACGGGAAACCTGACCGTCACTGAAGCGCTTCGTCAGTCGCCTGCAGTACTCGAAGGGCGTGTTTACAAAATCAACGACGATCATCTCGTGCGTCCTGGTCCAAGAGCGGTCGACGGACTCGAAGAAATGGCCAGGGCGCTTCATCCGGACGCATTTGAGAAATGAGCAGCACTGCACCTGACATCGTTGCTTCGCCCGCACGGCAGAATCGTGTGACGCTGCGGAAGACCGTTGTTGCGTGCGCCGTGTTGGCGGCGACATTGCTGCTGGCCATCGTCCTCATGTCATTGATCGGAAGTGAACAACTGCCCGCGGCAGCTTCGTTGTGCGCCGTGGCTTCTTTTGGAAGAACCACATGCGGGTTGAGTCGAGATCAGTTTGACATCCTGTTTCAGATTCGCTTGCCCCGAATTCTGCTCGGTGCGGCGGTCGGTGGCTCACTCGCAACGGCGGGCGCGGGTTACCAGGCGTTGCTGCGAAATCCACTCGCCGAACCTTACCTGCTCGGGATCTCAAACGGCGCTGCGGTCGGAACGATGATCGCGCTGATTTTCTTTGGCACAAATGAATGGACGCGTCCCGTGCTCGCGTTCACCGGAGCGTTGGCCGCGACACTTGCAGTGTACCGGTTGGCGCGTGGTCGTGCTGGCGCGACGCCGGAGCGTTTGATACTCGCCGGAGTGATCGTCACGACTTTTCTCTCGTCGGTAATCGTTTTTGTAACTACCTTGATGGACGCGACGAGGATTCGTTCGTTCACGTTCTGGCTTCTCGGCGATCTTTCCGGTACCAGCAAGTCACTGCTTCCAGTCGCGATAATAATCGCGATTGCGGGCGCGTTGGCACTCACGCTGAATGCGCGTTCGTTGAATTTGTTGATGCTCGGCGAACGTGATGCATTCGATCTCGGAGTTGAAGTTGGACGCGTCAGGATAGTGGTCTTTCTCGTCGCCAGTTTGTTAGTCGGAAGTTCGGTCGCGGCGAGCGGATCGGTCGGGTATGTCGGTTTGGTCGTACCGCACCTTACGAGGCTTTCACTCGGAAGCGACAACCGGATCAGTATTCCGGCAGCCGCGCTCGGCGGTGCGTTGTTTGTGATCGTAGCCGACACAATCGCGCGAACAATCATCGCGCCCCGAGAACTTCCGGTCGGTGCGATCACCGCGCTCATTGGCGCGCCGTTGTTTATTTATCTCTTGAGACGAGCATGATGCTCGAAGCACGCGATTTAACTATCAGCTACGACCATCGCATCGCGGTGGCGAACGTGACGTTGGTGCTGAACGCCGGCGAGATAACGTCGATCATCGGGCCGAACGGCGCAGGCAAGTCGACACTCCTTCGCACTCTCAACGGTCAAATACGCCAATCGTCAGGCGCGATCCTTTTGGACGGACACCCGCTCCAGAAACTCAATCGCAGAAGCATCTCGCGACGAATCGCAGTGGTGGCCCAGGAAGCAGAACTTCGCTTTCCCGTCACCGTCCTCGAGTTCGTGCTTGGCGGCCGTTTCGCATGGGCCACCAACACCGGCTGGGGTTGGGAAACAGAACGCGATCTTCACGTGGCCCAGGCAGTGTTGCGTGAGACGGAGTTGACCGAGTTGAGTGGACGCTTGATGAACGAGTTATCCGGAGGCGAGCGACAGCGGGCTTTGATGGCGCGTGCGCTCGCCACCGAAGCTCCGATTCTTCTCCTCGACGAACCGACCGCGAATCTCGATCTTTCGCATCAGGCGACATTGCTGTCCCTCGTTAGAAATCGATGCAATCAGCAACGCGCGTCGGCCCTCGTCGTTACGCACGACATCAATCTCGCGGCGCAGTTTGCCGACAACATTTTGCTGATGAAGGAAGGGAAGACACTTTATTCGGGCAAACCCGAGGAAGTGCTTCAACCGCAAATACTGCGGGACGTGTTTGCCGTAACAGTCCTGGTCGATGCCCATCCGGTGACAGGTGGGCCACGCGTCACGCCGGTCCACGATACCTACCGGAGAAATTAAAATGAACATGAAATCTCTGATCGCGATAGTTTTTGCTCTCAGTATCTCGGCGAACGTGTTTGCCCAAAGTTCCGGAGGAATCACCGGGACTGTCACTGATGAGAATGGCGCAAAGATCGCGGGTGCGCAGGTTGTGCTCACCTCGAGCACCGGCGTTCACCTCAACACCTCGACCGATCGAAACGGGACTTTCGAATTCAACAACCTCCGATCGGGCTCGTATTTCATCGAAGTTAAAGCGAGCGGATTTTCAGTGTTGACTTCGGACGAGATCCGGTTCACTCGCGGCGAGAATAAACAGCTCGCGTTGGAGCTCAAGGTAGCGGCGATCAATGCCAACGTCGTCGTCACTGCCACCGGCACCGCGCAACGTGAGGATGAAGTCTCGAAAGTCGTATCGACCATCGATTCGGATGAGATCGAGGCGAAACATGAATTGAGTTTGACGGAAACGTTGCGAGGAACTCCCGGCGTCCGCATTCAACAACAGGGCTCTCCCGGAGCGCTGACGACCGTTCGTCTTCGCGGACAGCGAAACTTCGATACGGCCTTACTGCTCGACGGTCTACGTGTACGAGACGCCGGCGACATCAACGGCTCGGCGGTTTCGCTGTTCGCAGATCTGGTACCGGTCGCACTCGATCGTGTCGAAGTCCTGCGCGGCGCGGGTTCTTCGATCTACGGCACACACGCGATTGGCGGCGTGATCAACCTGATTCCTGCTGTTGCATCATCGGGTTTTCACATCGAGGCGGGTTTCGATGGCGGCAGTCTCGCAACGTATCGCGAGCGACTGCAAGCATCCGGCGGCGGAGAGCGGCTGGGCTTCGAGCTTGGCGTGAATCGTCTTGACGTTCGCAATGGAATCGATGGCGACGACGCTTACGGCAACACCGGATTCGCCGGACGTCTTCAGTTCAATCCCTCACCGTCGATCAACATCGCCGCTAATCTTTACGGCAACGTCGCGAACGCTCGCGTCAACGATAGCCCGTTTCCCCTCGAAGCGGCTTTTACAACAACCGAACGATTTCCGAAGGCGGTTGCAGGTGTCACCTTTCAACCGGACTTCAATAATCCGGACCAGGGACGCCGCCATCGAGTGCTGGTGGGCTCCGGCCGGTTTTCGCAAATCGTCAACGACACTGTTTCGTATTCAGTTGCTTACCAGCGTGTGTCGAGCGACAGGCGCAACTACAACGGCCCCGCTGTCGATCCGCGATTCGCCGCTTTTGTGCCGTTTGGCGATTTCGAGTTTCTCAACATCAATAACGGCGATGTCGATACAGTTGACGGCCGCGCGAATTTTCAGTTTTCAAGGTCCAACCTGGCAACGGCGGGATTTGAGTTCGAGCGCGAGTCGTTATTTCAGAGTTCGCAACCTTCCTTCAGCACGTTCAACAACACGACCGATCGCGAGCGCACGTTTGCGGTGTTCGGACAGGACCAGTTGTCCTTCTTAGACGATCGACTGCAGTTGTCGCTCGGCGTGCGCGGGCAGTGGTATCGAATCAGAAGCGCTGATCGGCCCGGCTTTTTGCAGGGACGGGAAGCGGAGAGTTCGATCACAGGCGATGGAGCTATCGCTTACTTCATCCGCGGCAGTGGCACAAAGCTGAGAGCACACGTCGGCAACGGCTTTCGTGCGCCTTCGTTGTTCGAGCGATTTGGTGAGGGGACTTTTGGGTCCGCAGGCGTGATGCGCTTCGGCGATCCGACGTTAAGAGCCGAACAGTCGATCAGTGTGGACGGCGGTTTCGATCAGCGGCTCGCAAACGATCGCGTACTGTTTGGCGCAACTTACTTTTACACGAGACTTCAACGCGTCATCGCATTCACTGGATTCGCGATTGACCCCCTTGGCCTCGGCCGCTTCGGGGGCTTCGTTAATCGACCCGGTGGCCTGTCGCGAGGCATCGAGACCTATTTCAACACTTCGCCGCTCAGGGGAATGGACCTGCGCGCTTCTTACACCTTCACCAATAGCGACCGCGCCGTACCTGGCGTCGGACTTCAGCCTGAGTACGTAATTCCAAAGCACCTGTTTGGTTTGACGTTGAACCAGCGATATCGAGCACTGCTGTTCAACTTTGACTTGAATCGAAACGGCTCGCACATCTCCCAGGTCTTTGAAAACAATTTCCCATTCCGGATGGCCGAGCTGACGTTCAGCGGATACACGAAAGCAGATGTCTTTGTCAGTTATGAAAGACGGCAAACAGAGCGTGTGACGGTGGTGTTATTCGGCGGTGTTGAAAACGTCTTCAACCAGAGATACTACGAGAATGGTTTTCTTGCGCCGCGAGCCCTCGGCCGCGGTGGTATCCGGGTGAAGTTCTAGCCACAAAGAGGCACAAAAGCACAAAATGATTTCTGCTCACTTTTGTGCCTTTTGTGCTTTTTTGTGGCTAATGGCTTTGCCGCTTTGTGGCTCAGGTTGCAAGGGGTCGGAGATCGGGACGCAAGTGCGCCACTTACGGAACTCTTCCTTGCAACCTGAAAGCGAGACTAATCGACTCTCTTGGTAAACAATCCGCCGGCCAGAAAGATTATGCCGAGCAGGACGTGAATGCCGTGATCAGCGTTGCCGAAATGCAGCGGTCCGAGCATCCACATGCGTTGTTCGCCGGTGCCGAGCGCCATTCCCAAAATACCAAGCGCGAGATAAACGACGCCGAAAACAAGTGAAAAGGTTTTCGCTCCGGCCAAAGTTCCCGCAAAGCCGAAATAAAGCGCTATAGCACCGGAAACGATGTGAATTACGTTATGTATCGGCGTAAGGTGGGCACCGAGCAGATTCGGGCTCACAAAGCCAATTAGGCCCACCAGCAGAAAGAGGACTCCCAAAATCTTACAAACCGTCTTTGCCATTTCCTCACTCGCTCCTCTGTGAAATGTTTGGAACCGAGCGGCGCTACGCCAGGGACGACCCGGGCTTCCGCGTGTCAAAAAGCTCTGTGGTTTCGATTTGGTGCGCCGCATGTATACCAGAGAGCACGCTTACTTGCAAAAGCTTTTTGTGTTTATCCTGCTGGTGATCAAAGATCTTGTGAATCCTGCCTACGCCTATCCGGCCACCGCACGCTATACTATTCGCCAAGATTCACAACACGAGGTCAAGGTTATGCTTTTACGTAGAGGATTTGCCGTCGTAGTGTTTTTGGCGCTAAGTGTTTCCGCAATTAACGCCTACACGGTGGTCATGCGTGGCGGCCGCCATGTCGAGATTCCAAACGAGTTTACCGTCACAAACTCAACGCTGACGTACGAAGTGAGTAACGGCTTTCAGGTGACAATCCAATTGAACGCCGTCGATATACCGGCAACTGAGCGTGCGAACGGCGAGCCCTCGGGATCGCTTTTGCAGAAAGCTGGTCCGCGGAAGGCTGTTGCGCCTGCTCCGCAACCGCAACCGCGCGCAGGTCGTTCGATCACAAACCAGGACCTCGAGGTCTATCGCAAGGCGCGTGTCGAGAACGAGACGCAGCGTGGAGACCTCGGGCTACCTTCGTTGGAAGAACGACAGCGCGAAGTGGCAGCGATTGAAGACCGCACCCTGGAGCAGGTGCGCAGCATGCGCGCGCAGGAGGAGGCCTACTGGCGCAGTCGCGCCGACGCATTGCGCGCTGAGAATGAAGCGCAGGCGTTAGGTCAGCGTTCTCAGGAGACGCCGTTCTCATATTCGTTCGGTGCGTTCCCTGGGTTTGGGGCTTTTGACACCGGAGGTTTCGGGATCACGGATGGCCGATTCAACAGGTTCAGACGCTTTGAGTCTTCACCGTTTTCCGGATTTCTTGCGACGCCGATTACTCCTTTTCCAACCTTCCCGTTGAATCCGGCGTTCAGAGGCCACGGTCGAAGGTTCGTGTTCAGCGCTCCGGGAGGCCGTGTTAATGCTCCGCGTTTTCACATGGGACACGGACGACGAAGATGACCTGGGAAACAGTTATCGGTCTCGAGATTCATGCGCAACTGAGCACGGAATCGAAGATCTTCTGCGGCTGCGCTACGCGTTTTGGCGACGAGCCTAACGCGAACACGTGTCCGACCTGTCTTGGCTTGCCGGGAGCGTTGCCGGTTTTGAACCGCCGCGCCGTCGAGCTCGGCGCGCGCGCGGCCCTCGCGCTTGGTTTGCAGATCAATCACCAGTCGATCTTTGCGCGCAAGAACTACTTCTATCCTGACTTGCCAAAGGGCTATCAGATCTCGCAATACGATCAACCGTTCTCGGCCAACGGTGAACTCCAGATCATGACCGCCGAGCGTGACGAGGCCGGTCATCCCATCGAGTGGCGCCCGAAGACGGTCCGCATTACGCGACTCCACCTCGAGGAAGACGCCGGCAAAAACGTTCACGAAGGTCTTCCTGATGTCGACCGCTATTCGTATATCGATCTCAACCGCGCGGGAGTTCCCCTCGCTGAGATCGTTACCGAACCCGACTTTCGCTCTTCGTGGGAAGCTTACGATTATGTCAATCACGTGCGGCGTTCGCTGCAATGGGTGGGCGCGTCCGAAGCTGACATGGAGAAGGGAAATCTTCGTTGCGAGGCGAATGTTTCGGTCAGGCGTGTTGGCGAAGAAAAGTTTGGGACGAAGGTCGAGTTGAAGAATTTGAACTCGGTCCGTTTCATGCAACGGGCGATTGAGTTTGAAGTCAAGAGACATATTCAGGTGCTCGAATCCGGTGGGCGCCTGAATCAGGAGACGCGGCTTTGGGACGATCGCGCGATGGAGACGCGTGTGATGCGTTCGAAAGAGGAGGCGCATGACTATCGCTATTTTCCCGAACCCGATCTGCCGCCGTTGATCGTGTCGCAGGAGTTTGTGGAAGAAGTGCGACGGGGGATGCCTGAGTTGCCCGAGCACCGCCGGAATCGATTTGCGGAGCAGTACGGTCTGAGTTATGCCGACGCGTCGCAATTGGTTTCGGAGCGGTCGCTCGCCGATTACTACGAGAAGGCGGCCGAGGCTTCGGGGAACCCGCGCGCTACTGCTAACTGGATCCGATCTGAGTTGCAACGTGAGCTCGAAGTCGCGGGAATCACGGCCGCGGATTCGCCTGTTTCGCCACAGGAGTTGGGTGCGCTCGTGCGTCTGATAGATGAAGGGAAGATCAGTGGTAAGCAGGGCAAGGATGTTCTCGTCGAGATGTTCAAGAGCGGAAAGTCGGCGCAGGCGATAATTGAAGAGCAGGGCCTGGTCCAATTGAGTGACACTGGCGAGATCGATGGCCTAATCGACAGTGTGATAGCTGCAAATCCCGATCAACTGGCGAATTATCATTCCGGCAAAGAGACGTTGTTTGGGTTCTTTGTGGGCCAGGTGATCAAGGCGTCGAAGGGCAAAGCGAATCCGAAAATCGTAAATGAACGACTGCGTGCGAAGTTGAAATGAATACCGAAAATCTCGCAGGAAAGATCGCCCTAGTGACGGGCGCGACAAAGGGCATCGGACGTGCAATCGCCGAAGCACTCGCCAGCGCCGGCGCAAAGGTCGTGATTACCGCCCGTAATAAAAAGGAAATCGAAGAGACGGTCGCGAAGCTCGGCAACGCTGCGGGTTACGTATGCGACGTTCGCGATTACGAGCAAGTGAAATCAGTTTTTGCGGAGATTGGCGGCGTCGATATTCTTGTTAACAACGCCGGCATCGGGATCTTCGCGCCTGTTGAGTCGATGAGTGTCGAAGACTTTCGCGCGGTTCTCGAGACGAACGTCTTCGGCGTCTTTTATTGTTGCCACGAAGCAATTCCGCTGATGAAGCAACGCGGTGGTGGTTACATCATCAACATTTCTTCACTTGCAGGTGCGAACGCGCATGCAGAGATGGCGGCGTACAACGCTTCCAAGTTTGGTTTGAACGGTTTCAGCGAAGCCCTGATGCAGGAGGTCAGGCACGACGGGATTAAGGTCAGCTACATCATGCCCGGTTCCGTGAACACTGAGTTTGGCGGTGACGAGCCGAGCGATGAAAAGAGCTGGCAACTTCAGCCGGGCGACATCGCTCGCGTGGTGTTGGATCTGCTTCAGTTCCCGGCTAGAAGTCTGCCGAGCCGCATCGAGATCCGCCCCAGCAAACCTCCAAAACGATGAGCCACAAAAAAGCACAAAAAGCATGAGCCACAAAAAAGCACAAAAAGCACAAATTGAATAA
>DASSEB010000364.1:0-3000 GCA_035696765.1 Pyrinomonadaceae bacterium | reverse complement strand
ACGTAAACAGGATTCCGAACCCGAGCCGCGCGCAGCCGCTTCGAAGCAGAAGAGTGCCGCGCCGAATCTCGATCGTTTGATTCACGAGCGTTTACGTCTCGGAATCATCAGCGCCCTCGCCGCGAATGAGTCGCTGACGTTTAGCGCGCTCAAGAACCTGATGAACACCACTGACGGCAATCTCAGCGTGCATGCACGCAAACTCGAAGAGGCCGGTTACATCTCGTGCTCGAAGTATTTCGAGGGCCGCTTACCCAAGACCGAATACAAATTGACCGCCGCGGGCCGCACCGCCCTGGAAAATTACCTGAGCCACATGGACACCCTCATCAAGCAAATGCGCAACAGTTAGCCACAAAAAGCATCTAGCCACAAAGAAGCACAAAAGGCGCAAAATTATTGGAAGAGCCTTTTGTGCTTTTCTGCTTCTTTGTGGCCTACCCTCCTGTTAATAGAAGACGCGCGCGCGGCGTCTTAGTCTGTAGGTACAAACTCCAACAATTTTTGGCGTCTTTGTGCCTTCACTGGTGTCCAATACGGAGATCTTACAGCCGAACTTCCCGGCTTTTGACCGCGTATACCGACCGACCCGAAGTTATGAGAGCGTTTCTTTCATTTTATTCCGATGCCTTGAAGATCGCGTTGCAGTCGATCTTTGCGCACAAACTGCGCGCTTTTCTGACGTTGATCGGCATCATCATCGGCGTGGCGTCGGTCGTCACCGTCGGCGCTTCGATCAGTGGTCTCAATACGTACGTCGTCGAGAAAGTGACGAAGGTTCTGGGCAGCAACCACTTCATGATCGCCCGCATGGCCTTCTCGGGCCACATGGACGACGAAGAGTTCGAGCGCCGGAATCGACGCAACAAACGGCTCAACTGGGATGACTACGAATGGGTGCGCGACCACTGCGGCTCCTGTTCTGAAGTTGGAGCCGCTGCCGGCAACGGCACCGACCTGAAACAGGATGGCATTGAGTTTCCCGGCGCTGTCGTGTTCGGCGCCACTGCAAACATGGTCGACATCGAAGACAAGACCATCGAATCCGGCCGCTTCATCTCGGCTGACGAAGTGCAACGCTCGGCGCTCGTGGTGGTGCTCGGCGGCGACATCAAAGACAAGTTCTTCCCCAACACCGATGCAATTGGAAAGACGTTGAAGGTCCGCGGCCTGCCGATGCGAGTTGTCGGCGTCGAAGAGAAACGCGGCGCGTTCTTCGGCGACTCCTTTGACCGGCACGTTTACATTCCCCTAACCACGCACCTACAGATCTTCGGCCGCAACGGAATGCAAATTCACGGCAAGAGCCGTTCGCGAGAGAACTTCCACAACGCAATCGAAGACGCGCGCGTGGCGATGCGAATCAAGCACCGCCTCAACGGCAACGAAGAGGACGACTTCGGCCTCGTCAACGTCGAAGAGCTGAACAATCAGATCGACCAGTTCACCGGCACGATCGCCAAAGTTGTCGTTCCGATAACGCTGATCACACTCGTTGTCGGCGGCATCGTGGTCATGAACATCATGCTCGTGAGCGTGACTGAAAGAACGTTTGAAGTCGGGCTTCGCAAAGCAGTCGGCGCGACGCGACGCCAAATCCTGCTTCAGTTTCTGATTGAATCAGGAATACTTTGCGCGCTCGGAGGAGTGATTGGGCTGCTCGTCGCCTGGGGTATCACGACGCTGATTACAACCCTCGCGTCGATCACGATGACGATCACCATCGGCTACATCCTGCTTGCGCTAATCGTCTCGACCGTGATCGGAATGATTGCAGGGATTTATCCGGCATTCAAGGCAGCCAAACTGGATCCTATTTTGGCGCTGACTCAAGCAACGTAATGAAATTCAGACTGCCCAAAGGAATGTTGCGCGAGACCATCAAGATGGCGCTCGATAGCGTGCGCGGTCACAAGTTTCGCAGCTTTCTGACCGTGCTCGGAATCGTTATCGGCGTCATGACTGCGATCTCGATTGCTTCGATCCTTACCGGGCTGCGTCAAAACATCGTCGCGATGATCGAGGAGTATGGAACGAACAACATTTACGCGTTCCATCTCTCGACTGGACCACGCACGGGCGAAGATCGTTCCGAACGTACGCGCAAGCCGCTGACCGTTGCCGATGCTGAAGCGATAAAGGCGCAGGCGAGTGCTGTTGAAGACATCGCTCACGTTGCCCCCAACGTCGGCTACGGCGGTGGACCATTCGACGACAACATCACGTACCAGGGACGTAATTATCGCTGGGGAAACACATCGGGTGTTTCTCCGAACTACGCCGACATTACCAACATAGCCTTGAGAGAGGGCCGTTTCATCACCGAGTCAGACGATCAGCAGCGCGCAAATGTCATGGTGATCGGCGTGAATGCAGCGGACGCGCTCTTCCCAGGAGCCAATCAAATCGCGGGCGCGCAAGTGCGCATGGGTGGTTACAACTTTGAAATCGTCGGCGTGCTGGAAAAGCGCAAGGCAGGATTCTTCGGCGAGAACGAAGAAGATAACGCGGTCTACATTCCGTTTCGTACCGCGCAGAAGGTCGCTCCGGCGAAAGGTTATTTGCTGCTCGTAATTCGGGGTCGCTCGGGCCAGGTTACCGAGGCGTTAACTCAAGCGGAAGAGATTCTGCGCAGGCGCCGGCAAGTGAAGTTTGGCGATCCAAATAATTTCGACATCAAAACGGCCGACAAGTTTATCGAACAGTTTGACGCCATCACGGCGATGGTCGGACTGATTGCGATTGCGATCTCGAGTTTAGGTCTACTGGTCGGCGGGATTGGCGTTATGAACATCATGCTGGTCAGCGTGACGGAGCGCACGAAAGAAATCGGAGTGCGCAAAGCGATTGGCGCGCGGCGCAGAGATATCGTGCGGCAGTTTCTTTTCGAAGCGATGATGCTGACGTTTCTTGGTGGCGTGCTTGGTGTGCTGCTGGCGGCCGGTATTAGCCGGCTGGTGATGTTCTTGATTCCGAGTTTGCCTGCTTCGATTCCATTGT
>DASSEB010000363.1:0-5186 GCA_035696765.1 Pyrinomonadaceae bacterium | reverse complement strand
GCTTAGCGACTGCTGCGCCGCGAGGATCGACACTACGCACCTGATGCCACGCACAAGGCCTAACGAACGCACCCACGGGGAAACACATGGCGCCGAGCGCGGGCTTAACCGCTTTGAGGGGTTCAGCGACGCGGTTTTCGCAATCGCGCTAACCCTCCTGATCGTCGAGATCAAGGTCCCCGGATCTCCCGAGGGCCCGCATGGCTACAGCGATCTAGCAAGGGCCATCGCCGAGCAGTGGCGCGAACATCTCGCGCTGGTTCTCTGCTATCTCGTAATCGGTGCCTACTGGCTGCAACACCATTATTCGGGCCGCATTTACGCGAAGTCCGATCACTGGTTCGGCGCGATTAACCTACTGTTCCTGCTGGCCATCGTCGTCATTCCCTATCCAATCCGCGTCTGGTGCTTCCACCTCGGCACGCCCTTCGAGGGCGTCGCGTCGGTGACCCTGGTTGTTGGCCTCGCCCTGACCGCCTGCACCTGGATGGCCAAGTGGTTCTACGGAATGCCCGGCCGCCGGCTAATGGACGAACGGCTCGCGCCCGAGTTCCTCCAGCAGATGACGCGCCGCTACGGCAGTGCAACGCTGATCCAGATCGCTGCAGTTCCGGTCACGTTCGCGGCGCCGCGCGTCGGAGTGGCCATCGCCCTGCTGTGCGTCAGCTTCTTCCTGCTGCCTCAGCCCAAGCCGCGCTACAAGTCCGGAGAGGAGCCGACCGAGGCTGAGAAATTGAACGATTGAAGGCCGCGTATGAGGCGTGGTTTAATCGGGGCCGTTCGTTCATCCAGCTATTGGAGGCCCAATGTCCCGAATCTTGCTCGGAACGATCTGCGGTCTCGTTTATGGCGCGCTCTCTGCCGCCTCAATGATCCCCTTGTCCTTCTCTGATAAGAGCGCGGCGTTGACGGGGGCGTTTCTCAATCGCTTCGCCATCGGTTTTGTTATCGGAGCCGCTCGTCTGCCCATGCCATCCTGGGCTCAAGGTCTCATCTTCGGGATCTTGTTAAGCCTGCCAGACGCCATCATCACCAAAGCCTACGCACCGATCCTTATCCTGGGTGCCGTCGGTGGAGTGATCATCGGACTCATTGTGGGGAAGTGGGGTGCGTAAAACTCAACCACGGATGACGCGGATCGTAAATCCGGATTTTTTCCGTGTCATCCGTGGTTAGTCTTCCTTCGCTTCTTCGTCCCAAATAAGTATAGACGCGTCGGCACTGGGGTTGCTTAAGGCCCGGTGTGGCCGTTAGCGTTCAGAGAGTTGCCGTTCATTCCGAAGCCGCCGACACCGACTTCACGGGCTTTGTGCGTGTGCGGGGTGCGCGGGAGCATAATCTCAAGAATATCGATCTGGATTTGCCGCGTGATGCGCTGGTTGTGTTCACGGGCGTGTCTGGTTCGGGGAAGTCGTCGTTGGCATTCGGTACACTTTATGCCGAGGCGCAGCGGCGTTATCTCGAATCTGTTTCGCCTTACGCGAGGCGTCTCTTTCACCAGATGGCGGTGCCCGACGTCGATCAAATCGATGGTCTACCGCCGGCCGTCGCACTCCAGCAACAACGCGGCTCGCCAACCACGCGCTCGTCTGTCGGCAGCGTCACGACGCTCTCAAACCTGCTGCGAATGTTGTACTCGCGCGCCGGCGATTATCCGCCGGGCCAGACAATTCTTTACGCCGAATCGTTTTCGCCAAACACCGCTGAGGGCGCGTGCCTGACGTGTCATGGGCTCGGTCGAATCTACGAGGTAACCGAGCAGTCGATGGTGCCCGACGACTCGCTCACGATTCGTGAGCGCGCGATTGCCGCATGGCCCACTGCCTGGGGCGGACAGAATCAGCGCGACATCCTAACCACACTTGGCTACGACGTCGATCTTCCATGGCGCGAACTGCCGAAGAAGGACCGCGATTGGATCCTCTTCACCGATGAACAGCCACGCGTGCCTGTCTATCCGGGCTACGATCGAGACGAAGTGCGACGCGCGCTGAAGCGCAAGGAAGAGCCGAACTACATGGGAACGTTCACGAGCGCGCGCCGTCACGTGCTGCACACGTTTGCTAACACCCACAGCGCGCTCATGAAAAAACGCGTGGCCCAGTTTATGGTGGGCACCGAATGCCCGACGTGTCACGGCAAACGCCTTCGTCCCGAGTCGCTCTCAGTAAAGTTTGCAGGTCTCGACATTGCTGAAATCTCGCGGCTGCCACTCAAGCGTTTAGCGACTGTGGTACGCCCGTATGCTCACGGCACTGCGCAGGGATTTGGAAAGCTGAAGACAGACCATCCGGAGAAGGCGATTGTGACGCAGCGAATCTGCGAAGACCTCGCTGCACGGCTGACCGTATTACTCGATCTCGGTCTCGGTTATCTCTCGCTCGAACGCAGTACGCCCACGCTGTCGCCCGGTGAGTTGCAACGCCTGCGACTCGCTACTCAAGTTCACTCCAATCTGTTTGGCGTCGTTTACGTGCTCGACGAGCCATCCGCGGGTTTGCATCCCGCAGATACGGAGGCCCTCCTCGCGGCGCTCGACCAGTTGAAGGCTTCCGGAAACTCGCTCTTCGTTGTCGAACACGAGCTCGACGTGATTCGTCATGCTGATTGGATTGTCGATGTTGGACCAGAGGCTGGCGAGCACGGAGGCGAAATACTTTACAGTGGACCAACCGCGGGACTCGAGCGCGTAAAAGAATCGCAAACCCGGCGACATCTTTTCGGTGAAGTCTCACTTCCGTTCCGTGAACCGCGCACGCCCAAGTCATGGTTGAAATTGAAAGGCGTCACGCGCAACAACCTGCACGATCTCGACGTCGAGTTTCCGTTAAGCGTGTTCACCACCGTGACCGGTGTGTCGGGCTCGGGCAAGTCGAGCCTCGTGAGTCAGGTCTTGGTGGAACTGGTCGCGGAGCAACTGGGCCATCACCTCCAGCCGGATGAGGACGAAGGTGAAACACTCGAAAGCACGGCGGTGGCGACGCTTGGCGGCCAGATAACCGAGGGTATAGAAGCGATAAAGCGTTTGGTCGTGGTGGACCAGAAACCAATCGGTCGCACGCCACGCTCAAATCTCGCTACTTACACGGGGCTCTTCGATTACGTTCGCAAGATCTTTGCTGAAACCAAAGCGGCGCGAGCGCGTCGTTATGATGCCGGACGTTTCTCGTTCAACGTCGCGAAAGGCCGTTGCGAAAATTGCGAAGGTGAAGGCTGGGTGATGGTGGAGCTGTTGTTTCTGCCGAGCGTCTATGCGCCTTGTCCGGTCTGTCATGGCGCGCGATACAACGCGAAGACTCTCGAGATCAAGTATCGGGATAAGAGCATTGCCGACGTGTTGCAAATGACGGTAGACACTGCCTGGAAATTCTTCGCTGATGAGCCGCATGTTCATCGTTCGCTCGGTGTGTTGCGCGAGGTCGGACTCGGCTACATCCGTCTCGGCCAGTCGGCCACCGAACTTTCCGGCGGCGAGGCGCAGCGAATCAAGCTTGCGACTGAACTGCAACGAATACAGCGTGGCAACACTCTTTATATCCTTGATGAACCAACGACCGGACTGCACCCGGCAGACGTCGAGAAGCTGATGGTCCAACTCGACGGCCTCGTCGAAGCCGGAAATACCGTGATCCTCGTTGAACATGATATGCGCGTGGTTGCCGGGAGCGATTGGGTAATCGATATCGGACCGGGCGCCGGTGATGAAGGCGGGCGAGTGGTGGTTGCGGGAACGCCGGCCGACGTAGCGAAATCAGCGAAGAGCCGGACTGCGCCTTATCTTGTTAATTCTGGAAATCTTGCAATCCAGTGAAGCGGTTAGACAGGATGTCAGGATTTTCAGGATGAACAAGACTCACCTTAGAAACTTCATCTTCGCTGCGTGCGTACACCACATTGATGCGAGCGATCGTTTACAGCCACGGAGCTTCGGCTGATGTGCTCAAGCTGGAAGAAATCGACAAGCCTCTTCCCGCAGATGACGAGGTGCTAATCAAAATACGCGCAGCGGCACTCAATCCACTCGATTACCACTTCTTGAGACACACCTTCATCCGGCGCATCATGGCCAAACTCAGCAAAGTGAAGATCCTTAAGCCGGGACGTGATGTCGCGGGCGAGGTTGAAGCTGTCGGCAGGAACGTGACGCAGTTCAAGGCCGGCGACGAAGTATTCGGAGGGTGCAATGGCGCCTTCGCCGAGTATGTGTGCGCACGCGAGTCAAAATTGGCTATCAAGCCGAGCAAAGTGTCGTTCGAGGAAGCGGCTGCAACGCCTGTGGCCGGGCTCACGGCGTTGCAGGGACTTCGCGACAAGGCACAGTTGCAGCCGGGCCAGAAAGTTTTGATCAATGGCGCTGCCGGAGGCGTCGGCACGTTTGCGACACAGATCGCAAAGACGTTGGGCGGAGAGGTTACCGGTGTTTGCAGCACGAGGAATGTGGAACTGGTGCGGTCCATCGGCGCGGACAGAGTTATTGATTACACGCGAGAAGATTTCACCAGCAACGGGAAACAGTACGACGTGATCTTCGATCTTGTCGCGAACCATTCGTTCGCCGAGCACCGTCGTGCGTTGACTCCGAAGGGAATTTATATCGGTGCAGGCATGGTAGGGCTCAGCGGGTCGACGTTTGGTTTATTGCGTCGTCTGATCCCAGAGCTTGTCAGGTGGCGCTTTGTGAGTCAGAAATCCGTTAGCTTGATGGCGAAACTGGACACGGACGATCTTAACGTCCTTGGCACGCTCATCGCGGAAGGAAAAGTGAAACCAGTTATCGATCGGCGTTACCGATTGAGTGAAGTTCCCGATGCTGTTTCTTATCTGGAAGAAGGGCACGCGCGTGGTAAGGTGATAATAGAGATCGATTAAACAAAACGATACGTTTTCATCTTCAGGTGGGTCTGCTTGAGAACCTCAGCGTCGCTCGCCCGGACAGTCCGACCAATCTAATCGCCAATCGTCACCTGCGCGATGTGTTACAAGCCAAAGGTTATTCGGTTGAGTTGCAAGAAATAAACGGCGGTCACGACTTCTTCAATTGGCAAGCGTCGTTGGCGGACGGATTGATTTCGCTGTTGAATACTAAAAAAGAGAAACGAAAAAATCGCCCGTCGTTGGCGGCTGTATTTCGTTTGCGGCGTGCAAGACTCCACCATGTCAGGACCGTTTTGCGGCCGGCATCGATC
>DASSEB010000362.1:0-21344 GCA_035696765.1 Pyrinomonadaceae bacterium | reverse complement strand
ACGCACGGGCATCGCGATCACGTCGGCGATGCAGTTGAAATTGCGAAGAAGACCGGCGCCATGCTCATCTGCAATCCTGAGCTGGCCGGCAACCTCGTGAAGCTTGCTGACTTTCCAAAAGAGCGCGCAGAAGGCGATGGGATCATGGGGATCGGTGGTGAAATTCAAATCGCTGACGGAGAAGTCACTGTCGCGATGACACCGGCGGTTCACTCGAGCAGCGTCTTCAATCCGAAAGCTGGTCCAACGGAGCCTGAACGCGCTTATGGTGGTAACCCTGCCGGGTTTGTCCTTGTTATAAAGGATGGACCAACAATCTATCATTCAGGCGATACCGCCTACTTCAAAGACATGGAAACGATCGGCGAGAGCTATTCAATCGATGTGGCGCTGCTAAATATTGGTGGGCACTTCGGCATGGAACCGCGCATGGCGGCGCGGGCGGCGCAATCAGTGCGCGCAAAACTTGCGATCCCGCAACACTTCGGCACATTCCCCGGCATCGCGCCAAACGCCGACGGCTTCGCCGCTGACCTCAGGAAACTAAGGATCCCGTTCTACGAAATGAAACCCGGCGAGACCATTACCTTTCGCGGCCGGCAATTGCTTAAGAGTCATTGACGAAGATTTGAATTACTTGCGAATGAAAGGCGACAGCTAATGACAACGAGTTCAATCCTACTGACGCTGGCGTTGGCGAGTGTCGCCATCATTTCCACTTCGACGCACACAATTCCAGGTGCGCAAAACTCCAACCAGCTCAGTGGCACGTCGTGGCAGTTAGTCAAGTTCCAGGGACCTGACGAGAGGACCTTCACGCCTGATGATAAATCGAAGTACACGATCAAGTTTGGAACTAACGGCCGTGTAGTCGCGCGAGTCGATTGCAATCGCGCCAGCAGCACCTGGAAAGTGAACGCAAAGGGCGAACTACAGTTCGGATCGTGGTCGAGGACGAGTGCCAAGTGTGGTCCCGGATCCCTTCACGACCAGATCGTGTCAGAGGGTGCGGATGTGCGAAACTTCGCCATCAAAGATGGACACCTGTTCTTATCCGGAGGCGGCGGCTATTACGAACTGGAGCCGCTGGCGGGCGGTAAACGCTAATCACTGCCACAAAAAGCACAGGCACAAAAATCAATGAAACTGCTTTGTGCTTTTTGTGGCGAAAAAGGTAAAAGCAAAATGAACGTTCACGCTCCAGCCGTGCGCCTCGCTCGACCCGCGTTGCCGGTTCTACTGCTACTCGCGTGTTGTGCAGCGAACATCCTCGCCCAGACGGGCAAACGAGAACTCACTGTCGAATGGATCTTCAGTCCCGAAGGCCGCGCGGTGGCAAGTGTTCCCACGACCACGTGGCTCGACGACGGGTCTCTTGTCATCCTCGACAATCGCCGCCCATTAACAGAGCGAACATTCGAGAAGCTGAACCCGGCAACCGGTCAAAGACAGTCGCTGGTTGATGCAGCGCGGGCGCTAGCGGATCTCAGACGTGCGGTCGAGGGAATGAATGTCGACACTCTGCCGTGGCCACTTGCTTTTGATGGTTCGGGCCGGCAAGCGCTTTATATTTTTAAGGGAGATGTTTTTGTTCTCGAATTGGGCAGTGCGCATTTTCGACAGCTCACCGCGACGCCGGCGGAAGAGACATCCGCCAGCTTCTCTCCAAACGGCCGCCGCGTCGCTTACGTGCGAGCCAGCGATCTCTACTTTTTCGACCTCGACGCTAACCGTGAGCTTCGGATCACGCGCGATGGTTCAGAAACGCTGCTGAACGGAACGCTCTCATGGGTCTATTGGGAAGAAGTCTTCGGCCGCCGCGACATTGGATACTGGTGGGCGCCAGACTCACAAGCGATCGCCTATCTTCAGTCTGACCAATCGGAAGTGGACCTCACCTACTTTGTCGATTTCACGCCGTTCGCGCCGCGTGTGATTCGACAGCGCTACGCGAGAGCAGGCCGCGCAAATCCTCGCGTGCGGCTCGGAATAACCGAGTTGGGCCAGGACGGTACTACGTGGATTCAGATCAACGACAAACCATTCGAATACATTGTCCGCGCCAAGTGGCTGCCGGATGGCCGCCGGTTAAGTCTGGAGACCATGCCGCGCGTACAGACGGAAATGTCTCTGTATTTTGCCGATCGCAAAACCGGCAACACTACACGTGTGCTAACAGAGACGAATGCCGGCTGGGTGAACATGACGGACGACCTGTACTTCTTCAATGACGGACAGCACTTCCTGTGGCCATCGGAACGCGATGGCTACATGCATCTGTACCGCTACGCGATCGATGGCACGCTGGAGAACCAGGTCACTAAAGGTCGCTGGGCGCTGGCAAGCGCAGGAGGCGTGGCGTTCTGGGTCCGCCAGGCAATCGTGGGCGTTGACGAAAAGAATGGTTGGATCTATTTCACCGCGCTCGAGCAGTCGTCGACAGAAAGACACTTGTACCGCATTCGACCGGACGGGTCCGGCTTCATGCGTATCTCGAAAGAGCCAGGTACACACCGCATTTCAATGTCGCCGGACGCGCGATATTTTCTCGATCGATATTCAGACGTTCGTACGCTCCCAGCGTTGCGCCTCCACGGGAGCGATGGCTCACTTCTGCAGACAGTTGCTGCTGCGCGCCCGGAGTTACTTGCACCGTACGACGTTCAGTTTGCTGAGTTATTCACGATTCCGGCGGATGATGGTTTTCCGATGCCTGCTGAAGTTTTGAAGCCGAAAAGTTTTCGTGCTGATCGAAAGTTTCCGGTCGTGATGATGGTTTATGGCGGTGCATCAGCTCCACAGGTCACGAATGCGTGGCAGGGTGACACTCTGTGGAATCAAATGTTGCTCAATGCCGGCTTTGTTGTGGTCAAGGTTGATAATCGATCGGCAACCGGCATTAGCAAAGAATTGGAAAACACAGTTCTCAAGCGGGTCGGCGAGGCAGAGACGCCGGACCTCGTGGCCGCGGCGCGTTGGCTGAAAAAACAAAGCTGGGTCGATCCCGCGCGTGTGGGTGTGTGGGGCTGGAGCAATGGCGGTTACATGACGCTGAACCTGATGACTCGATCTCAGGAGTTCAAAGCGGGTATTGCAGTCGCGCCGGTTGTCGACTGGCGCTACTACGACTCAAAGTGGACCGAGGGCCCAATGCGTACGCCGCAGGAGAATCCCGAAGGGTATGAACGCGCATCAGTAATCCCGCTCGCAAAACAACTGCACGGTCGTCTGTTGATTGTCTTCGGAACGTATGACGACAACGTACATCCGTATAACGAGATGGCGTTTGTTAACGCGTTGATTGCTGCCGGAAAGAAGTTTGACATGATGGCTTATCCAATGCGCAAGCATGGCATTGAGGATGAAGCCGCCACGGTCCATCTATATCATCTGATGCTCGACTTCTGGAAAGCTAATCTTTGAGAACTCCTCACTGAGCTCTCACCGACACACCTTCCGCAGCTTTTGCATTCGCGCGGCGGCGGATCGAAGGGACAAGCATCGGCACCGACCGCCGGTAGGCCTCGTACGACTCGCCGTGCTCGCGTGCCAGATCGCGCTCCTCGAATTGAATGGCCACGAGGATGTAGGCGGTCGTCATGATCGAGAAGAGCAGGTGTGCAAGCGTCATCGTCGGCGTGCTCCAGAACGCAAACAACCAGCCCACGTACAGCGGATGCCGGACGAGACGGTACGGACCCGGCGTCCCGAAGCGCAGCGATGTGTAAGCCCGGCCGCGCAGGTACAGCCACACTTGCCGCAAGCCGAAAAGATCGAAGTGATTAATCAGGAATGTGGAGACCAGCACCATGGCCCAGCCGAACGCGAACATCACGCGCAGGCCAACTCGCGCGACCGGGTCCTCAATGGACCACACAACGCCGCCCAGCGGACGCCACTGCCAGAACAACAGAATGAGAGCGAGACTCGAAAGGAGGACGTATGTGGAGCGTTCCAGTGGGGGCGGCACAATGCGAGTCCACCACTCTTTGAACCACTTGCGCGCCATGACGCTGTGCTGGATCGCGAACACTGCGAGCAGCGCGACGTCAATGGCGAAGGCGACAGCAAGTGATTCGCTTCGCTCCCCGTCGAGAGTCGTCGGCACGCCAAAGTTGCCGATGAAGCCGATCGCGTACAGAAACGTGCCTAAAAAGATCAGGTAGCTGAGACTTCCGTAAGCGAAGAATGCGATTCGCTTGAACATTGCTTTTCCTCCAAATCTACTGTCGTCCCTCAAGCATGCCGCATGATACTCGTGGACGCAGAGTTGGCTATGGGAGTTTCGTCCCGGTTTGCGTATACTCCGCCGCACATGACTGGGACATTAGTCCCTTTCCCCAGAATTGACGCCGGCTGATGAAGAAACCTACCCAGCAAATCCGCTACGTGCGTACAACGGACGGAGTTCAACTCGCCTGGGCCGACGCAGGCGCGGGACCCGTGATGGTCAAGGCCGCGAACTGGCTTACACATCTCGAGTACGAATGGGAGAGCCCCGTCTGGCGTCACTGGATTCGCTTCTTCAGCGATCACTTCCGCTTTGTGCGTTATGACGAACGCGGCTGCGGGATGACCGATTCGAATGCCGGCGATCTGTCTCTCGAGCGCTGGGTCGGGGATGTGGAGGACGTCGTGGCGGCGGCCGATCTGCGCGAACCTTTCTCCATGTTGGGTATTTCTCAGGGAGCCGCGATCTGCGTCGCGTACGCAGTGAAGCATCCCGACCGCGTCTCGAAACTCGTTCTCTACGGCGGCTACGCACGAGGGCCGTTTCGTCGCGGCGATCCCAACCGGGCGAACTTCTATCAAGCGATGATTGATCTCGTTCGTCTGGAATGGGGCAGCGATAACCCTACCTTCCGCCAGGTCTTCACGTCGCGTTTCATTCCCGGAGGAACGAACGAACAACTGGATTGGTACAACGACCTCTGCCGGAGGACCGTGTCGCCTGAAATCGCCGCGCGACTCCTCGAGTCACGCGCGATGATTGACGTCACCGCACTGCTGGGAGAGGTAAGGACGCCGACTTTGGTACTGCACGCGGGCGGCGATGTCGTCGTGCCGATTGCGGAAGGTCACATCCTCGCGGCCGGGATTCCGGGCGCGCGCTTCGTCGAGCTCGACTCAAAGAACCACATCGTGCTCGAGCACGAGGCGGCATGGGAACGCTTTTGCGATGAAGTGCTGGAGTTCGTTGAGTTGAAGAGTGCGGTGCGTGGGCAGGACGATGCGTTTGCTTCGCTCTCGCCGCGCGAGCGCGAGGTGCTCCGGTTGATCACGCAGGGTCTGGGTAACGCGCAGATCGCGGAGCAGTTGTCGATCAGCGAGAAGACGGTTCGCAATCACGTCTCGAATGTGTTCGACAAGCTCGGCGTTTGGACGCGCGCGCAAGCGATTGTGTTTGCGATTGAGCGCGGGTTCAGAGGATGAGTTCCAGCCAGAAAAAAGCACAGAAAGCACAAAAGGGTTTTCCTTGTGCTTCTTTGCGGCGAATCATCATTGGGCTTTCTTTCTGATCAGTACGTCTCCCGCTCGGTCGCCCTGGACCACTTCCCAGCCGTTGGTCAGTTCCAAAGACCAACCCTCGCCTTTCAATGGACGAGCGGCAAGGTCGGCTGGCGCCGTCACGCGAGCGCGAGCCATGTGTCCGGCTGAATCGCGTTCAAGCCAAGCCCCATCCTTTACGGTTAGAACGCCCCATGCGTCCACCAATCGCAACGTTGGATACACGGTATTGTTTGCGTCAATGCCGATCACATTATTGGGGTCATAGCTGTAATTCACATCATCAGTTAAAGGCAGTATCAGTACAGGTGCGTCCAGAAACTTCTTTCTCGCCTCTGCAATCTGTTGCTTGCGTCGCTGATCCTGCTGAGTCTCAGTTATAACGATCTCCTCGCCTTCGTAACGAGATGCAGCGGCACGCGCGGCTGCTTCCGAGGCGCGAACTGTGATTGCGTATCGTTGCTGGAGAAGCGCGCCTAAATCGGTATTGGGCTTCACACTAACGCGCCACGGTCTTCCGCTGAGATCGAGCAAAGCGCCGTACGCTGGACCTGAGACGTATGCAAACGAGCGAGCAAACGTGGGATTGTTGCGTGCCTGGCGAAGGATGAGGTCTGCGCGGACTACGGTTTCTGCCAGATCTGCCGAACTTAGTCTCACGCCTGTGTACTCGGCCAGTCCTTCGTTCAGTTCCAGCGCGTTTTCATTGTTGGCGGCATCCGGAAAAAGTGAGCGGCGATAGGCGCGGAAGAGCAGGGCGTCAGCGATCGCCGCTTTTCGCGCCGGACCGTTCTCGCGTAACGCACGCTCGAGTGCTCGCCACTCCATTTGTATCCAGATGCGACCGTTAAGTTCGTCAAGATGAGAATTGACTGCATCGCGCGCAGGTAATCCGAGTTGCTTCTGCAGGCGGTGGAAACACTCGTGTAGCAACAAGCGCTCTCGAGACTGACGGAATTCCGAAACCGGCCACATCAACATGGTCCAATGCACGCCTGCCCAGTCGGTTGCGGTGTTCGCCGGACTCATGTTGTTGGGAAGTTTGCCAACAAAGACACCATCTTGCGGCGTTAGCTTATTCTCGAGATCTGCGTGGTTGGCGACGATGTTGCCGCTGCGCGAATCGACAAACATGATTGGACCATACAGGCTGAGGCCCCACGTCTTGCCGCCGTCGCGATCGGAAGTCTCTTTGAGCTGCCGAAAGTATTGTGTCGCCAGTTTGGTGTCGATACCCGAAGACTGCGCTGCCGAGCACGTGACGATTACGAGCAAGGTAGCGATCACGATGACAGTCTGAGTTATACGCGTGCGTGCAAGGGTACAACAGTTAGTCATACGGTGTGGCATCTCTCAACGGGTGAAATATTGTCATTCGCTACGAAGAGCGATCAGCGGATCGACCTTCGTCGCGCGTCTCGCAGGAATATAGCAGGCGAGCCATGCAACGGCGAGTGCGCGGCTTGAGAGGGTCACAAACGTGAGGCCAGGATCAGTAGAGCGGCGACGGTGAAATTGCGATGCTTAAGCAAGGACTGCTGTGGGATCCATTAAATCATGCGTGCTTTTAATTTTGTGCCTTCTGTGCCTTTTTGTGGCTAAATTGTTCCCTTGACAGTCTAGGGAAGTCTCCGCTAATCTCTGCCCCAGATAATCTAGGGGAGTCACTCATGGCGAATGAGAGAACGGATTTAATGCAGGGCACACTGGAGTTGTTGATCTTGAACACGCTCGCGCGTGAGTCAATGCACGGCTACGGCATCGTCCAGCGAATACACGAAGCTGCCGAAGATCTGCTCAAAGTCGAGGATGGTTCGCTTTATCCCGCGCTTTACCGCATGGAAGAGCGCGGGTTGATAAAGTCGGAATGGGGGCTGTCAGAGAACAATCGACGAGCCAAATTCTATAAACTCACGCGAACCGGAAAAAGAAAGCTCGAATCCGAACGCGCCAACTGGAACCGGATCGCTAAAGCTGTCACCCGGATCTTGCAGGCAACCTAACGATGATGACGCCAATCGCCAACTTGCTCCTGCGCTCGAACCGCGGGAAAACTCCGTTCGAGGTTGACGAGGAGATGCAATTTCACATTGACATGCTCGAGCGCAAATATTCTCAACAGGGGATGTCGATAGCGGATGCGAAGGCCGCTGCACTGAGACGCTTTGGAAATCTCGAAGTAGTCAAGAAGCAGTGCGTCGACATCAGCCGAAGGAACAGCCTGCTTCGACGCGTGCTCAAGACAGCCTCAGTTGTTATCGCCCTCAGCGGTCTCTTGATTCGCATTCTGAGTTCGGATCTTAACATCGCGCACATCGGCGACACGTTGATCATGATCGCCGTCTCCGGTCGCTTGTTACTCTACGTGCGCGGACTAAATCCATGGACTTTCCTGCCTGCAACCAGGCAAACGTCCCTCTCAGTTGTCGCCAATACTCCTGACGACGCCGCTCGAACCTGAGAAAAATCTCAATGCTCGTAATCAGAGGTTTGACGAAGACTTACTCCAGCGGTGTTCATGCTTTGCGAGATGTAACGCTCGACGTTCCTGCCGGAATGTTTGGATTGCTTGGCCCAAACGGCGCCGGTAAAACGACTCTCATGAAGATCCTCGCGACTCTGCTGGAACCTAATTCCGGCTCCGCACACATGCGTGATGTCGATTTGATTTCCGACAAGCGTCGCGCGCGGAGACTGCTGGGTTATCTGCCGCAGGATTTCGGCTTCTATCCCACACTCAGAGCTGATCAAATGCTCGACTTTTTTGCGCAGCTCAAAGGAGTGCTGAGTGTCAAAGAGAGGCGGCGACTCGTCGATGTGTTGCTGGAGCGAGTGAACTTGTCAGACGCGCGACGGCAGAAGCTCAGCGAATTCTCAGGAGGCATGCGACAGCGTTTGGGAATCGCGCAAGCGCTGATCGGCAATCCGCTGCTCATCATCGTCGACGAGCCTACCTCCGGACTCGATCCCGACGAGCGCGTTCGATTCCATAACCTGCTCGCGGAAAGCGCAGGAGAAGACACGGTCGTCATGCTGTCGACCCACATCGTTTCGGATGTTTCCAGTCTGTGTAGCCACATGGCCATCATCAGGGAAGGTGAGATCCTGGTGTCCACTACACCTGCGGCGGCGATCGACGAGTTGGACGGATCAATTTGGGAAGCCAGTGTGCCACACGAAAAGATCGCCGGCTTGAAGACGCGATGTCGAGTGCTCTCTTCTCAGATGGTGGGTGGGTTGGTGCGTTTGCGCGTCATCTCGAGAAACGACCGGCCGAGCGAAGAATTCAAGCCCGCAGGCGCGGTGCTCGAGGATTATTACTTCAATCTCGTTAACGAGCAGAAGCGGGCCAGTTGATGAGAATCCTCCCGGCGCCATTCGTCGCAATCTTTAAGAATGAAGTGCGGCTCAACGCGAAGCGCATCGCCCCGTATTTCATGGCTTTGCTGTGCGCCGCCAATGGCGTGTTGTGGTGGGGATGGGGACCGGCGACGAGGTACGGGTGGGCGGTCAACAGCGATTTTTTCATTTCCGGTGTGTTGCCCGTTTACTCGTTCTTCACGCTGCCTCTGTTTACCGCGCTGTTCATGGCAGATCCGGTAATCAAAGACTTTCGCGCGGAAATTGATCCGCTTATTTTTTCGAAGCCTATCAGTCGTGCCCCATATCTGCTCGGAAAGTTTGCCGGCAACTTCTTTGTCCTCGCGTGCTGCCAGTCAGCGTTTGTACTGAGTTGGTTCCTGCTCCAGATGGTCCACAAAGAAGGTGTAGTAGTCGTTCCCGGTGTGACAGTGGTTCCTTACATCAAACACTTTCTCGTCTTCGTGGTCATCTCACACCTGGTTTTGGCGGCGTTCTACTTTGTTGTCGGCGCGCTTACGCGCAGTGCGAAGATCGTTTACGGACTGGGCGTTTCGTTCTACCCGATCTACATCACGTATCAAACCGTCGCCATAAACAGCCTGTCGCCACGCTGGCGAAGCATTCTCGATCCGCTCGTGATGAATTGGAACAACGTGCATGCCGAGCGGCGCGCACCTGAATTCGTGAATCACATGAGGGTCGTTTACGGCTACGACCTCATCGCCAATCGCGCTGCCATGCTGCTGATTGCGGCGCTCTTGCTCACGCTTCTTTATAACCGGTTCAAAACTTTGGAAGGCTCACAGCAGGCGGAGAATTTCTCGTTGCTTAACCTTGCAACCAACAGCGGACATTTTTACGAGATGCCGGGTGTCGTGCTGCGGGACGTTCAGAAACCCGTTGACCTAGTTCCACTCCCGGCGGTGAACACTGCGAACGAGCGCTTTGCAAACAACTTGCGAAAGCTAATCGCGGCGTTGGCAATCGAGTTTCGATTACTCCTTTCTGAACGAAGCCTCTTCGTAGTCATGTCGCTCGCGGTGTTTCTATCAGTTCTCGAAGTAACGTTCTGGCCGGTGAGTGCGGATCCCTCATTCTCGGCTGGGTATGCTGGTAATACCGCGACGTCGATGTTGCTTTTCCTCGTTGGGATTCCGATCTTCTATACCGGCGAAGCGATTCACCGCGACAGCGACGTTCGCGTTGAAGGCTTGCTTTGGAGTCATCCAATCCCGAACTACGTGATCCTGTCGGCGAAATTTCTTTCGACGTTGCTGCTTGTACTCGGTTTGATCTTTTCGGTCGGCGTCATAGCTATCGTCGTTCAGATCGTCAAGGGCAACACACCGCTGCAGCTCTCGGCATATCTGAATGTTTACTCACTTATCCTCGTCCCGAATGCAGTCTTCCTCTGCGCGATGAGCTTGGTCCTGCACGTACTGCTCCCGGGTCGATATCTTGCGTACGCCGTAGGCATCGGTATTTGTATTGGCTTGTTTTACTTTTACTCGCAGGGCCATCTAGGCGCGCTCTACAATCCGCTGCTTTTCAAGGTTTGGAGTTATTCAGACCTCGCTGGTCCGAATCGACTGCGAATTCTCATGCTTCGCGGCTACACTCTGACGCTGGCGGCAGGCCTCATCACGTTTGCGCATCTCGCGAATGCGCGGCGCACACTCCGGATGCGATCGTAATTTTCTATGCTACAATCGCGCAGGCCTATGATTGTCCGCTAAAAAAGTTGCTGCGGTTCTGTGAACCAGGATGCGCTCAGTCGTGTTGCTGATCACCGCCGAATTCTGATACAAGGCGTGGTCTGCATATCTTCGCAGTGTCTTCACAGCTAAACCCAGTAACTCATCCATCCCAAACCTCAATTCAATAACAACGTCGATAAATCGCCGGCTGCAAGCAGAAGCGATCTCGCGGCCGCATCTTTCGTTGGAGAAACATTCATGAACGTTACTGATCTGACAACCTTTGGTTGGGGTGAGTTCTTTGAGGCCAATTTCAAAACATACGCGGCGGGCGGCTACACCTGCGGCCGAGTCGCGCTCGAACACAAAAATCTCTTCCGCGTCTATACGCAACACGGAGAGGTGCTAGCGGAACTTTCAGGCAAGCTCAGGCACGAAGCCGTGAATCGAAGTGACCTGCCCGCCGTGGGAGACTGGGTGGTCATTCGTCCTACGCCCCAAGGCGGCAGAGTAATGATTCATGCGGTCCTGCCGCGGAGGACCAGCTTCGTGCGGAAGATTGCTGGTTCACGCACTGAGGAACAGATCGTCGGCACGAACATTGACACGGTGTTCCTGCTTACCTCGCTAAATCAGGATTTCAGCCTGCGCCGGATCGAAAGGTATCTCATCGTCGCGTGGGAAAGCGGCGCAATGCCGGTGGTCCTTCTAAGCAAGTCGGATCTCTGCGACGGAGTGGCTGAACGAATCAATGAGGTGCAAGCCGTTGCGCGTGGTGTGCCGGTACACGCTATCAGCGTTGTCACGGGCGATGGTCTTGATGATATCGGGCAGTATTTCAAGTGCGGGCACACGGTTGCGCTTCTGGGTTCATCGGGCGTCGGAAAATCAACTCTTATAAATCATCTGGCGGGTGACGATCATTTGAAAGTACAAACAGTGCGCGAGCACGATGACCGTGGAAGACATACGACAACTCATCGCGAGTTGATTCTATTACCAGGTGGAGGACTCGTACTTGACACTCCCGGCATGCGTGAATTGCAACTGTGGGATGGCGACGAGAGTTTGCAGTTGGTGTTTGACGACATCGAGGCGCTTGCCGGTAAGTGCTTCTTCAGTGACTGCCGCCATCAGGACGAGCCACGGTGTGCAGTGCGTGAAGCTTTGGGAGCAGGGACGATCGATGCTGGGCGGTATGAGAGCTATGAGAAGTTACAGAAAGAGTTGAAGTACCTCGCTCGGAAAAGAGACAAACTGTCGGAGATTGTCGAAAAGAAGAAGTGGAAGAAGCTGTCGCGTCAGGCAAGTGAGCGTGCCCGCCTGAAGCGCCGTTAGCTCGCATTCGATTGACTGGTTTGTCGAACTACCTTGGCCGGCGCCATGGCAGGCTCCATAGTCCCTCAACTGAAAGGACGACGGAGAACAGCCCGGTCACGCCGAGCGCGATCAGCGTCCAGATAAAGAAGAAGCCTCCGCTCGAATTGAAGATGCTGCTCCCGATACCGACACCTTTCCCTTTCATGTGAATGATAGGCACGGCCGACGAAAGGAGCGAGAAGAGGAGGATGATGATGTACCCGGATCGGCGTCCGGTGAGCACGAGGGTTCCATACAGCCAAACGACGCACATGGGCACGATAGTGAGGTTTGAGACGCCTCCCTTTTCGAACCCGCGGACGATGTCGTCCGACATGTGAAACGTACCCAAGAGAATCGAGAGCAGAGACGTGATGGTTAATATGGCGCTGCGTTTCAATTGATCCTCCTTCTGAAGTCTTCAAGAGAGCGTAGCGTCTTTGAACTTCCAAGTCTCCACACACTGTAACTAGATTGTAAAAAGTTGTACTAACGAGTTAGCCAATCTGTGGCTTAATCTTTATTCGATGAAGCGATACCCGATGCGGTGAACAGTAATGATGTGCTGCGGCTCGGACGGATCAGGCTCGATTTTCTGCCGCAGCCTCGCGATATGGTTGTCGACCGTGCGCGTGACCGGTGTGCTGTCATACCCCCAAACTTCGTCGAGCAGTTGATCGCGTGTGACGATTTCACCCCGGCGCCGGATCAGGTAGCGCAAGATCTCGAATTCGCGAGCTGAAAGATCCAACACTTGCCCGCCCTTGCGTGCCGCATATTTTTTAAAATTCAACTCGACATCGCCGAAAGTAAAACTCTCCATTTCGACAACCTGTTTTGCTGCTCTTCGCAAATGCGCCCTGATGCGAGCGAGCAGCTCCTTGATGCTAAATGGTTTCGTCACGTAATCATCTGCACCGACTTCCAGCCCGACCACCTTGTCCGTTTCCTGACTGCGCGCCGTCAGCATGAGAATCGGAGTTTCGATCCCGCGTGTGCGTAACGTCCGACACACGTCGATTCCGCTCATCAAAGGCAACATTACGTCGAGCAGAATGATGTCAGGTTTTTCAGTCGAGGCCTTCTCCAAACCTTCTTTTCCATCGCGAGCTACAGCGACCTCGTAGCCCTCATACTCACAGCTATCTTTCAACCCGAGGACCATGTTGGGTTCGTCTTCGATTATCAGGACTTTGGTCACTGTTATGTTTCTCCTAGCTATGATTGGGCGCGAGCGGAAGGACGATCGTAAAACGACTACCTTTACCGACGTCGCTTTCGACGCAGATTGTTCCGTGATGAGCTTCGACAATGTGCTTCACCAAAGATAAGCCGAGGCCACTGCCTTTTACGTCATGAACCAGTCCGTTGCCGACACGGTAGAATTTCTCGAAGATCTTTGGTTGTTCAGCGCGCGGAATTCCGACCCCACGATCTGCTATTTCGATCGATAGATTCGCTCCGACAGTTTTCGCTATGATCGAAAGCTGCTTCACCTTGCCGGAATATTTAATAGCGTTATCAAGCAGGTTTGAGATGGCCTGCGCCATCGCATCGCGGTCCATCAAGACTGGCGGCAGATTCGGCTGTATGTCTGTTTGAATGTCAAAGCCGGCATTGATGATCTGATAGCGATGAGTTGAAAGCACGTTATCGATCACTTCTGCCACATCACCAGCGACGAGTTGATACGTTTTCCGTCCAGCCTCGATTTTAGAGAAGTCGAGGATGTTATCGATCGTCTTGTTCAAACGGCGGCTTTCATGCCTGATGATGCGGTAGTACTCCGTCTTCTTCTCTTCGTTGTTAACGCGACCTAGTTCGAGGATTTCGGAAAACAGGCTGATTAGCGATAACGGTGTCTTTAGTTCATGCGAGACATTTGAGACGAAATTCGATTTCGCTTGCGCCAGTCGCGCCTCGCGGTCAGTGGCTCGGATCGTAAGGGCCAGGCCACCAAGTAAGAACAGTAGTACGAGCAAAGTGGCCCCGGCACTATGCAAAAAACTTTGGCGGGCGAGCTCATCGAGATTTGTATACTTCAGGCCGATCTGGGCTTTCCAATTGGAGAACGGAGGATCAAGGTTGCTCTGGAGAAGGTATCCTTTTGGGGCGGCACCGGTTGAATAGAGTACCTGCCTGTTCTCGTCGCTAATCGTAATCGCTACGGCTGATGCGACGTCAGCGTTCCCGTGATATGTGTTTACGGTCTTATTTATACTGCCGCCAATCAAGTCATCGGTGACAAAACTTTCGCTTAATAAGACACCCGCAACACCGCTCTGCTCTCCTTTTAGATCCTTCAACGGATAAAACAGATATGCTCCTCGACGCATGCTCGGCGGGCATGTCGAGCAGGAATCGTGTATGAACAGATACTTGCGATTAGGGTCAACAACGGTTTGGGCCATCCGCGAGTTGTCAAACAGCGAGAGAATGTGCGACTGCGCAGGAGTTAATTCTGCCTGAGCGGTTTTCACAGATTTGTCTGAGTATGCGTACGTATTTGGCTTCTGCTGATCACCGGAGAAGACAAAGATTTGTTCGATCTCAGGATGAGAACGCTTTACGTCTGCGAAGTATTTTTCGAACTCTTCCGCGGCCTGCGGAGATGAAAGATGGATGCTGTCGATCGGGTTCAGTGTTTGAGCTGCAACGTCCTGGAGGCGTTGTTTCATTTGCTGCTCTACGACGGTTAATCCCTGGCGCATGTTGTCCTTGAATGCGCCTTTGGTTTTGTTCTGGAGCTCTGCGAGGGATTGATATTGCATATAAGTCAATACGAGGAGGGGCAGTAGCACGCCCACTGAGGCGAGTATCATCAGCTTCTTTCGCAGCGATAGTTTGCTGATTGCATCTCGGAACAGACTAAGCGAGAGCATAGACCGTGATTCTACAGAAGGTTCGTACTCGTTTCGTACCGGAATTGTAAAAAGTTGTCATCCCGGTCGCTAAACTCGGGAGCGACGGCGTATCAAGGTTCGTCTCAGAGAGTCAAAGAAGTTATGATTGATCCGGCTTCGCCCGAATAATGGCGTTTAATGGAAACTCACATGACTAAACCAGCGTAAATCCGCGGCTAACTTTTACGTCGTTAGATTTCGATGATGCCGGTGCCCGGCGGATTCAAGCCGCGGGCTTCAGCCACAAAAAGCACAAACAGCACAAAAGGATTTCCCTGATCTTTGTGCCTTTTGTACTTCTTTGTGGCGAATCATTCTGGAATGGGATCGGATTTGGTGCACTTTTGAGTACAAACAAACTGAGGACTAAGTGGTTTTCAGAAAGATAAACTGGTCAGAGATGCTGTGATGAGGAAAGTCATTCATGGGTAAGAGCCGAATGGAAACGTTTTTTGATGGCGTCGTCGCCATCATCATCACCATCATGGTCCTGGAGATGAAGGTGCCGCATGGTGAGAGCATCGAAACGCTGTCTCCGTTGGTTCCGGTGTTGTTGAGTTACGTTCTCAGCTTCGTGTACCTCGGCATCTATTGGAACAATCATCATCACATGATGCACGCCACCCACAGAGTCACTGGCTCGATGCTATGGGCCAATTTGCACCTTCTCTTCTGGCTGTCGCTCATTCCGTTCACAACCGGTTGGATGGGGGAGAACCATTTTGCGAAGTTACCGGCGGCGGCGTACGGGTTAGTGCTGCTGATGTCAGGAGTTGCCTACTTGATATTGCAGCAACGAATTATCGCGTCTCAGGGGAAAGACTCGCTTTTGAAAAAGGCAGTCGGCAGCGACTGGAAAGGCAAGCTCTCTCCGGTCCTTTATACCGTGGCAATCCTGTTGGCGTTTGTATCTTCGTGGTTGTCGATGGCGGTCTACGTCTTCGTGGCGATTATGTGGGTGGTTCCGGACAGACGCATTGAGCGCATCCTTGCCGAGAAGGAAACATGACCGGTTAGGAATTCCGGAACCCAGAAAGCAGGCGCGGTGGACTATCGTCGCGGTCTCTGCAAGGCACCCCGGCGCCAAACATGTCCAAGCAGAAGCCGAAAAAATGAGTTTGAGCGAGACCATTCGGCACGCCTATCCCGGTGACGCCAGAGTGTTGCGTTTGCTGATCTACAAACGCGACTCCGTAATGGCCGCGCGCGATTTCCTGTTAAATCTTTTGGGCGGCTTTCAGACGCCTGTGATAGAGCGACGTCGCGACTTCGCGAGCGTCCTATCGGCGATCTGGCGTTTGCCGACCCGAAGATCTGACGTTTTTATTTGCTCGATCTAATCTCGTAGTTTTTCGTCCAAAATGCTGACGACTCTCTCAATTCCGTATTGAGCTTTGCTCAGGATGTTGACTTGAGGATCTTAAAAGTATTGAGGGACGAGCCCGAAACCCAATCAATGTTAGTTCAGTTAAGGAGGGAAAATTCATGTCTTTACATCTAGAAGGAACTCGTTGGACCTCAAGCAGGCCTTTGGGGGAACCAGCTACTACACCGAACAATGCAGACCCGGACGGGATATTCGAATTCCAGATGTACGATCCCATAAGTGGAGCTGTGGAAGGAACGTTTATTGACCTCGCCACGGGAGAACGCCCGCCGTTTACAGGTTCTGTCACCTTCAATGGCGGGCGCTCTTACCTCTTCGTGTTACACCACACAATTCCCGGTTTTCCGGGTTTGACACGACTTTACGAAGGAGAACTGCTGGTTACAATCCCGGAGAGAATAACGCTCATTGCGGGTTCCTTTAGAGTTCCTGGCACCGAGCACCTTAGTGGAAGGGATTTACAAGCGTTAACTACTGAAGATGAGGGCGTCTGGGTAGCAACGAAACCTTAGTCGCAAATGATTTATTCTCAGGTAAGATTCTGTGTCACAGAATCGTTCCTAAATCCAGGTTCTACCTCGGAGAAACAGTATGAGGCCCAGGCTTACTGGGTTGATCTTAGCCCTGGGCGTAATCCCAGTGAGCGTCTACTCACGCTCGAACCCGCTGCAGGTGTAATCACCTTGTAAGCGGGGGAGACGCTCAGGCAGAACCTCAACGGCGGGAAACTGTCGTTTGAGGTTTCTTTGAACGCGGGACAACTCGCCCGCTTCTCGATCGAGCAACACGGAATTCTTCTCCGTGTCACACTGTTCCATCCCGCGCTTCGCTCTGCTCTGCGCTCGCCTCCTGGTTACCATCTATCGCGCCTGCGGCGCTGCGCTGCGTTCTGCTCAACTGCCTCATGTCATCTCGCGTCGTAACCAGGAGCGTGCAAGCCGCCACTCGCGCTCAACGGTCGCGGGAGACGTGTCCAAGAGATCCGCTACCTCCTCGATGGTGAATCCTCCAAAGTAACGGTACTCGACAATCTTCGCCTTGCGCTCATCTACCTTTGCGAGCTTCTCTAAGGCCTCGTCGAGCATGACCAGTTCCTCGGACATTTCAGTCGTTAAAACTATGGCCTCATTGAAATCAATCTGTTCGGGTCGTTGTCCTCGCTTTATCGCGAGGTGAGCTCTGGCGTGCTCAATCAGCACTTGACGCATCCGTCGCGCAACGAGTGCATAAAAATGTTTTCGGCTTTGCCAATTGATCTGCTCACCTTCAAGAAGACGCATCAATGCTTCGTTTACCAGGGCCGTCGTTTGCAGTGTGTGTCCTGGTTTCTCCTTGAGCATGTAGGCGTGAGCAATCCTTCTCAATTCATGGTCAACCAATGGTATGAGCTTATCCAAAGCCTCAGAGTCTCCCGCACTCCATGCTCGCAGTAGCTCAGTGATTTCGTGTGTTCGATTCATGCTCGTGCGGTGAAAGGTGACAGGCCGGGCAGTTCGCGCGTAAGCAGATCTCGAGTCGATGAACATCTTACCAGCATCCATCGCGTTTCTGTTTGCAAAAAACTGCCGCAGAAACGAATGAAACCCAGCGCACGTAATGAAGTGACCGCCGAAACCATTAAGTATGAGACCTTCGGGCCGACTCCGCGCACCATTGGCTATTGTCATCCGCGCCGTGGGTGTATAGAATGCGGCGCGCAAAACTTAGAACCCAAGGCGCCTGAAAGCTCTACGAGTCTACTTCGCCCGCTCGAAGTCCCACCCTAGGAGACAACTTGGATGGAGCGCCCGCTGTGGGATTGTGTTCAAGAAATCTATTATTCGACCTTACCAATCGCTCCCTCTGAGCGCAGCGCCTTTATCGAAAGCGCTTGTGGGCACGATTCGACGCTGCTGCGAGAGGTCCATTCGCTGCTCGCTGCGGATGACTCGTCCGATGGTTTTCTCGAATCTCCAGTCTTCAAACTCGGTCTAAAACTCATCGCGAGCGAGGGCGCGAATGGAAGAGAACGCGTCAGCGCGTCCCTCGACCACCTCATCGGGACGATGATCGATGAGCGGTATCTCGTCGAGAAAGAACTCGGCCAGGGAGGAATGGGTCGAGTTTATCTCGCCCGAGATGTAACTCTTCACAGCCGCGCCGTTGTCATCAAGGTGCTTCTCGAAGCTTCGCTGCAGGATCCGTATGTGGTGAAAAAGTTTCGGCAGGAAGTGGAGGCCCTCGCGCGCATCGATCATCCACACGTCGTAAGCGTCCTGGGCGCGGGCACGTTAAGCGACGGCAAGCTTTACATCGTGATGCAGTACGTGAGCGGCAAGACACTGCGCTCAGAGATTCCGACCGAAGGCATGAACCTTGAACGTGCTGCACTGATTCTGCAGCAAATCGGCGCGGCCCTCGACGACGTTCATGAAAAACGCATCTTTCATCGCGATCTGAAGCCTGAAAACATCATGCTTCAGATTCACAAAAACGGGCGCGAATCGGTGAAGGTCGTAGATTTTGGCATCGCCAAGGTAAGAGACTCAGTGATTGCGCCGAGTACGATTAACGATGTACGCGTCGGCACCCTGCTGTACATGTCGCCCGAGCAGCTTCGTGGACAAAGAGTGACGGCCGCGAGTGACATCTATTCAATGGCGGTAATCGCTTATGAAATGGTTACCGGACGACGTCCATTCAATCCTTCTTCCGGGCCGCAATTGCTCGAGATGCTGCGTGAAGGTGTCCCCGTTAGGCCGGTTGACTTGAGAGCGAGTCTCTCGACACAAACTCAAGCCATAATTCTCCGCGGCCTGTCATTCGAGCCCGCCGCCCGCCATCAGAGTGCGGGTGAGTTTGGCGAGCTTTTGGCAAGCAGTCTACTGAATGAAGAAGAAACTGCACGAGCGAGTAAGGGAGCTGGCCCATTAACAGAACCGGCGACTCAACATTCATTCGCGAGACCGGCGGTCAAGCAAAACGCGAACGTTCCGAATACACGATGGATGAACTTGCGGAAACCTCAACTCGTAGTCATCGGGTTGATTGCACTTCTGTTGATTAGCGCTGCAGCCGTCTTCCTGAATCAGAAAAAACCGCCTGAACCGACCAATGAAGTAACTGCTCCGACACGTTCGTTTACTTACTCCCTTACAGTCCAAAGGACGGGAGACAATAAAACTTACCAATCGACCGGTCAGGAGGTATTCGAGAGTGGAGACAAGTTTCGTCTTAATGTTTCAAGCTCGCATCCCGGTTATCTATACCTCTTTAATGAAGGACCACCGGAACCGAACGGTAGCAGTTTCACATTAATCTATCCTACTCCCGCGACAAACAGCGGTTCGGCGACCCTCGGCGCCGATCAATATGTGCGTACCAACTGGAACACTTTCAAGGGGCAGCCCGGCACTGAGAACTTCTGGATTGTCTGGTCCGCTTCACCCGTCTCACAACTCGAGTCTGCCAAGACGGAAGCTTTCAAGCGTCAGAACGGAGCACTGACAAATGAAAGTTTGGACCTGGTCAAGACATTTCTGATTACGACACAGGAAGCAGCCAAAACGAGGTACGCAACTGACAAGGGCAACCAACAGGTGACCGTCCGCGGCGCCGGCGATGTATTGGTCAGGATGTTGCAGTTCAAACATAGATAAGAGGATAAACGTGGTCCGACTTCTTCTATTCACTTTTGCGATATCGATCTTAGCCACTCCAATCGTCGTTGCAGCTTTTTCCCAAAAGGAGACACCAAGAGCAATTGTCTCGGACGACTTCACGAACAAGCGGCCACCGTCGAATAAGCGCACCAAAGGACCGCAAAAGGGCAGGCGTACTTATCGACTTACTTCAGCAGCATCGACGCGCTTGGAAACTAATTCCGGCCTTAATCCGCTGGAGGTGGGCGTGACGATTTGGAAACTACAACTCCGCACCGGCGCTCAATCGAGAATGGATCGATTTCCAGAGCAAAGTTCCGCGAACCACTTCCAATGGATTTCAAGGCGTGTCGAAGCCGATACGATATTTAAAGACGGCGATCTGCTTCGTCTCAGTATCGAATCACCACGTGTGGGGTTCCTTTACGTAATTGATCGGGATTGGCTGACAGACGGGACTGCTGGTGAAACGAACCTGATATTTCCGATTAGGGGTGATGACAATCGCCTTTATCCGGGGAGGTTGATCGACATTCCGGCACAAGATCGGAAACCCTTCAGGGCAAATCCAAAACCTAATCAGGCTGGGGAACTACTCACGATCATCGTAACGTCAACGCCGCTTCCGTTGCCGCTTTCCAGTGACCCCCTGCCCATCTCCAGCGACCAACTCCGGGAGTGGAATCGGCAATGGAATGGTGCGACGGACAGGTTCGAGATGAATGATGGAGCTGGTCAGGCTAGAACGATCGAAGAGGACCAGGCTGGTTCACGCAAGGGAATGAGGCAACTAACCCGTGAGGATCCTGCGCCGCAAACCATCTATCTCGTTAGTCCCAGGAGCAGCGAGGGATTTCTCTTTAACCTTCTACTTTCATACGTACGATAGCAACCCGCAAACGCTAAACATGTCACTTACATTCCACTTCTCCCAACGCTTCGCACTGCTCGCACTTTCAACGGCCCTTTTGATTTCTGTATTACCGGGAGTTCACGCTCGGCAGAAAACGACGAATCAGTCGTCAACGAATGCGGCCGCGTTGGATCTGATTTACCGGCAGAAATACAACGACGCCATAAATCGGCTAGAACAGAGCCTGGAGCGCGAGCCCGGAAACAGCGAAACCATTACCTACCTCGCGACCGCGAATCTTTATCAAACACTCGACTTCATAAAAGCGCAAAGAGAATTCGAGGACGCCTTCAAAGCCGGAGGCGGCGCGACTTTCTTCGTTACACATGCGCATGAAGCACTCGCTACGGGTGACGTTGTTGACTACTGTCGCGGTTGGCTGCATCTCCGGCGCGATCGGATTCAGTTCGTGCCGCTTGACGGCACCCATGTCCTGGACCTGACGTACGGTCAGGTGCAGGAGTTCAAGAGAAACAAAGTCACCAAGAGAGCCTTCCATATCAAAGTTGATGGAAAAAACCAGAACTTCCGCGGTCGTTCCAACAGCGATACGGAAGCTCTACTCATTGTGGC
>DASSEB010000361.1:0-7255 GCA_035696765.1 Pyrinomonadaceae bacterium | reverse complement strand
GTCACCGAACACACTACCAGGATGTTAGATAACGAGTAGTGGGAATACTTTCCTCAGGAGTACGGAATGAACACCTTGAATCGATTCTTAACCAGTGCGGTGCTTCTTCTGCTAGCGTCGTCCCTGGTTTCATCGCAGCAGAAGCCGGAAGCGAAAACTGAACCTGCGCCGAAGATGGTCGAGTTTCACATGGCGCTGCTGAAGCATGGGCCGAAATGGAGCGCGGAGGAGAACGCAGACACGAAGCGTCTGCACCAGCAACACGTCGACTACGTGTTGTCACTGCTTGACTCCGGTAAAGCAGTTATCGCGGGACCGTTTACTGACGGCGGTGAAATCGACGGCGTATTTGTGTTTCGCGCGAGTTCCGCTGCGGAAGCGAAAGCCTGGGCCGAAGCTGATCCGTCGGTGGCTTCGGGATATCGTGTAGCGGAAATGCATCCGTGGTGGTCGCAGGATATTTTTGGCAAGCCAACTAAACCGGTGAAGTTGACGCAAACCTTCTTCGCCTTCCTCACTCGCGGTGAAAAGTGGACGCCCGAAACGACACCCGCTACCCAGGAGATTCAAAAGGGCCACATGGCCAACATCAACCGGTTGGCGCAAATGAAAAAGCTGATCGCCGCAGGGCCGTTCGGAGATGACGGACGCTTGCGCGGCATCTTCGTCTTTCGCGTTGGTTCCTTGGAAGAGGCGAAAACTTTGACGGCGACCGATCCGGCAATCCAGGCCGGCAGACTGGCGATGGACATACATCCGTGGATGGTGCCGGAAGGAGTATTGCCGGAGTGAGTTTAGAGAGGTTAAGTTATCTGATGACCGTGATCTTCGTGACGGGGTGCAGCTCCCATGCGGTTGCGCGCCAGTTCTCGGGATTGTTTGCCGCAGTGTTCTCTGATTCCTCGGCGTGACCGACGTCGAAGTACAACCAGCCTTCGAACTCACACCAGTGGCCCACTAACTGCGCCTGTAGAGTTTGTTCAGACCAATCAATTCCTCGTTGCGTCGCCCAGTCGCGGAGACGCGGCGTGACTTCGACGACGACGTGCTCGTTCTTCGCGGCGCCTTTCCGGCTCGCAACCAGAATGTGAATGTCACGACGACAAGGGCTGAAACAGTTTGTGGCTTCAGGGCCCGCGTAGGCGACGTCGATTACCTCGCCCTGTATCCTCGCAGCACGATCGGTCGACCAACGATTGCGATCGTCGCCTCGCTGGAGTAACGCATCCAGCGAAACGGTCGAATCAAAGTCAGCAGCTTGCGGTAACGTAGTCCTATTCTTTAAGCGGTGAAGATTTCGCGCCCTCGTCGTAAGAGCAATCCCAACGCTCGGACAATTCAGCGCGAGCACGAGCCAAAGCGTTATGGGAACAGCGACAACGAGCAATAATATTCGCGTACGGGTCGACATGATCGTCACCCACATTACGCTAACTACCGCGTCGCGTCAGCTTCAATATCTCTGCCACCAGGGCTTCGGGTGTACACGGCTTTTCGAGGTAGCCCTGCGCCCCGCTCGCGAGCGCCGACTCGACATTCAACGGAAACACCGCGCCGGAATAGAAAAGGATCGGCGTGTCCGGGTCGAGAGCGCGGAGCCCGACGCATAACGCATTCTGAGTGTCGCCCTCGATCCAGTTGTCGAGCAAATACAGGTCAAAAGCGCCCGCAGCAGCGAGCTCCATGGCCGTGGCGGCGTTATCCACGGAAACAACCTCCCACCCTTCGCCCTCAACTATGAAGGCAACGAGTGTTCGCGTGTCCTCATCATCTTCGACGTGTAGGATTCGCATGACAGTAGCTCCCGAAGTAAACGAGCAGAACCCAAAGAAAGAGGCGGGAGCGGAGTGACCTTTTGCTCCTTGAATACTCCGCTCCCACCACAGCGACGCACACGAGGACCTACATCGAACGTGCGGCTACCGAGTAAGTCGTTCGCACACGTCACCACTCGAAAAAGAGTGCGCTTCGTTGAATTGTTTTGGGGAAAGTTCGCTGTGTCCGTTGGCCGCGATCGGATGACAACAGCGGCATTAGAGATACGTAGGGGGAGATTAGTTGTACACCGCTGCCGTGGATCCGAATTTTTTTTGGAGGTGCTGAAAAAGAGGGGGGTTGAACTTCTTCTTAGCTAAGGGCTAAAGGCGCCTGCCACAAAGAAGCTTCTCCACGTTTTGTGCTTCTTTGTGGCAAGCCTTGTTGGTCAGAAGGTTCAGACCAAAGCGTTCCGCGCGATGACCTCGCGGTAGAAGTCAGCGCTCAACTTCGGCGTACGCTTCTGTGTTGCATAGTCGACGTAGTGAATGCCGAAACGATTGGTGTAGCCGTCGGCCCACTCGAAGTTGTCCATCAAACTCCACAAAAAATAACCGCGCACGGGCACGTTGTCCGCCGTTGCACGGCGCAGCTGAGTGAGGTAGCTGCGCAGGTACGTAACGCGGTCCGTGTCGTAGACCTTTCCGTCCGGAGCGGGCTCGTCCGCCGCCGAGCAACCGTTCTCGGTGATGTAAAGTTCCTTCGCGCCCCAGAGTTTCGCGATGTGACGCGGTCCCCAGTAAAGCGCATCCGGCGCGACGAACAGCCAGAACGAAGGCGCGTGCGGAAATGACTTCGGACGCGGAACGTGAGCGAAACCGGCCGGAGCAGATTCATCGGCGCGCACAAACTCCGCCGTGTAGATGTTAGTACCAACGAAGTCGAGCGGGCTGGAAATGATCTTCAAATCCTCTGGCGTGAACTTCGGAGCATCTGCTCCAGCCGACTTCAAGTACCAGTCGGTGTACTTCCCTTCCATGAGCACGGTGAGGTACGACGCGTTCATCTCGCGCATGGCCCGCTCGGCCGCGGCGATGTGTGAAGCAGTCTCGACAACAGGCACCGGAACGGTAATGTTTTCGGCGAGGCCGATCTTTGTGCCGCTCTTCGCGGCCGCGCGAATAGCCTGAACGGCGAGGCCATGACCGAGCACCGCATGATGGCGAGTCTGGTTCAGGCGAAGCCCCGTCAGCTTCAGGCCGGGCGCGTGTATACCCCAGCGATAGCCGACTTCGATGAACGCACCGAACTCGTTGATCGTGAAGATATGTTTGATACGGTCCGTCAGCCGCGCGGCGACGTACCCGGCATAATCTGCGAAAGCTTTTGAAGTGTCGCGTCCTTCCCAACCACCAAAGCGATCCTGTAACGACTGTGGTAAGTCCCAGTGATAAAGCGTCGCGAAAGGTTGAATGCCGTTAGCGAGCAGTTCGTCGACTAAACGGTTGTAGAAGTCGAGGCCTTTCGGATTGGGTGGACCATCGCCATTCGGAAACACGCGCGGCCATGCGATTGAGAAGCGATAGGCTTTGACGCCGAGCGCCTTCATCAACTGTACGTCACTCTTATAAAGATGATAGTGATCGTTCGCGACGTCGCCGGTAGCATTGTTTATTACCTTGCCTGGCGTGTGTGAAAAGGTGTCCCAGATTGATGGACCACGACCGTCTTCCTTGACCGCGCCCTCTACCTGATACGAGGCGGTCGCCGTGCCCCAGATGAAGCCTGGCGGAAAGTCGCGCCCTGTGTTGCTCGTGCCGGTTTGAGGAGCTGTGTAAGAGCCCAACGAAGGTACCTCGGCGGTCGAAGCGAGCGCGGTCGCGCCCGCTAATTGAACGAATGTGCGTCTCGAAACCTTCCTGCTCAATCGTGTGTTCCTCCTGTTTTTCGTATAGAACCGCAATTAAGCCACAAAGAAGCACAAAACGCACAAAAAATTCTGCGTCTGGTTGTGCTTTTTGCTTTTGTGCTTTTTTCTGGATTCATGCAGGATCAACGAGATGTGCGGCCGATTTACTCTTAGGACGCCGGAACGAATAAAGTTCGATCGTATCACTGAGTACGATGTCGAGATCCTCGTCCCGCGTTACAACATCGCTCCCAGTCAAAACATTCTGACAATCGTGCAACGCGGCGCTGACCGTGAAGCGACCCTTCTTCAATGGGGGTTGATTCCGTCGTGGAGCAAAGAGGCCAAAGGGATCATCAACGCGCGTGTCGAGACGATCGATCAAAAGCCAAGCTTCAGCGAGTCGTTTGAAAGGCGACGCTGCCTGATCCCGGCAGATGGTTTTTATGAATGGGAGAGGCACGGCAAGATCTCGCAGCCCTATTACTTTCAGATGAAGGACGGGTCGCCGTTCGCCTTTGCGGGCATCTGGGATCGGTGGCAGGCTAACGGCCGTTTGATCACATCCTGCGCGATCATCACTACGACAGCGAATGAGTTGTTAGCGGAGATTCATCATCGCATGCCTGTGATATTGGATGGCGAGTCATACGATCTATGGCTGAATGAGGACTCCAGACCCGCGGACTTGAGGGACCTGCTTACTCCGTTTCCCGCGCAGGCCATGACCAGCCATGCCGTTAGTTACGATGTGAATGATACGAAGGTTGATGATGAGCGGCTGCTGCGTCCGGTCGAACCGAACATCGGAGTTAATCTCAGGTTGTTTTAGATATTTTCGAGATACCTGAAATGAAGTTAAGAATTATGCAGGCTGGTGATCCGGTGTTAAGGAAGCAAAGTCGTCTATTAACTAAGGAGGACATCGGCAGTCCGTCGATACAACAACTGATCGAGTTGATGCGGGAGGCGATGCGCGCCGCGCCGGGAGTTGGGCTCGCGGCGCCTCAGATCGGCGAGTCTATTCAACTGGCAGTCATCGAGGATCAACCGGCGTACATAGCCGATCTCTCCGCGGATCAACTGGCAGAACGGCAGCGATCGGCGATTCCGTTTCACGTCATCATTAATCCGAAGTTGTCGGTTTTGGACAATTCATCAGCAGAGTTCTTCGAAGGCTGCCTGAGCGTGGCAGGCTTCTCCGCGATTGTGGATCGGGCGCTAAATGTTCGTGTTGAATGTTGGAACGAACGCGGCGAACCAGTAACGATCAATGCTCAGGGTTGGTACGCGCGTATTCTTCAGCACGAAATCGACCATCTGAACGGCACGTTGTACATCGATCGAATGAAAACGCGTACGTTTACGAACGCGGAGAATATGATTCGATTCTGGAGAAGTCAGAGTATTGAGGAAGTGCTGAGTGAACTCGATCCGCGTGAGTTACGTTAATACGAAAGTCGGCAACGTTTCACAGGAATTCCGTCCGAGAACTGAGAGTAAAGGTATGAAGAACACTTTAACCTTAATCGCAATTCTGCTTTTTGCATTCTTGGCTATCGCTCCAACGTGTTCGGCACAGACACAGTTCCCCGATACGCCTGCCGGGCAGCAAGCAAAGGCCTGGCTGGACGCGTTCAATGCCGCCGATGCCGAGAAATACAAAGAGTTCGTGCGCAAGAATTTTCCAGCTCGAGAGCAGAACGCGGAACGCGACATGGAATTTCGAGCAATGACCGGCGGCTTCGAATTGAAAAAGATCGAGGACTCGACGAAGCCAACAACACTTATCGCCCTCTTCCAGGAACGTGTGTCGGATCAATTTGCTCGTTTCACTATTGAGGTCGACGCGGCGGAGCCCCACCAGATTACCAAGCTCGGCTTGAATGCGATTCCGCGTCCTGCTGACTTCGCGATTCCGCACCTGAGCGAAACCGAGTTGATCACCGCCGTACGCAAGAAGCTGGATGACGAGGTGGCCGCTGATCGTTTTTCGGGTGCGGCACTGATTGCAAGAAACGGCAAGCCCGTTTTCGCTCAGGCGTATGGTTTGGCGGATCGCGAAAAGAAAACTCCGAATACTTTGAAGACGCGGTTTCGAATCGGCTCGATGAACAAAATGTTTACCGCGGTCGCGACTCTCCAACTTGTGCAAAGCGGCAAACTCGATCTGAAAGCGCCGTTTGGCAAGTACCTTACCGACTATCCGAATAAAGACGTGGCATCGAAAGTGACGATTGAACAACTGCTGTCGCACACCGGAGGGACGGGCGACATCTTTGGGCCGGAGTTTGACAAGCGCCGGCTCGAGTTAAAGACGTTGCGCGATTATGTGACTCTCTACGGCCAGCGCGCATTGCAGTTCGAACCGGGGAGTCGATGGCAGTACAGCAACTACGGTTTTCTGCTGCTCGGCGTGCTGATAGAGCAAGTCAGCGGTCAGAGTTATTACGATTACGTTCGGGATCATATCTTCAAAACTGCTGGGATGACGGCAACTGCTTCGGATCCTGAGGATCAAACTGTGTCGGATCGGAGTGTCGGCTACACGAAATTCGGTGGAGATAGCTGGCGGCCCAACACTGACACTCTGCCCTACCGCGGAACTTCCGCAGGTGGTGGCTACTCGACAGTCGAAGATCTGTTGCGGTTTGCGACTGCGCTGCAAGCAAACAAACTGCTCAACGCGCAGTACACAGAGTTGTTGACGACGGGAAAGGTTGACGCTGGCGGGGGTAAGTATGCGTTTGGGTTCCAGGATAAGGTCGTTAATGGAGCAAGGTGTTTTGGCCACGGCGGCGGAGCGCCTGGGATGAATGGCGCATTAGACATCTGCCCTGGACCAGGTTATGTGATCGCGGTGTTGGCGAACATGGACCCACCAGCCGCGGGTCGAATTTCCGACTTCATCAGCAATCGTCTGCCGTCGAAGTGAGCCACAAGAAAGCACAAGACAACTTAGCCACAAAAAAGCACAAAAGGCACAAAATGATTTGACGGTGCGTTTTGTGCTTTTGTGGTGAAACCGCGAAGCGGTGGCAGAAGGTAGCCAGGGCTGAAGCTTGGATTGCACCGCGAAGCGGTGGCAGAAGGTAGCCAGGGGTGAAGCACGAGCGTCGCGAGTGCGTAACCCCTGGATCGCTTGGAAATTAGTTCCAGCCCTGAAAGGGCGATAGCAGAGCGTCACCACAAATATCGTTCGTCGTATTCAATTTCGCTCAATTTCAGCAGTTTCAAATACTCTTCCTGAAAACTTTTGCGCCTGTGATGTCTCTCCTGATTCATGATGTACCGCTTGACTCGTTCGATCTGGGACGGGCTTACGGTTAACCCGAGATATCCCGATTGCCATGCAAACTCTCGCTGGCCAACTCTCTTATGCACCCAACCGGACGAGTCAGCCTTGAGGTCACGTAAAACGTAGTCCAACCGGTGCGTAGCACGCAGGCCTACCAACAGATGCGCATGATCGGTGACGCCTCCTATCGCCAGTGGAACTCCATTCAGACCTCTCACAATGCCACCGAGGTAGGCATGTAGATCTGAACGCCACTCTTTCAAGATTAGCGGATAACGTTCTTTAGTACTGAA
>DASSEB010000360.1:0-15769 GCA_035696765.1 Pyrinomonadaceae bacterium | reverse complement strand
TTCGGCGATGATTGGTACCTGCTGCGTTGGAATCTCGAGGCACTCAATTCCGCAATGTGCGGCGACGTCGCGAATGAAGGGAACGTCCAATGAGTTATCCCAGACGAAGCTCACCCCGGTGAGCCCTGTAGCCTGTACCGCGCCTCGACGCATCAGGTCTGTCGCCACACAAACAACAGAGGACGAATCAAGACCACCGCTCAGCTCAGCAATAATTCGTGATTCAGTCTGCAGGCGAACGGCTACTGCCACTCGAAATAACTCACTAAGCTCTTCTTCGTAACGGCGCCCGTTCCGGTATCGGATCGTATCGCCGACCGGCATGGACCAGAACCGGCGAATCGCCGTGCGTTCAGACGTCACGCATACCGCGTGACCGGGAGGAACGGAATAGATGCCTTTGTAGGGTGTATGGTTAGGATAACCGCCGCACATGAGGAAGCCGGCTATATATTGCTCGTCAAGCTCAGAGATCTCGGTCAGAGCTACCAGAGTTTCCAGGCGACTGGACCACAGCACATGTCCACCATCAACGTGGTAATAAAGGGGTCGCACTCCCGCGAAATCACTCGCGAGTACACTTGAACCATCGGCGAGGTTGCGAATGACCACACTCCAATCGCCGATCAGATGGACCAAACCATCTACACCCCAACGTTCATAGATCGCGCCTGCGATGGCGGCGTTACTCGTGGCGCCTTTCAGCGAATCCCTCAATCGCAGCAGCAGATCGTCTCGATTGTCGAGCCTGCCATCCCAGTGCAGCACTTCGATTCTGTCGTTCTCCCGGCGCGAGTAATCAGGGGCAATCGGGTTTTGTTTACTAATAAACAACTTCGTTTCCTCCATCAGGCAACGTGCAGTGGCAATAGTCTCTTCTGGTAGGCTGCGGAGCCATACACGACTCGGCCCTCTACCTCTACCCAGGCATGTGAGAAAAACGGGGACGGTCGATAGCCAATCACCAGTCTGGCAACGATGCCGTGTTTTCGGAGCAACCGTACGGTACAGACAGCTCGCTGCAGGCAAAGCACGGGCTTCCAGTAGAAACAAGTGGCGAGGTGGACCGCATTGCAAATTGCCTTCTCCACTTCCTCACTCGTTGTTTGGGCTGCGGTCGATTGCTGCTTCAACTCCGACAGAATGCGTCCCGAACCTCGCAACCAAACGATCAGTTCGTAGCGCAAGATTTCGTAAAGCGCTCGAGGGAATAGCCATGACGTTTTCATGACGCAACCTTCCGGTGGATCAGCACCTGACGTTCGAGTGCAGCCAGAAAGCAGATCGTGTGTTCGTATGCGGTGCTGGGAGCGACTTGATAGTCTTCGCTGATTCCCTTCGCAATCGCTTCCAATGGCAGTTGCTGTTCGACCCCACGCCAGATTCGACCGCCTGTTCGGTTGGCAGTGAACAAGCGGCCTGTACCAGTGTGTAGAATCACCACGCCGTCGTCGTGAAAGGAAGCGGCAGCTTCTGGATTCACCGAAAATGTTGAAGCACTTGCTTGACTGCTCATCTCTGTGTTCCCTTTCTGAAGTTCTTAACTACAACCTCGATTTCATCGACAAGATAGACCTATGCCAACTTTCGCAAAATCCCCGAAAGCGTAAAAATCAACCTAGACTTTTCTGCAGGCTTTAATGATCGGTTTGCGTGAGGACTGTGCGCGAAGGATGAATCAGTCGTCGATGTCTTCCATCTCTGGAGTGGGAAGAGAATGGAGTGCTGCCTGTGCTTCCTGCGTAGCGTGTCCGAGCCAGTTTGATAACTTCTCCAAAGTCATGCGCATTTGAGCCGTATCGTTGGGTTTTTCCAAAGCGTCGTCGGCGACAAACTTGCTGCCCTGAATCGTCTGGAGCATGTTGTCATGAAGCTCGCGTGCAATCCGAGTTTGCTTAGCCAATCGCCGATCAAAACGAGCGCGAGTTGCTCGTGCAAGTAGTCGCAGGCGTAAGCGGCACACTACCCACATCACGGATAAAACGAGGACGGCACAAGAAAGGCAAATCCATAGCGTCTGATACCATGAAGGACAGAGGACAAGGGTGAAAAAACAGATGTAAGGAACTCTCCACATTGAATTATCAAGTCCAACAGGGCACAAACTAAACCCAACACGAGGGGCAACGACGATTAAGGGTTGACCCTGTGACCTGTTGACTGTATCGAATGCGAAGATTTCTCAACACACCAAAACCAGTAGTATTGGCACTGTAGTTCTCTACAGGACTTTCATACTGCCTCATGTTTGCAAAGCGAACTGTGGTTGGTTTGGTCCTTTTGGGCGAACGCGCCGTCAGACTTGCAGCAGCCCGCGCCGGAGGGCAATGGTCACCGCATGCGTTCGATCGTTAGCACCGAGCTTGTCGACGATGTTCTTGATATGAAAGTTAACTGTCGTCTCTGCAATCGCGAGCCGGTAGGCGATTTGCTTGTTGCGATGACCGTCGTGAATGAGTCGCAGCACCTCTAATTCCCTTGCAGTTAACTCTTCTTCGCCCATGTGCTCAGCGACGCGCGCTGCAATCTCAGGTGGGATATGTTTTTTCCCGGAATGGACGGATCGGATCACTGCCAGTAATTCGTCCTTCGGCATGCTCTTGAGGACATAGGCCGCAGCCCCGGCTTTCAATGCTCGGTGGATCTCGCCGTCACTGTCCCACGTGGTGAGCATAATGATCCGGGCCTCCGGAAACTCTTTACGAATGGAAATCACCGCCTCAGTCCCGTTAATACCTGGCAGACGCAGATCCATCAAGGTGATGTTCGGCTGATGAGTCCGAAACTCTGCAATGGCTTCTGTGGCATTCGAAGCCTGCGCCACGAGCCGCATGTCTGACTGGGAGCCGATAATTGCGCTCAGTCCCTCACGAAAAACGGGATGATCTTCGACGCTCAGGATAGTGATTGGCTGAGGATGATCCATACTCTGCTCAAAGTGGAGTTCTTGATTGGCAGATCTTACAGCCGTACATCGACATTGGCCAACTTTACTCCTATCGAGCGCTAACTCGATTGGGTGATCTTCCGATAGCACCATCGAGGGTTTTGAGAAAAAACACTCCGGCGCAGAATCTCAACATCGCAGGTCTGAGGTTCGCAGTTGTCGAAAGGAGAGAGTGTGATGAGTACTATCACGACGAAAGATGGAACACAGATTTACTACAAGGATTGGGGCAGTGGTCCGGCCGTAACGTTCTCGCATGGGTGGCCGCTGAATGCTGATATGTGGGACGCGCAAATGCTCTTCCTCGAACAGAACGGCTTCCGCGTGGTCGCGCACGACCGGCGCGGACATGGGCGGTCAAGCCAGGCGGCATCCGGCAACGACATGAACGGATATGCCGACGATCTTGCGGCAGTGATCGAAGCGCTGGATCTCAAGCAAGTCACACTCGTGGGCCACTCCACCGGAGGCGGTGAAGTCGCGCGATACATCGGCCGCCACGGAACAAGTCGCGTTGCCAAGGCGGTCCTGATTGCCGCAGTACCACCGTTGATGCTGAAGACCGCCGCCAATCCCGAAGGCTTACCCGTAGAGATATTCGACGAGTTGCGTGCGAAGCTGTTCAAGGACCGCTCGCAGACGTACAGGGAGTTCGCAGGTCCGTTCTACGGCGCCAACCGGCCGGGTGCTACTGTCTCTCAGGGCGTGCTCGATCAGTTTTGGGCCTGGAGTATGCAGTCCGGCCTGAAGAACGCCTATGAGAGTATCAAAGCCTTTTCCGAAACAGATTTCACTGAAGACCTGAAGAAGTTTGATGTACCTACTTTGGTGCTTCACGGCGAAGACGACCAAATCGTTCCGGTGAAGAATTCTGCGCGGAAGTCGGCACAACTTATCAAAGGCGCGAAGGACATCTACTACCCGGGAGCGCCGCACGGTATCACCGCCACCCACCAGGATCAGATCAACAACGATCTGCTCACCTTCATCAAGGGAGAGAGTTATCGCGTCGCCAACAACTGAGCCGGCATGAATCAAGCAAAAGCGCGAGAAGGAGATTGAAAAAATGAAGGAAGCAACTTTCGATGGAGCCGGCGGACTGAAAATTTTTTCACGCTCATGGCAGCCTGAAGGAAAAACACGCGGCGTGGTCGTCATCGTCCCCGGCTTTAATTCACACAGCGGGCAGTATCTTTGGGTCGGCGAGCAATTCGCGGCGAAAGGATTGGCGGCTTACGCGATCGATTTGCGCGGGCGCGGGCGTTCCGAAGGCGAGCGGTATTACGTCGAGAAGATCGAAGACTATACCGGCGACGTGGCCACGCTTGTCAGAACTGCGAAATCGGAAAATCCGGGGTTGCCGGTGTTCCTGCTCGGTCACAGTGCAGGCGGTGTCGTCTCGTGCATTTATACGCTCGATCATCAATCAGAGATCGACGGACTAATCTGCGAGAGCTTCGCATACGATCTGCCGGCACCCGATATCGTTCTTTCGTTCCTCAAGGGCTTGAGTTACATCACAAAGCACACGCATGTATTCACCTTGCATAACGAAATCTTCTCCCGCGATCCACGAGTTGTCGAGTCAATGAACAATGATCCGCTGATTCATGGCGAGTCTCAGCCGGTCCAGACCGCGAAGGTGATGTTAGATGCCGCTGGCCGGCTGCATGAAGAATTTCCCTTCATCAAACTTCCTGTACTCATTCTGCACGGCACAGAGGACAAGGCAACGAATCCGAGCGGCAGCCAGTTCTTTTACGATCACACAGGGTCCACCGATAAAACTCTGAAACTCTATGAGGGCCACTATCACGATCTCCTGAATGATGTTGATAAAGAGATCGTGATGGCTGACATCACAAACTGGATCGACGCGCGTGTTCCCGCAACACAAACCAAATCTGCAGGGGCGGCGTGAAATGAGTGCAACGAACTTGAGAATGCGAACTAGCGGCGCCACACGTTTACTGGCCGGCGTGTCCGTTCCCGACACGCCGGTGATCTCTCGGGCGATAGAGTTCGCACGCGAGCGTTCTGAGCCATACCTGTTCAATCACGCGATGCGATCATGGCTCTTTGCATCAATGATCGCGCAACGTAATCAGGCTGTGCATGACGGCGAAGTTCTTGCTGTGGCCACAATCCTTCACGACGTCGGTTTGGTGGAAGACTTCAATGGGCCGCTCCGATTTGAAGTGGAGGGAGCGAATGCTGCGCGCGCCTTCGCACGTGATCAGGGCCTTGATGATCGGCGGACGCAGTTGATCTGGGACACGGTTGCACTCAACTCGACTCCTTCCATCGCCCTTCACAAGGAGGCCGAAGTCGCCTTGAGCACGATGGGTATTGGTCTGGATTGGGGCGGTTGGGGTTACGAGGCGCTAAACGAGACGGAGATTGCTGCGATCGTGGAGGAGTTTCCGCGACTGGAAATGAAGAAACAATTCACACGCGGTGTCTGCCATGTCGTCGAGACACGTCCGGACACGACGTATGACAACTTCGCGCGCGATTTTGGCGAGCGCTTTGTGCCGGGTTACAAGCCGGTATCAACCGTTGACTATTTGCTGAACTCGCCGTTCAAGGAGTAACAAGAGACAAAGGTTCACAAATGAGGAATCAAGCTATGACGAACGAAAAAGCGAATGGGAAGATTGTAGTCATTGGTGGTACCGGGCTCATCGGGTCGAAGGTTGTATCGAAACTCAGTGAGCGCGGCTACGACGTTATAGCTGCGGCGCCGAACTCGGGAGTAAATACCTTGACCGGCGAAGGACTCGCCGAAGTTCTCGAGGGCGCGTCAGTCGTCGTCGATGTGTCGAACTCGCCGTCGTTCGACGATGGGCCGGTGATGGAGTTTTTTAAAACCTCAACCGGTAACTTGCTCAGCTATGAAACGACTGCCGGGGTGAAACATCACGTGGCATTGTCCGTGATCGGATCTGACCGTCTGCCCGACAGCGGCTATCTTCGCGCGAAGCTCGTTCAGGAGAAGCTGATTAGCGAATCCTCGATCCCGTATTCGATCGTACGCGCGACGCAGTTCTTCGAGTTCGTCAATCGGATCGCCGACTCGGCTACCGAGGGCAATACCGTTCGATTGCCACCGGTGCGTTTCCAGCCCATGGCCGCAGAGGATGTTGCGAGTGCGGTGACAAGAGTGGCCATGGGACCGCCGTTGAATGGAATCGTTGAGATTGGCGGGCCCGAGCAGTTCCGCTTCGATGAACTAATTCGTCTTGGCCTGGGCGCCCGCAATGATCCGCGCGAGGTGATCGCTGATCCCGACGCGCGCTACTTCGGCACGGAGTTGAGCGAGTACTCACTCGTACCAGGCAGTGATGCGCTGCTCGGCGAGATCCGTTTCGAAGACTGGCTTAGTAAGTCCGCCGGTGAGGTGACGTCGAGAAGCCCGCAGCCCACAGCCGTTGCCGCTTCGAAAGGCGCTCAACGATAACAGTGTCGCGTCACGCGTCAGACACAAGGAGTTTCACCATGAGCGAAGAAGACCTGGAGTTGCTGATAACACTCGACGATCCGGAGGGCGCACCGGAAGAGGATACTTTCCACCATGTGCCGGCCGAAACTGATGTCGGGTATGGCTGGGTAAGCCGCTCGAGCAACGAATAGAAGCCGTTGTTCACGCCGAGTGCTTTGCAAGAGTATCAGGAGGATTACGATCATGAATTGCTGTTCGCATTTATCTGCAATTCGCAATGTTACTCCGAGAACGCCAAACGGTTGTGAAGAGTGTTTGAAGATTGGTGATACATGGGTCCATTTGCGACTTTGCGTAACCTGCGGTCATGTAGGCTGCTGCGACGATTCAAAAAATAAACACGCGGCAAAGCACTTTCATTTAACCAATCATCCCATAATCCAATCTTTCGAGCCGGGCGAGGACTGGGGCTGGTGTTACATCGATGAACTATTTTTCGAGTCGTTTCCAGGATCGTTGACGACAGAATGGTGCGGCTTGCTCGGCGTCACGGCATGAGCAGACATCGGAGACGAGAATGCACGGCGGCAATTGCGGCCAATTTGGTACGCCGATCACTCACCAACTTCGTGATACCGGGCGGTGTGAAGGGTTGCTGGGGTGAATAACTCTGACCGTCGTACAGTGTCACGAAGGAATGCCCTCTCCGCTTTTCGCCACGGAGGGGCATGTGATGCGCCCGCTTGTTCAGCTACTGCTTGTCATAAACCGCGACGTTCGTAACCTTCTTCCCTTGCGCATTCATTGCGGTGGTCGTCACCGTCCGCGTCTTTCCATCTCGCGAGACGACGATGCGACCCGTCAGTGTCACTTTGCCGGCTTTCCTGTTAGTAAGCGCCAAGGTGTTCTTATTAATCATTCGATAGGATCGGGTGTCGGAGTTGCTATCGCCGGTTACAGGATAATCTTTCCCGTCGAATTTTCCGGTCCACTCGTTGTGAACAGCACTGCCGTTCTCATCAACACCATCGACTGTCACCTTGGTCTGATCGCCGGCGGCTTCATAAACCACGCTGTTGTTCCTTGCTTTCCCGGTGAACTTTGATTTCGTTTCATTGAGCTTCCAGGTGCCCATCTGCGGGTTGTTCTGATAGCCCAACGCCATACTTACAAAAACGAGGGAGATTGCGAATGCAATCATTTTTGTTTTCATGTGGTCCTCCGAAGGAAACTTTTGCAAATCGCCCCGGATTCTATGCCGCGAGAGCACCTGCGCGCTAGCGCAGGTCAATGTTCAGTCACAAAAAGCACAAAAGGCACAAAAGGAATGTGCTCCATTTTTGTGCCTTGTGCTTCTGTGTGGCTTCTTCGTTAAGCTGTCACTGTTTCACCTCGAAGCGCCTCGCCGCCGACCAACTGCCCGGCGTGCCGGAGGCCGAGTTGGCGCGCACCCGCCACCACATCCTGACCGTGGGCAGCGTACTCGTCGTGAACTGCGAGACGGTCGTGTTCTGACTCACCACCAACGGCGAAGCGAAGGTATCCGAGTCATCAATCTGGATCGTGTAGCTTGCCGCGCCGCTCACGTCCGTCCAGTCGAAGGTGATGCTCGTGCCAGGGGTGAAACGCGCATCAACCGCGGGGCTGATGAGCGAGGGCGCGGGCAGCGGCGTTGAGCTGGTGGATGTCGGCGTGACAGTCAAGGTTGTAGTGCGGCTCACGCCTGCGTAAGTTGCGGTGATCGTGACGGCGGTGTTCGCGGTGACCGCCGAGGTGTTGACGCCAAAAGTCGCACTCGAGGAGCCCGCTGCCACTGTGACGCTCGCAGGCACTGAGACAACCGACGTGTTCGCGCTGCTCAGCGTAACCACGGCCCCACCGCTCGGTGCTCCGCCCGTTAACGTGATCGTACCCTGCGCGGTGGTTCCACCGGCGACAGAAGTCGGGCTCACGCTTACGGCAGACAGACTAGCCGGGGTCGTGGTGGTAGACGCAGCCTCGGCTGTGAAGCGGCGCGAGGCCGAGAAGGGACCTGCGACGCCCGCGGAGTTGAAGGCGCGCACACGCCAGAAGAGTCGTTGCGCGGGCAGGCCCGTAAGTGTCGCCTGCGACACGCTCACCGTCTGACTCAACGTGAGCGGCGCAGTAAAGTTGCTCGAGTCGTCAATCTGTATCTCGTAACTCGTCGCGCCACTGACGTCGGACCAGTCGAAGTTGATCGGCTGCGTGACCTTCACGTTGGATGCGGGCGACAAAAGTGTCGGCGCCGTGGGTGTAGTGGGCGCAGGCGACGCGTCAGGATTAATCGTCAGGTTCGCGGTCTTGGTCACGCCTCCACCAGACACCGAGATGGTGACGACGGTCTGAACGCTGACGGAACTCGTAAAGATGTTGAAGCCACCGGTCGTCGAGCCGGCGGGGATCGTCACGCCGTTAGGTACGGAGGCGATCGATGGATTGCTGCTCGAAACCTGTAACACTTGATCAGTCGACGATGGCGACGCGACCGTGACGGTGGCGAAGGAGCTGCCGCTCGTTCCGGTCGTTGAAGTCGGACTCAGCGTCAACGACGAGGGCGGCTGCTGGGCCGTGAGCGTGACCTGTGCTTGCGAAGCAGCGCCGTTGTAGCTTGCTGTGACGGTGGCGGTGGTGTTCGTCGTGACGCCAGTCGTCGAAATCGGGAACGAGACCGAGAAGCTGCCGGGCGCGACGGTCACCGACGCTGGCGGGTTCACGAATGGTGAGTTGCTTGAAAGACTCACGAGGGCTCCGCCGGCTGGTGCCTGCCCGTTGAGCATCACGATGCCGAGGGGCTGCGCGCCGCCGCTGATGGTCGAGGGCGAGATCGTGAGCGACTTCAACGAAGTCGGCTGTAACGTGAATTGCGCGGAGGCGGAAGCCGAGTTGAGCGTCGCCGTGAGCGTCACGGGCGTCGCCACACTCACCTGCCCCGCCTGCACCTGGAACTGCGTCCAGGCGGTATTGCCGGGCATCGCGATTGTTGCCGGCACGGGCACGGCGCCCGGGTTAGAACTGCTCAAGTTGATCGTGGCGCCGCCGGCCGGAGCCGCGGCCGTGAGCTGCAACTGAACCCAGGTGGTCTCTCCGCTGAAGAGCGGGTTGTTGACAACCGTTACGGACACGGGCGTCGGCGGTGCAGAACTGATCGTGAACGTGCCGGCCGCAGACCAGGCGGTCAGTGCAGCGGTCGTCGGCGAGGAGTCGCCTTGCGCGGAGCGGACGCGCCAGAACTTCGTACCCGAAGTGAGCGACAGAACCTCTCGCGTCGGGCCGTTCAGTTGCGGAGCGTCTTCTTCAATCGTCTGGAACGCGGAGTCCTTAGCGATCTGAATCTCGTAGCCGCTCGGCTGCGGGTTCGCGACGTGTTGCCAAGTGAGCGTCACGGGCAGGTTCAGCGTCGGATTGTTGACGGGAGATACGATTGCCGGTGGCGGCGGGATTGGATTGTTGTAGAAGACGGAAAAGCTGATAACGTTCGACGACGCACTGAAGGTGCCGTTTGCGTCCACGGCAAAGACGCGCGCGAAGTAGTTGCCCTCGGGATTAGAGATGGCGAACGAGCAGGTGGCCTCTGGGATATTGTTGAACTCCCCTCGAGTGGACACCGGGAAGCTCGGGTCAGTCGAATACTGGAAAACGTAAGTCGCGGCCTCAGGGATCACGCTCCACGTGAAAGTCATCACTTCATTCGGGTGAAACGTGGAATAGCCTTGCGGCGGCGCGAGACTGGGTGCCCCGGGTAGCCCGGCGCCAACGCCCGTGACTGTGAAGCTACGCGGCAGGGACCAGGCGCCCTGTTCGAACGCGCCATTGACGGCCTGGACACGCCAGAAATAGGTGCCGTTGGCGAGCCCGCTGACCGAATCCTGTGTCGCGCCGTTCGTTGAGTTTTGGAGGAGCACGGTCGTGAACGCCGAGGATGAACTGACCTGCCAGTTGTAGCCGATGATCCCGCTCGGATCGCTGACCGCCGTCCATGAGATCGGGAACGGCTCCGTGACAGTCGCGCCGTCTGCTGGAGAGACCAGCGATGGTGCCGCCGGAGCGGCTGCAACGGCCCGGCCACCAGCACTAACACATACGATGATAGCGAATAAGAGCGTGAGATACGGGCGAGCAGATGTTCGGAACTTCATAATTAACCTCCCATGATCGACACGATGCCCAGGGCACCCGGAGTCCGGTGCAAGTGCCTTCGCGGCTAAAAGATTTTTTTGGCTAACACTGACTACAGTGTCAAAGTCGGGTCAATTAAATACATATCTCGCGCCGCTAATTCATGGCGTGCTTGGGGTTGGCACAAAGCCTGCGTATTGCGGGACATGAAGCACCGGCGCGCTGAAGCAGATTCAACTCTGCGGGCGTAAATTTCCGGGACGCTGGGCACGTCCCGGATGGCACACGCTTTACTGAACCGTGACCACGTTTGTTTTGACATCCAGCACCGTGCCGCCGGAGGTTGCGGTCGCCGTGATGGTGTAATCTCCCGCGCAAGCGGGCGCTGTGTAGGTGGTGCTGTCAGTGCGGGTTTCCCCGGGCTTCAGCGTTACTTTAATCGAGTAGGTATCTGTGAAATTGCAGGGGCCAATCACGTCGTAAGTGATCGTCACTTTCTCGGGCTTCGAGGAAGTGTTGGTAATAGAACCGAATATTGTCACCGTGCCCCCGGCGCTCACAGTCGTTGGGGTCACGCCCACGGACAGTTGGGCAGTCGCGGGCCCCGACGTCTGCGCGAAGGCGGCGATGGATAACAGGCTGAGGGCAACGAGCGCCGTCAACCACTTTAGCGAAAATCTTGCCATCCGAAAAAATCTCCTCTCAAATGTTCTTCATTGATCGCCCACGCGGGACGACCGGTAGGTGTATGGTGCAAGCTGCCGGGCCCTCTGGTGAGGGGTTTTAGGCTTCGGCCTTTAGTAGCCGGGGAAGACATGTGAGTTGCCACACTATTTGTTCAAACACACATTTTTTCGGATGTCTTTTCCGAAGCCAGTACTATAAAGAGACGACTGGTGGCTGCGAGTTATGATCGGTGCGTGGAGGGTGCGTGTTAAGCAAACACACGGTCTGGCTTGCTGCACAAAAGCCACCGTGCTACAACGTCAGCATGGGAGAGGTCCTGACGCGCAGGATCAAGCAGAAAGCGGACTTTGAGAGCCCCGCACAAGAGGCGATGCTCAACCTGCTCGTCGCCGGCGATTACATACACAGGCGGCTCGAGCGCGTCTGCGCCCGGTTCGGGCTGACGCGGCCGCAGTACAACGTCCTCCGCATGCTTCGCGGCGCTCACCCCCAGGGGCACCCGCGCGGTGAGATCGCCTCTCGGATGCTGACGCGCTCGCCGGACGTGACCCGGCTGGTCGATCGGCTGGAGGAGCAGGGCCTCGTCGAGCGTGACCGCGTGCGAGAGGATCGCCGCCTCAGCATTACTCGGGTCACCGAGAAGGGTCTGCGACTGCTCGAAGAGATGCAGCCTTACATTGCAGAAGAGCAAAGACGATTCGCGAATACAGTCTCACGCAGTGATTGCATTGAATTGTCACGCATTTGCGAATCGATTTATGAGGACGAGGAAAACCCGCCGCCGGCTTAAGCACAAAACTGGCTTCAACGTATCGCGCAGCGGGACTCAAGTGAGAGGTAGGTTGATACTCGCATAACAGTCCTCATCATCATTTCTTATTTTTGTCGTCCCAAAGTTTTGGCTCCCAAAGTTCGACCTTATTTCCGTCGGGATCGATGACCCAAAGGAACGCGCCGTTCTCGTGATACTCAGGTCCCTGGTGGATCGAAACTCCTCCGGCGTTGAGTTGTTGGATCATTTCGTCCATGTTGTCGATTCGATAGTTGATCATGAACGATGATTCACTTGGACTGAACCATTTTGTGGTCGGCGCCGCGACGTGCCATGCCGTAACACCCTTATCCTCTGCTTTATCGTCGGGCCATCTAAGCGCGCCGCCTCCCCACTCTTCAAGCTCGAGCCCGAGATGCTTTTTGTACCATTCGCGTAGCGCCTTCTCGTCGGTTTTCGCTTTAAAGAACACGCCGCCGATTCCTGTTATTTTTGCCATAGTCTTCTCTTAATCCCCTTCATGCTCCGGTGGTGGCGCGTTTCTCGATCTTGGCCCACGTGTCGCGAAGACCGATAGTCCGATTGAACACCAACTTGTCCCCCGAATCTCGATCAACGCAATAATAGCCAAGCCGCTCAAACTGATATTTAGTTCCCGGTTCCGCGTCGCGCACACTCGGTTCTATTCTGCAATCGTTCAGCACCTGCAATGAATCAGGATTCAGGTTCTCGGTAAAATCGTGTCCCTCTTCGACCTCGTTCGGATCCTCTTTAACAAAAAGATTGTCGTAGAGACGCACCGTCGCGGGTAACGCGTGAGCCGCTGAGACCCAGTGAATCGTCGACTTCACTTTTCGGCCATCCGGCGTGTTACCGCCGCGTGTCGCCGGATCGTAAGTGCAACGGAGTTCTACAATCCTGCCGCTGCTATCTTTGATGACTTCTTTGCAGGTGATTAAGTAAGCATAACGGAGACGCACCTCGCGACCGGGAGCGAGCCGGTAGAATTGCTTCGGCGGGTCTTCACGAAAATCATCTTCTTCGATATAGAGTGTCTTTGAAAATGGAATCTTTCTCGTCCCCGCGGAGCTGTCTTCCGGGTTGTTGATAGCGTCCATTTCTTCCACCAGCTCGTCGGGATAATTTTCAATGACCACGCGTAACGGGTTCTGCACACACATCACCCGCGGAACAATTCGATTCAAGTCCTGCCGCAGAAAGTACTCGAGCTGCTGTAACTGAGTAATACCGTTCGTCTTCGACACGCCAACACTCGCGCAGAAATTGCGGATGGCTGTGGGGGTGTAACCGCGCCGGCGCATGCCCGAGAGCGTTGGCATACGCGGATCATCCCAACCCTCGACATGTCCTTCTTCAACGAGCTTCAGCAGCTTGCGTTTGCTGAGCAGCGTGTGGGTGAGGGCCAGCCGGTCAAACTCGTATTGCCGCGAAGGAAATATGCCAAGCTGTTCGATGAACCAATTATATAAAGGACGATTATTCTCGAACTCCAGAGTACACATGGAGTGCGTTACGTGCTCGAGAGAATCCGACTGCCCGTGCGCGTAGTCGTACATCGGGTAGATACACCACTCGCCGCCCGTACGATGGTGGTCCATGTGCAGAATTCGATACATCACGGGGTCGCGCAGATTAAGGTTCGGAGAGCTCATATCGATCTTCGCACGCAGGGTGCGCGAACCATCCGGGAACTCGCCCTTTTTCATGCGCTCAAATAGATCGAGGTTCTCTTCAACAGAACGGTTGCGGTACGGGCTTTCCCTGCCCGGCTCCGTTAGCGTTCCGCGATACTCGCGAATTTCATCAGCGCTGAGATCGCACACGTAAGCTTTCCCTGCCGTGATCAACTGAATGGCCCATTCGTACAGTTGTTGAAAGTAATCGGAGGCGTAGTAGAGTCCGTCCCACTGAAAGCCCAGCCACCGTACATCATCCATGATGGCGTTAACGTACTCTGTTTCTTCTTTGGAAGGATTGGTGTCGTCGAAACGCAAATTGCACTTGCCGCCAAATTCCGCCGCCAATCCGAAATCGAGGCAGATGGCTTTGGCATGACCGATATGCAAGTAGCCGTTCGGTTCCGGAGGAAAGCGGGTTTGTACCCGTCCTTCATACTTACCGCTCTTTAAATCCTCGATGATGATGTCTCGAATAAAATTTGACGGGCCTTCAGTGCTCATAAACTCATGATAGTCGATAACGGATTTTGCGACAAAAAGCACTCAGGAGGGTTTGCAAAATCGACGACGGCACACAATCTTAATCCGGATTGGCAACTTCGATAATTTGGTCCTATCATTTCAGCACACTGAGGAGGACCTGATGATAAATTTGGACCACTTGAAGACGATCTGTCTTCTCGGCGCGCTCGTTATCGCCGCAACATCATGCTCGCAGAATCGCCCGTCCGTTTCTCAACAGAATACCAACACCCCTGTTTCCCAACAGACAAACAAGATTACGGCCGAACAGATCGCCAAAACCTATGGCCTTGATTCGTTCGGACAAGTTGACGCTATCCGTTATACCTGGAACGCACAGTTTCCCGGAGTGAATCTTTCCCGTTCGTGGATTTGGGAGCCGAAGACCAACCGAGTCTCATACGAAGGAAAAGATAAGGACGGTAAGCCGGTAAAGGTCACCTACCTTCGCTCTCAATTGGACAGCCAACCCGCGAATGTGAAGGCTGAAGTCGACCCGGGTTTCATCAACGATAACTATTGGCTGCTTCTGCCTCTTCATGTTTACTGGGACAAGAGCGCCGATGTGCAAGACAAAGGCACGCAACAACTGCCGCAGGGCAGCGGCTCGGCCGAGCTCGTCTCGGTGAAGTATCCCGCGGACGGCGGCTACACGCCCGGCGACACCTGGGACCTGTATATCGGCAAAGACAACCGCATCGAGCAAATGGTCTATCACCGCGGTGGACCCAAAAAGCCAAGTCTCGTCACGACTTCGTGGGAAAGCTACAAGAAAGCCGGCCCACTTCTTATCTCGACCGATCACAACGGTACGGCAGACGGAAACGCCGTGCGGATTTTTATTACCGACGTGGCGGTCAAAATTGCGGGATCCGACAACTGGATAAACGCGCAGTAAACAAACGCAAGTGAAGACTGACATCACTGTCGACATTGGCCCAAAGACTTTCTCGTCCGGCTTGTTGCCTGAGTTGATCGCCGTGCTTGGCCGGAGCCGTCCGGGCGATCTGGTCGCAGTGATCGGCGATGCTGAAATAGTTGGACCAGAGTTGGAGAAGTGGTGCCGGTTCACTGGAAACACCCTCGTAGAGACAGCGGTTGAAAAAGGCCGGATGCGATGGGTGTTCCGTTGCGGGTCGGCCGCGATGCCTGCCGAAGAGAATCGACCGGTGGGCTCGCGGCTGTGGCTCTACACGAATTTCGACTGCAACCTGCGTTGCGACTACTGTTGCGTACGTTCTTCACCGACCGCGCCGCGGCGAGAGTTGGGGCTTGCGCGTGTGCAGCGGATCGCGCGTGAAGCGCCGGAGCTCGGCGTCAAGGAGATCTTCGTCACTGGAGGCGAGCCGTTTCTACTGCAAGATATCGGCGAAATTCTGCTTGCTTGCGCCGCGGCTGCACCGACGACAGTGTTGACCAACGGGATGTTGTTTACTGGACGTCGCGTGGAAACCTTGAAAGCATTGCCTCGCGACCGCGTCGTCCTGCAAATCAGTCTCGACAGCGCAACTCCAGATCTTCACGACCTGCATCGCGGGCCTGGAACATGGCTGCGAACACGA
>DASSEB010000359.1:0-8810 GCA_035696765.1 Pyrinomonadaceae bacterium | reverse complement strand
AAGGATCGAGGATGAGCACAGAACTTAAAAGAGTCGCGGGCGTGATCGTGACGCATGGCCATCTCGCAGGCGAACTGCTCGCCGCCGCTGAAATGATTGTTGGGCCAATCTCACACATTGCCGCAGTCTCAATCGGTTGGCACGACGACGTCGACGTCGCGCGAGAAGAAGTCCAGCGAGCCATCACACGCGTATCTCAAAGCCGCGGCGTCCTCTTGCTCACGGATATGTTTGGCGGTACGCCGACCAACATCGCTTCAATGTTTCTGGAGGAAGGCGCTGTCGAAGTCGTGACCGGAGTCAACCTGCCGATGGTTATCAAACTCGCCACGGCCACCGCGGAGGACACGCTTTCGGAGATCGCGCGCAAGATCTGCGACCAGGGACGGCAGGGAATTTATCTCGCCGGCGCCTTGCTCGCAACGCCACCCAAAACCGGAGCTGATTGAAAGTGGCCGAACGCAGACTCCAGGTCACCAGCCGCCTCGGTCTTCACGCGCGCGCTGCCGCCAATCTCGTTCGCGTGGCGAGCAAGTTCAAAAGCAGCCTCACTATTCAACGTATTGACGGCAATGCCGAAGCGGACGCGAAATCGATTCTCAGCATTCTGACGCTCGCTGCGAGTCGTGGGACTGACTTGCGAATCGTCGCCAGCGGTGTGGATGAGCAGGAAGCGCTGGACGCAGTCGTCGGTCTCTTCGCGCGCGACTTCGATGAAACCGAAAAGCCTGACGGCGAACAGATTTCCGCGGCGACGCAGGAATTGCGCTGCAAAGGCCTCGGCGTTTCAGACAGCGTCGTGATCGGGCGTGTGCTGCGCTTACAGGAGGGCACCTGCGAAGTGTACCGGGCCGAGATCGCGGAGGCGGACCTCGAACGCGAGACGCGACGTTTTCGCGCCGCGGTGAGACTTTCGCGGCGCCAACTCGAGGCAATCAAGCAGCGCGCCGAAAAAGAGCTTGGCCGCGGTCATGCCTACATCTTCGACGCACATCTACTTTTTCTCGAAGACGCAAAACTCACGCGCGACGTCGAAGACTTTATCGTGAAGCAACGCTCGAATGCGGAGTGGGCGGCGAAAGTTGTCGGCGACCGGTTGTTGTCAATCTACACGCACATCAACGACGAGTACCTGCGAGAGCGCGGCTCAGATATCGAAGACGTCATTCAACGCCTGCTCGCCAACCTGACCGGCGAGGGACCGAAGTATCCAAACCTTTCTGAAGACGCGGTGATCGTGTCGCCGGACCTGCTGCCCTCGACGATCGCCGAGCTCAACCTGAACCACGTGAAGGCAATCGCGACCGATGCCGGCGGCTGGACTTCACACATGGCCATCATCGCGCGCGGCCTCGGGTTAACCGCTGTCATAGGGTTGCGCGATCTCTATCACCGCACGCGAACGGGCGATCAGATCATCGTCGATGCTCGTCGCGGTGAAGTCATCCTGCACCCGAGTCAAAGCACTATCGAACACTACCAGGCTTCCGATCACGGTTTGGCATCCGTTTCCGAGGTGACGCTTGGCGAGTCAGGGCCGGTGATGACGCGTGATGGTGTGCAGATTTCGTTGCGCGCAAACGTCGAACTGCCGGCGGAGTTTAAGGCAATCAATGCCTTTGGCGCCTGTGGCGTCGGCTTGTTCCGGTCGGAGTTTTTGTTATCTCGTCCCGGCATGATGAGCTCGGAGGAGCAGCAGTACGAAGTTTATAAATCACTTGCCGAGGCGACCCCGGAACATGGCGCGATTGTGCGGCTGTTCGATATGGGCGGTGAAGTTGCGTCAGATCTCAAGGAGCGCGAAAAAAATCCGGCGCTTGGTTTGAGGGCGGTTCGTTTCGGGCTGCGCAACCAGGAGATCATGCGCACGCAGGTGCGTGCCATCCTTCGCGCAGCGGCCGCCGGACGTCTCAGCCTCGTGGTTCCGATGGTTGCGGACGTGGCTGATGTGCGACTCGCGAAACGGGTGATCGACGAGGAGCTGCAAAGGCTCGCAAGGGAGCAGAAGGTCTTTTCTGAAGTCCGGATCGGCGCGATGATCGAGGTGCCTTCCGCAATGCTGACGGCGGAAAAGATCGCCACCGAAGTCGACTTTTTCGAGCTTGGCACAAACGATTTGGTCCAATATACACTCGCGGTGGATCGCGGGAACGACAAGGTCTCGGAATGGTTCCGGACGTTGCATCCCGCTGTGCTTTACGGCATCACGCGCACTTTGCAGGCGGCGCGAGAAGCGTCGATTCCGGTGATTGTTTGCGGGGAGATGGCGTCGACGCCCGCGTATGCCGTGTTGCTCGTGGGGTTGGGAACGATTGACCTCAGCATGATTCCGGCGTTGATTCCACGCGTCAGGAGAGTGCTCTCGCAGATCAGTGCGGATGAGGCGAGGGAAGTCGCATTGCGATGTCTTAACGCGGCGACGGCCGATGAAGTTGAAGAGCTGGTGCGGAATGAGTTTCGAGCGCGCTGGCCTGAGTTATTTCCACCGAATACTCTACCCAAGCCGCATCACGAATGAAGAAGCAACTCGTCAACCTGCTGATCGCCAAATCCATACTCGATACACTCCTCGTTGGCACGATCGCAGTCGCAGTCTATTTCAATGAATTCCCACCGACGTTTCATGGTTGGGGCGAGGCAGTTGTGGAGTCGCAGAGCATTGCCGGTTGGGCCGTCAACGACGCGGATCCATGGCAGCGTGTCGAGGTACAGCTTTTCGTCGATGGGAAGCTGGTGGGAACGCAAGTCGCCAATCAGTCTCGGCGTGATGTCGTCGCGGCTGGATGGTCCAAAGACGAATGGCACGGTTACAACTTCGTCGTGCAGGGTTTGAGTGCCGGGACGCATGAGGCGCGCGTCTACGCGCTGCATCCGAGTCGTAACGGCGCGCGATACACGTTGCAGATGTTGGGAAATCCGATCAGATTTCAAGTAGAGACAGATGGCCATTGGGTTTCGTTCAAATCTATTCTTATACGCCTGACAAGATGAAACCATCAACGCTCGCACTGTGGGAGATTGTGTCGGTAGTCGTTTCATGCTTGATTGCCGAGTGGGTCGTCCTGGCCTTTGTTGGCGAAAGCAGGATCGTATTCGCCATCCCCGTCGCACTCGCTTTGACGTTGATGATCTTTTCTCATCGCGCCTACGATGAGACTGCAAGCGATCTCGGATTTCGCACCGACAACTTCATCGCCAGCGCGAAGCTCCTTCTGTTGCCAACGCTCGTCGCGATCGCGTTGATCATCTTTTTGTCAGGCGTCACTGGCGACTTCTTCGTAAGCCGTCCATTTCGTCCGCGCTTCTTGCTCGTGCCGTTGTGGGCGCTCTTCCAGCAATACGCGTTACAAGGCTATTTGAATCGTCGCGCTCAGATCGTCGCCGGCAAAGGCTGGAAAAGCGTGTTGCTGGTGGCCCTACTCTTCGCCATCGTCCACCTCCCAAACCCGCTGCTCTTCGTTCTGACATTCATCGGGGGCGCCATCTGGGCGACCATCTACCAACGACAACCAAACCTCTTCGCGCTCGCTCTCTCACACACGTTTGCGTCGATCACAGTCGCACTCTTCGTCCCGCTCTCGTGGGTAAACAGCCTGCGCGTCGGGTTCAAATACTTTGGCTAGTTAGTGCTATACCCGTTTGAACAGTGGTTTGCTATAATCCAACAGCCTTGCAAGAGAACAGGTCGGGCGGTCGCTGCCGGCGCAAGCCGGGAGAGGAAAGTCCGAACACTACAGGGCAGCGAGCCCGCTAACGGCGGGGCGCTCGACAGTCCGAGGACTGTAGGGCGACGACAAGTGCAACAGAAAACAGACCAGCCTTCACGGGTGATGGGTGAAATGGTGCGGTAAGAGCGCACCGGCGCGTGTGGTGACATGCGCGGCCAGGCAAACTCCTCGCGGTGCAAGACCAAATAGGGAGGCGTCAAAAGGGCTGCCCGCCCGAAGCGGATTTCGCGCTCGCGCGCATCCGCTACGACCTCCGGGTAGGTCGCTCGAGCCAGCCGGTAACGGCTGGACTAGATGAATGATCGCCACTTCGGTTTGAAATCGAAGTACAGAATTCGGCTTACAGACCTGTTCCGTATTTGCAGGGTCAACTTTTTGACGGCACAAGAGAGGCGACTATAGATGGCTAACCGCAAAGGCGTCTTCATAGGCGCATACGTTCCGAACCACCTCAAGGAGTCCTTACGTCGCCGCGCGGCCGCCGAGCATCGCACACTCTCGCAGGAGATCACGCGAATTTTGGAAGAGGCGGTGCATGGCCGCGGACTTCCACCGGGGAGTCTCGATCGCCGCACGAAGGAATCGCAACCGCGACGACGCGCGAGCGATCCGATGCCGCGTCGTCGAGCCAATGATGAACCGTATGGCGGTAGTGGTGGTAATCGAGCGGGAGACGAACGCGGTTAGTATGTCAAAGTACCTGATCATCGCCGGTCTTCTCAGCATCATCTTCGTTCTCGTCTATTCACGCGTTCGCCCTTATCTCCAACTCATTCAGAAAGTCATCAATTCACTGAGCGTCGCTACTGACATCAGCGCCTCAACTGCCCCTCGCCAAAAGTCAGTTTCGGAAAATAAGCTGGTGCGTTGTGAAAGGTGTGGAACGTGGATCCCGGCCGAACGGGCGTTAAGGCTCGGCTCAGGTCTCGCGACGTTCTGCTCGCCTGAATGCCTGGCGAAACCAGCCTCGAAAGAACGCAGGATTGCCGGTTAAGCGGCGTTGCCGGCTTCGCGAATACCGCGGTCCGTATCCGTTAACCAAAGCACTACCAATCCCACGACGAAGAAGAAGATCAGCGACAGCAATGCTGCGCGGTAAGAACCTGTACGCGCGATGACGATGCTGAACAACAGCGGCCCCATCCACGAAGTGCCGCGCTCCGAAACTTCATACAGACCAAAGAACGCTGCTTCTTTTCCCGCCGGAATCATCTTCGAGAAGAGTGATCGTGAAAGTGCTTGCGAGCCGCCCAGGACGATCGCGATCGCAGCCGCGAGGACCCACGCCTCCGGCACCGTGTGCAAAAAGCGATTGGCGTAGATCACGATCAACGACCAGATTATCAACGACACGATGATTGCGTTCTTTGTCTTGATCATGTAGGCGAGTCGCTCGAACAGGAGCGCGCCCGCGACGGCGACGAATTGGACCATCACGAAGATCTCGAGCAGGAACACGGGATTGCCACCGGGGAACAGCTCCTGTTCGAGAAACGCGCTGGCGGCGAAGACTACGGTCTGAATGCCGTCGTTGTAGATCAGGTAGCCGAGCAGGTAACGCAGGGTCAAAGGGAGTCGCCGCAGTTCCTTGAACGTGGCCACGATTTCCGAGAAGCCTGCGGAGAGGTAACTCTTGTCCGGTGGTAGCTGCTTTTTGGTAGGCCGCGACTTCAGCAGGGCAAAAGTAATGAGTGCGAAGCCGCCCCACCAAACGCCTGCTGACAACAATGATAAGCGCACTGCTAAACCCGTCGAGATGCCGATCTGCTCGGCTCTGAGCACAAGGAGGAGATTGAAAACGAGCAGGATCGCGCCGCCGAGATAGCCGTAAGCGTAACCGCGGCTGGAGACTTTATCAGCCTGGTCCTCGGTCGTGATGTCCGGCAGAAACGCGTTGTAAAAAACCAGCGCCGCGCCGAAACCCACATTCGCGATGACGAATAACACGCCGCCCAGGAGATAGAGATTGTCTTTGATGAAAAACAAGAGGCAGTTGGCGATCACTCCGATGTAGCAGAACAGGGCCATCAGTCGCTTTTTGAGATCGGAGTAATCTCCCAGCGCGCCGAGAATCGGGAGTAGAAACACCTGCGCGCCCACGGAGATCGAGACGCACAACGTTGGCAACGATTTGGCTGTGACAGCACCCAGAGGGCCGAGATCGAGAACGACTCCATTCTCGCCAACCGCAGTCTGGGCCAAGCGAGTGAGATAAGGACTGAAGAGCGCGCCGACTACAGTCGTGTAAAAAGCGGAGTTGGCCCAGTCGTACATCTTCCAGCCAAAGATCTCGCGCTTATCATTTTTAGCCACAAAATTTCCTTTGCCAGAAAAATGCACAAAAAGTACAAAATGCTCGGGAGAGTGAACGGGTCAAACTCAAAAGCTAATTTTGTGCTTTTTGTGCATTTTTGTGGCTAATTGGACGATAGCAGGTGTGATGTCGGCAAGTGTTTTGATCCGCGCCGCGATTTGTTCTCGTTGAGCGCCCCAGATGATCGTCGGCACCTTATGCAGCGTGTGATTGCGTGACGACAGATCTTCGATATTGCCGTGATCGCTGGTGAGTATGACTGTCGTGCGTTCCAGATCAAGCCTCACCAGCAACTCACGAATAAACAGCGCAAGGCTGGTCAACACCTGCTTCGCCTTCTCCATGTCCTGCTCGTGGCCCACCTTGTCTGTGATGAAGTATTCATAAAGCGTAAAACGGTTTGCTTGTGTGATACCGGCCAGCACCTCTGCCGCTTCGGCCTCAGTCCGTTCAAGAACATCCACGCCCCGCTCGATCAAAACGCGATTGGTGAAATCCATGAAGACGGCGCGGCCGTCTTTCAGATCGGCGACAGTTCTAAACGTCATCCCCGCCGCTTCGACAGCCGCTGTCGTTGCCGACACCCAGCGCGGGCGTTCCGTGAAGAAGCGATCGGAATAAGCGTTGGCGAATGTCACTGGTCCAACACCGGCGTCGCGTAGTTGTCGAAAAATCGAGTGGTCGTTGATGATCTCGAGCAAGCCTTTGTTTGGAAAGCCTTGCTTGTGAAAACCGAGTTGTGCCGGTGCGTTTACGCCGGTCAGGATCGTAGTCTGGCCCGACGCGCTTTGCGGGCGCCCTTCGACGCCGAGAGACGCGTCAGTAGCTACGACGATTCCATCCAAAAACGATGCGGGCGGTTCGTTTTGAAAGACGGCGAGCGGCGCGGCATCTTCCAGGTTGTCGAGTGGATTGAACGGACCTCGCCGGCCAATCCCCAGGCCGTCGATGAAGAACAGGAGGACCGAAGCGTCACTCATCGTCATGCAGGAGACCACGCTCGCGATAGAGATTCAACTTGTTGTGGAGGGTTTTCAGACTGATGCCTAACAACTCGGCGGCGCGCGTCTTGTTGTTCTTCGTCTTGTGAAGAGTGCGCATGATCATCTGCCGCTCGACCTCTTCGAGTGGCGTGCCCACAGGCAGGGTCAGCGTGTCTTCATTGCGCAAACGCTCGCGTTGTTCGATGGGATAGGGAGCGAAATGGTGCCGTTCGATCTGTTCGCCGGAACAGATGATTACTGCTCGCTCGATCACGTTGCGGAGCTCGCGCACGTTGCCGGGCCAGGAGTGAAACTGAAGTGCATTCAGAGCCGCGGGACTCAGGAAGCGCGCCGGGCGTCCGTGTTTTTCGGCGAGTTGCGTGACGAGATGTTGCGCGAGCAGCGGCAGGTCTTCCTTGCGTTCGCCGAGTGGCGGCAGATGAATTCCAAACACGTTGAGACGGTACAGCAGATCAGTGCGCAGTTTGCCTTCCGAGACGGCCTGTTGTGGATGACGATTAGTTGCAGCAAGCAATCGGACGTCGACGTTGATCTCTTTGCGACTCCCCAGTCGGCGCACCGCGCGCTCTTCGATCACGCGCAGGAGTTTTGCCTGGAGCAGCGCGGGCATCTCGCCGATTTCGTCGAGCAACAACGTGCCGCTATCGGCGAGTTCGAAACATCCCTGGCGTCGGGATGCTGCGCCTGTGAACGCGCCCTTCTCGTGTCCGAATAGTTCCGACTCCATTAATGACTCGGGAATCGCGGAGCAGTTGATCGCGACGAACGGTTTGTCACGACGCGGGCTCATGTTGTGAATCGTCCGCGCGACGAGTTCTTTGCCTGTGCCTGATTCGCCGGTTATAAGGACTGAGGCGGATGACGGCGCGACTTGCTCGATCAGAGTGTAGACTTTCCTGATTGAATCGGAGTTGCCGACGAGTTCGCCGTAGATGCCGCGGTCTTGAAGTTGTCGTTTGAGAAGTTCGTTTTCGCGTCTAGCGATCTCGAGCTCGTCGGTGGGCGTAGACATCGGGGATCAGTTTAGCATAGCCACGGATTACACGGATGAAGAACGGATCTAGCGCGGATAATAATCGGCGATGGCGGCGGCGAGATCTTTCACGGTCTGTTGCGCGGGCTGGATGTCGACGCGGAGACCGTGTTCGACTGCGGCGGCGGCGGTGATTGGACCGATGCAGGCGATGACGACGCCGGGCAACGTCTTGCCGAGATCGTGTGTGTCGAAGAGTTTGGCGAGGTTCTTGACGGTGGACGGGCTAGTGAAGGCGATGCAGTCTCCGCTGCCGGCGAGCATTGCGCTGAGTCGTCCGCGGTCGAAGTTTTCCGGCAGTACAGTTTGATACGTCGTCACAACATCGACGCGTGCTCCGGCTTCTTCCAACGCTTTAGGCAAGTAATCGCGACCGACTGCCGCGCGTGGCAGCAGTACGTTGAGTCCGTGAAGACACTCGTTGCCGCCGGCAAATTCGCTCAGCGATGCAAACACACCTTCGGCGGTTGATTGAGAAGGCACGAGGTCAACGTGAACGTGTGCGTCGTGTAGTTTTTCAGCGGTGCGTTGGCCGATAGCGCAAACTCTGATCTCGTCGAGGTCTGCGACGCTGTGCCCACGATTTGCCAGGCGTTGCAGGAAGAAGTCGACGCCGTTCGTGCTGGTGAAGATTAGCCAGTCGTAGCCGTACAGGTGATCGAGTGCTTCGTCCAGGCGTTCGAAGCTTTCGGGTTCGCGAATCTCGATTGTAGGGCAAACGATGACGGTGG
>DASSEB010000358.1:0-3771 GCA_035696765.1 Pyrinomonadaceae bacterium | reverse complement strand
TCGCGGGCGAGTCATCTCGGCGACAGTCAAAGGCGCGAGGATACGAACGCCGCCGAACGATCCTCCGTTCAGGATCATCTGGCAATAGATCGCGAGATCATCGGCGGTAGAGAAGAGTCCGGCATGTCCCGCAACGCCGTTCATCCGATATGAAGTCGGATCGTGGACCTCGCCGCGCAGCCACACTTCACCTTCGGCGCCTGCGTTGGCGGCAGTGTCGCCGAGATAGCTCAATTGTCCGCGGCGTCTTTCGGTAGGCGCGATTCTCGATTTCAACGTGACGCTCGGACGAAAGCCGGTGTTCGTCATCCGCAGTGGTTCGAAGATGTTCTTCTGCGCAAACTGGTCCAGCGGCATGCCGCCAACGCGCGCGACGATTTCACCCAACGTAATAAAACCGATATCGCTATACGTGAACCGGTTGCCGGGCGGATTGCGCAAAGGTTCCTTGATCAGTCGCTTGATTGCTTCGTCGTAGCCGGTCCAGCGTTCGCGTAAATCAAAGTCGGGCGCGTAACCCGAGACGTGAGTGAGCAGTTGTTCAACGGTGATGCGATCTCTTCCCTCGCCTTTGAGTTCGGGAATGTGAAGTGAAACCGGATCGCTTAAGCGAAGCTTTCCACGCTCGACGAGGAGCATGATGCTGGTGGCAGTTGCGACGACTTTCGTGAGACTCGCGAGATCGAAGATCGTGTCGGGAGTCATCGCTTCGCGCGACGGTTCGAGTGCCCGAGCACCGTAAGATTTGCGCCAGACAACTCGGCCTTTGCGACCAACGAGAACAACCGCACCCGGAAGTTTTTTGTTTGAAATTTCCTCATTGATGACCGCATCCATCTGCGCCAGCCGCTCTGCGGAAACCGAGACCGATTCCGGCTTTGCGATCGGCACTTGGCCCAACGCAGCGTGCGCGAGCAGACTAAAAACAAGTAGACCGCGGATGACACGGATGAGATCCGGATTGAATCTGTGTACTCCGTGGTTCATTTTTTAATCTGAATTCCAGTCCCGCGCGGATACATTCCCGGTAGCGATATCGGAAGCTTCCCGACAATGTCGATCTCGCCGAGCAACGCCCGCGCGACTGCCTGCTGCAAGCTGGGCATATCACCGTACGCGACGAGGTACGTTCGCAGCCCGGGAAAGCTCTGCAAAAGGTAAGGGTTTCCAAAACTGATGCCAACGACCGGCGCCTTCGCTTCAATCAGCGCCGACAACGCACGCGCACCCGCTTCAGGTATTCCCACGCTCGACACCTGCCCCGAACGCACGCGGCCGTACAACGAAGCAAGCACGAGATCCGCAGACTTCGCGCGCTCGACAGCTTTCTGAACGTCCTGCTCTGACGACCGCTCGTCGAGAACAACTGTTTCGATCTTCACACCGCTGCGGCTGAACCGCGATACGAAGGCGTTAGTGATCCAGTTACGATCGTCGCCGTTCGTCACTGCCAGATTGAACACGCGCGTTTCAGGCGTGAGATTTTTCAGCGGCACACGTTTGTCTTCGTCACGCACGAGCGTCACTGCGTGTTCGGCAATCTCGTTCGCGAGCGCGACCACGTCACGACTGCCGACGACGCGATCGATCGTGTCCACCGGCGTCAACCGTTGATCCACCAGTCCCAGATCGTACTTGGCGGCGAGTATTCTTCGCGCTGACTCTTCGACACGTTGTTCGGTGATGCGCCCACTCTTCACCGCGTCGTGCACGCCGCGGAATGAGGCGTCAACGTCGGCAGGCTTCAGCAACATATCAGCGCCTGCTTCCAGGGCGCGGACCGCCGCCTCCTCTTGCGTGAAGTAGATCGTCAATCCGCTCATGCTCAACGCATCGGTGACGATCATTCCCGAGAACTTCAGATCGTTTCGCAGGATCTTGCCTATCACTGGAGACAGCGTCGCGGGCATCGTCGCTTTCTCGTCGATTATCTCGCCCGCCTCGTCGGTGTCAGTGGGTTTGCCTTTTATCGATCGCGGCAGCGGTTTCACTGCCGTCGGATCGATCTGCGGCAAGGCAATGTGGCCCGTCATCACCGCGCCTACTCCCGCGTTCACAGTCGCTTGAAAAGGAACAAACTCAACCGTGTTCAGGCGCTCGCGTCCGACATTGATCTCCGGCAACCCGCGATGCGAGTCGACTGCCGTGTCGCCGTGCCCGGGAAAATGTTTGGCGGTTGCAATCACGCCCGCTGCCTGCGCGCCTTCGGTGAACGCCGCTGCAAAGCGAGCCACGTCAGCCGGATCTTCACCGTACGAGCGAACGTTGATTACCGGGTTCGCCGCGTTGTTGTTCACATCAACCACCGGCGCGAAGATCTGCTGCACACCGAGTGCGCGCGCTTCGCGTGCAGTTATGTCGCCCTGGCGTCGCGCGTATTCCGGATTACCGGTCGCGGCAACCGCCATGTTCCACGGAAAGTTGACGGTGTCGTCAAACCGCATTCCGGCGCCCGCTTCCAGATCGGCTGAGACAAGCAACGGATAACGCGCCAACTGTTGCATTCGATTCGAGAGAATCACTGACTCGTAAACCGGTCCGCGAAAAAGAATGAGGCCGCCGACTTTAAGGTCTTCGATGTGATGTTTGAGGGTGCGATAGGCGTCGGAATCCTGGTTGAGAAAAGTCGCATTGAGTCCGACCGAGATTAGTTGACCGATCTTCTCTTCCAGCGACATCTTGCGGAGCACATCGTTGGCCCACTTCAACGCCTTCTCGGATGGATCGCGTTTGTAGGCATTGACTTTTGCGGGCGTCTGCGGCTTTACCGGCAGTGCCGCCATGCCGAGCAGGACAAGGATTAAGATTGCCGAAAGATATCGATTGAACTTATGCGTCATCCAGATCTTCCCTCATTTTCATAGCGTACTTTGACTCCGCGGGCGCCGGAGTGAAAGCAAAACTTGCGAGCCACGCAACTACGAACGTAATCAGACTTCCCAAAAGGACGTACCACGTCCACGCGATCTGCGTCGCTAAAAACACGTAAAGCATCGAACCCATGCTTACCAGCATGCCGATCAGTGCCGGTGGCTGGCTCACGCGGCGCAGAAAAGTGCCAACTAAAAACACGCCGAGAATCGGACCATTGATCAGCGAAGCCACGGAGAGTGCCTGGCTCAACGCCGATCCCGGTTGATTGCGCACCAACAGCGCGACCGCGATCTGCACGATTCCCCAAACGAGTGTCAGCACATGCGAGACTTTCAGGTAATGCTTGTCATCTCGCGCCGGGCGAAACGGTTTGTAGAGATCGTTTACCGCGGTCGCGGCGATTGAATTGAGTGACGACGACATTGCCGCCGCAAAGATCGCGGCGACAACCAGACCCGAAAGTCCGGTCGGCATGTATTTCGTGATGAAGTCGGGAAAGACACGGTCGCCACCCGTGAACGGAAAAGCTGTCGACCCGGCGGTCGCATAAGCCGGATCGGTAAACGGGTGATAGAACGCGAATAGCAAGACTCCGATAAACAGAAATCCGATAAACTGCGCGAGCACGATAGCGCCACTCGTCAGCAGCGCAATGATCGCCTTGCGCGGGCGATCGGTACAGAGATAACGCTGCACGAGATACTGGTCCGTACCGTGTGTGCTCATCGTCAAAAAGCAACCGCCGAGCAGGCCCGACCAAAAGGTGTAAGTGCGCGTGTAATCGAGCGTGAAGTCGAAGAGAGAATACTTGCCAAACTGAGTTGCGAGTGAGCTCGCGGTTGCGAGGCCGCCGTTAATCGACATGACGAGGACGATCGCCGCCGCGACAGCGCCGGC
>DASSEB010000357.1:0-4381 GCA_035696765.1 Pyrinomonadaceae bacterium | reverse complement strand
CAGCGAGGACGAGTTGTCGAATTTACGTTATTCAGTCGACGTGCTTTTCCCGTCTGAGCCGGCGGTCATGGAGGAATTGGACCCGCGAATCTTTGGTGTGATTGTCGAAGACGAAAGCGGGTCGCGTCGAGGACTGCTGCTTCCGGACATTCCCGGGATTGTCGATGCCCGGCAGCAGGTTGAAATTGCGGCGCGAAAAGCTGCGATCGGTCCTGGCGAGCGGATCAGTCTTTACCGGTTTAAGGTGGAGAGATTCCGGGAATAGTTTTAGACAGGATTACAGGATGTAAATCCTGTAATCCTCTCAAGAATTAAACGTCGAGGTTTCTGACGTCGAGGGCATTGTCCTCGATGAACTTCCTCCGGGGCTCGACCGCATCACCCATCAGCACCGTAAAAATCTCATCTGTTTCCACGGCGTCATCGATCCTTACTTCCAGGAGAGTGCGCTTGTCCGGATTCATCGTCGTCTCCCAAAGCTGCTCCGGATTCATCTCGCCCAACCCTTTATAGCGCTGAATGGACAGATCTTTTTTTGCCGCGAGTAACACTTTTTCCAGCAGCGCCTCACGTGTCGGCACCTCTTCGCTGCTTCCGTTTTCGCCTGAGATAAACGGCGCCGCCAGATCGTCTTCAAGGGTCTTGAAAAGCTCCACCGCCTTCTGGAACTCGACGTAGCTCGCGAGGTTCCAGTCAATGACAAGGTTCACACCGGAATTGGAAACCGTCTCGATTTCCCACAGCCCGTGCTCTTCGTCGGTCGTCAGCTCCGTTTTGTAGCCGGCCTTGTGCAAAGCCCCCTCGATCTTCGCCATCAGGTCGCCGTCCTGAAAGACCTTGCGAAGGTTCAATCCCTCTTTTCGGAGTACACCTTTGCGCCCCGCTAAAGATTCGAGAAGGATATTCAGCAGTTGCGGGTCACCACCGACCCGTCGCGCTGCTCGTTCACAGTAACGTTTAAAATCAACCATCTTCTCAAGGGATCTCGCCAGCTCGCGTCCCTCGATCGTCTGGTTCGACGCCGCCGATTTCACGTTCATGTCGCCCGTGGCCTGGCGCATCAGGTATCGCACCATCGAGCCTTCGTCTTTTATGTACTCCTCTTTCTTGCCGCGTTTTACCTTAAACAACGGTGGCTGTGCGATGAAGACGTGACCACCTTCAACGAGCGCCGGCATCTGCCGGTAGAAGAAGGTAAGGAGCAGGGTGCGGATGTGCGAACCGTCGACGTCGGCGTCAGTCATCAGGATTATCTTGTGATAACGCAGCTTGCCGATATCGAAATCGTCTTTACCGATGCCGGTGCCGAGCGCCGTAATGAGCGACTTGATCTCGCTATGGCCGAGCATCTTGTCGAAGCGGGCCTTCTCCACGTTCAGAATCTTGCCTTTGAGCGGCAGGATGGCCTGGTTCTTCCGATCTCGGCCTTGCTTGGCTGAACCTCCGGCCGAATCACCCTCGACGATGTAAATCTCAGACAGCGCCGGATCGCGTTCCTGGCAATCAGCCAATTTGCCCGGCAGCATCGTTGAGCCCATTGCGCCTTTACGGACGATTTCCCGGGCCTTCCGAGCTGCTTCGCGGGCACGCGCGGCGTCCAGTGCCTTCCCCACAATCTTTCTCGCCACAGGCGGATTCTGCTCGAAAAATTCGGTGAGCCGATCGTTAAGGAACGATTCAACCGCGCCTTTCACGTCTGAATTGAGCTTGCCCTTGGTCTGGCCTTCAAACTGCGGCTGGGGCAGTTTCACTGAAATCACTGCCACCAATCCCTCACGCACATCGTCGCCCGTCAGCGAGCCTTTGAAGTTCTTCGCCAGACCCGATGATTGTGCGTAAGCATTGATTGTTCTGGTAAACGCCGACCGGAAACCTGAGAGGTGCGTGCCTCCGTCTACCGTGTTGATGTTGTTGGCAAAGGAGTAGACCTTCTCGTCGTAGCCGTCGTTGTATTGAATCGCCACTTCGATCGAGAGATTTTCGCCTTCCTTCTCGAAATAAATCGGCTTGTCGTGCAGTGTCGACTTGTTCTTGTTCAGGTGCTTGACGAACTCGGCGATGCCGCCCTTGTAGTAAAACTCGTGCGAACGCTCCGGCTCTTCACGCTCGTCTTTGATCGTGATTCGAATACCTTTGTTAAGGAAGGCTTTCTCGCGCAGCCGCTCGGACAGCTTGTCGAAACTAAAAGACGTTTCGGTGAAGATTTGCGCGTCAGGCTTGAAGGTTACCTTCGTTCCGCGCTTGCGTGTCTTGCCGGTCTGTTTCAAAGGCGCAACCGGGATCCCGCGCGCATACTCCTGCTCGTAAGTTTTTCCGTCGCGCCAGATCTCGAGATGCAGTTTCTCTGAAAGGAAGTTGACGCACGAAACACCAACACCGTGCAGGCCGCCTGAAACTTTATAAGCGTTTGAATCAAACTTGCCGCCGGCATGAAGCTTCGTCATCACGACTTCCGCCGCCGATCTTTTTTCTTTCTTGATTTCATCGACCGGAATGCCGCGGCCGTTGTCGATAACTGTAATCGAATTGTCGAGATGAATAGTTACTTCAACCGTGTCGCAATAACCCGCCAGGGCTTCGTCAATTGAATTATCTACTACTTCGTAAACGATATGATGGAGGCCTATCTCGCCCGTCGATCCGATATACATCGCCGGTCTTTTACGGACCGCATCGCGACCCTCCAGCACGGTTATCGAAGACGAGTCGTAGGCTTGTCCCTTCTTAATTGTTGGTCCTACTGTTGACAATCTATTCTCCTATACTGCTTTGATTAACGCTTTTACGCGAGGATCGAGTTGGCCGAAGCGCTGTCAGTTCGGGTCTGACTGGTTCGTACTTTTCCTTCCTCGATTTCGTATACGTTCGCCCTTGAAAAGAACCCTTCGACATGATTCCGCTTTGAGGTAGTGATGAAGGTTTGCGTACGATTTTCAAGGTATTCAAGAAGGTGTCTTATCCTTCCTTCATCCAGCTCCGCGTCGACGTCGTCGATGAGAAAAACCGGATGGTCATTCGCGTTTGAATTATACAATGAAATCGCCGCTAAGTCTAATAATAACAATGCGCTACGTTGCTGTCCGGAACTCCCGTAAATGCGGATTTCACGGCCGTCCAGATGAATCTCCAAATCATCGCGGTGAGGACCGATCAGAGCATGCCCGGCAGCGACTTCGGCGGCTAAGCGAAGCGCAATTCTGGAACGCAGCAGCGACTCATAATTGCTTAGGTCTCCTTTGTTCTCGAGTGAGGAAACGTATCGAGTCGTAACGTCGCGTCGCTCGAACAATTGACGCTCAAGCGTGGTATTCAAACCTGCGACATATTCTTCGCGAGCTCGATGAATTAAAACTCCCAATTTGATCAGTTGTTCGTTCCACGGCGCGAGCAGATCTTCAACTTGCGCGAGGCCAATCTCGTTCTCGTTAGCGAGTTGCAGCACTCTGTTCTTTTGTTTAAGTACCTTCGCGTAGTCAGCGATGGTTTTGAGATATGCGGGTTGCAATGATGAGATGCCGCGGTCCAAAAAGCGCCTGCGTGCTTCAGGCGCGCCGCGTACAACTTCGAGATCAGTGGCGGTAAATGAGAATACTTGAAGTTGAGTTAAGTATCTTGCGAGTGTTTCTCGCTTGGAGTTGACGAAGATGGTTTTAGAGTTATCGTGAAGACTGACTTGTAACTCTCGTTCGAGATCTGCGCCGGTCGCGACTGTTCCTCTTACGACGGCTAGCTCTTCTCCAAACCTGATTGCTTCCTGAAGACGTTGAGTGCGGAACGACTTGGTCCTGGCGAGGAGATAAATGGCTTCGAGCCAATTCGTCTTACCCTGCCCGTTGTTTCCGTAGATGATATTCAGCCGCGGGCCCCATTCGATTCTCCCACTGAGATTTCTAAAATTCGTCGCTTCAATCGCCGCAAGCAGCATTCATACATATTAAGCCACTGATTACACGGATGAGAAAAGTAAATCCATGTAATCAGTGGCTCTCTTTTTTAAAGGTATTCAGATGCGCATCGGCATCACGACGTACTTGTAGTCGTAATCGCCATTCTCTGAGGGGTGCAGTTGTGCCTGGGAGTTGCCGTCTTTAAATTCGAATGAGACTTTCGCGTCGCCAACTACGTTTAGAAATTCCTGTAGATACTGCGCGTTGAAGCCGATATCAGTTACGTCGCCGGCGTAATCCGTTTGGATGGTTTCGTTGGCTTCACCTTCTTCAGCGTTTTGAGAACTGATCACCAACTGATTTGGCTCGAGATGGAAGCGAATCGCATGCGATCGTTCATCGGCCATCAACGCAACACGCCTGATCGCCAGGTTGAGTAAACTGCTATTGAACTCAACGGATTTGTCGTTGTTCTTCGGCATTACCATTTCATA
>DASSEB010000356.1:0-12158 GCA_035696765.1 Pyrinomonadaceae bacterium | reverse complement strand
CGTCATGATCAAAACGTCCGCATCCTTCGCCTTCGTCGGATTGCCGAAATCCTTCGCCGCTATCAGCAGTTTCTGCGGTGGAGCATCGCTGTTGACTTTGTCGCGATAGAAACCCGAATCGCGCGTCTCCTGGTTTTCCGCGGACAGCAGCATCGGCTGATCGGGATCGATCCAACGCTCTTTTGGATCGAGACGGACGTAGCGCAACGCTGTCATGCCTTTTCGGCCAACACCATCGGTCAGGTTTTTCGCGTGACTGCCGTCAGGCGCGAGTTGCCAGATGTCGTAACGGTCATAGATCAAAACGTCCGCATCATCTTTGGTCCAACCCGCGAAGCCGTACGAGCCTGGCGTCGATGGAAGATCGTTCTCTTCGTTGTAAAAATGCACGGTGAGGTTTTTGGTAAGGTTCGTCGTCGTGCCGTCCGTGATGGAATATGAGTTCCAGTCTTTGCCGTCGAAGTAGATCGCGTACTTCGCGTTTGGCGAGAGCGAGACGTTGCCGCGCTGTTTTGTCAGCAACGGCTTACGGGAGCCGTCCATGGTGTCGATGAGGTAGTAGTCAGTGAAACCCGGATCGTAGTCATTTGTGACTCGATACTTCCGGTTATCAGCACCGATCGCGTAACGACCGTCGTTTGAGGGCGAGATCGTTTCCATCGACTCGTCGCCGAGTTGGACAAACTTCTTCGCGTCGAAATGATAGACCGCGCGATACGATCGGTTCCGGTCCTGCTCGGCGCGCACCTTCTGAATCGGCTGCACGTAATCGTCTTTCCAGCGCCACAGATCGACGAGCACCTTTTCGTCAGCCGGGACTTCTTCGTCGGGACTCTTTTCCGGCTCGGGCGGAGGCGCCGTTCCGAGGAACAGGCGACTGCCGTCGAGCGAGAAATTGAGATTAGCGCGTTCACTCACGACAAACTCTTTGCGAAAGCCGGGCGAAGCGATCGAGACGATTTCGGTCGCTTGCGGATCTTTGCGGTTCCAGTGGTAAACACGAAACTTCGGCTGCTTGGCCACAGCATCTTCCTTGTCGCTGGTGAATGCGAGTTGAGTATTGTCTTCGTCCCACGTGAGTTTTAGATATTTGCCTTTGCCGCTGAGCAACGCGACCGGTGCGGCATCGCTGTCAGTAGTCACCGCGTAAACGCCGTTTGTATCTTCCTTTCGTGACGACGTCGCGAACACGAGCGTCTTCGCGTCTTTACTGATCGTGAAATCGAGCACGTCGCTGAACTTTCGTTCGTTAGCCGTGCCGGTGTTGCGCAGGACGAGTTCCGTTCCGTATTCCTTTTTCTTTGCTGAACGAGCTGCGGATGGACGCGGTGTCGGAGAGATTTCGGGTGTCGGCGTTGGCGTTGACTCGGGAGAAGGAGATTCGACTGCCGGGCTCGGTTGCGGTGTTGGTTTCTCTTCAGGCTTCGCTCCTTCCATCAAGTATGCGATGAAACCCGCACCATCTTCGGGCACGCGGAAAGTTTTCACTTTCTCGATGCGCGTTACGGTGCCGTTCGACACATCCATAATCCCGAGGCCATTCCGCGGCATGTCCTCGGGCTTCTTCTTTTCCTTTTTCGCTTTGGTCACTTCGGCTTTGGTGGGCTCCACAGTGAAGACGACGAAGCGATTGTCCGCGGTGAAAACCGGTCGCACCAGGCGGGCCTGTTCCGCCTGAAACTCGGCGAGGTTTGTGCCCGGATCGTCGGGCGGCGGCACAGGCGGCCGGTAACCGCGCGGCGCGCGAAAATCCATCCCTGTCGCAATGTTGCGCACTACGATCTCGCCGTCGCCGTCCTGCGGCAGGTAGGCGTAAGCCACAAACTTGCCGTCACGCGAAACTTGCTGCGCGACGATTGATCGCCACGAGTCGTAGTCCTGGTGCGTGAGCGCACGTTTGGCGGGAGCGGTTGCTTGTTGTGCAACCAGCATCGTTGCACATAACGCAACTATGCAGAGTTGAGAGACAGTTCGCCGTATTTTCATGAGTTCACCTCACAAGTTGTAGGGCACAGATAAAACGCGGATGACGCGGATCAGAACAGATCCGCGTCATCCGCGTCAATACGTGACTACGGACTTCAGAAGAACAGCGAATACAGCAGCCGGTTGGGTGAACCCGAACCAGCATTCGTCACGTGATTCGTCGTCGAGCCATTGACGATCGCGTTACGAGTTGTTGATGCTGAAGCGCCTGGGTTGAATTGTTTGTAGAGCGCTGCGACGCCAGCGACGTGTGGTGAAGCCATCGAGGTCCCACTCAACGTTGCCGTCGCAGTGTCAGAGCTGAAGTACGCTGACAAGATCCCCGAGCCTGGCGCGAAGATATCGAGACACGTGCCGAAGTTCGAGAATGAAGAGCGAGCGTCACTTTGCGTCGTGGAACCAACGGTGATTGCGTTGGCCGCGCGAGCGGGTGAAGTAGTGCAAGCGTCCGTGTTGCTGTTGCCTGCGGCAACTGCGATCGGCACACCCGAATTCGCGAGGTTGTTCACGGCAGTGTCGAGCGCGCTTGAAGCTCCGCCTCCGAGACTCATGTTTGCGACCGCGGGATTGATGTGATTGTTTGTCACCCAATCGACGCCCGCAATCACGCCTGAGTTCGAGCCGGAGCCGTTACAATCGAGCACGCGCACGCCACGCAGCAACGCACTCTTGGCCACACCATAGGTCGAACCGCCGATCGTGCCGGAGACGTGAGTGCCGTGACCATTACAATCCGCGCCGCTGCCACCGAATGCGTCGAACACGTTTGAAGCCCGTCCGCCAAACTGCGTGTGAGTGGTGCGGATGCCGGTGTCGATCACATAAGCGCGAACGCCGGAACCCGTCCAGTTGAACGTGTAGATTGCATTCAATGGCAAGTTGCGCTGGTCGATGCGATCGAGGCCCCACGGCGGATTACTTTGCGTTGCGTCAGCCGTGACCAGGCCGTCTTCTTCCACATATTTAACGCGGAAGTCCAGGCTCAGAGCTTCGGCCTGTGCTTCCGTCATCTGGATGGCAAAGCCATTGAGCGCGTGCTGGTAAACACGCATGAGCTGGCCGCGGTGAGTTGCGGCAAGTTCCTGTGCGATATACGGCGCGATCGAATTGCGTCCTCTCTCGCCGACAACCGCGTCGTCAAGGACAACGATATAACTGTTCTCAATCCTGTTAGCGGTCCTGCGAAGTTTGGACATCTCTGTGCCGACGCCTGTTTTTCCGCCTGTTCTTTCCTGGCTGCTGACAGAGGGCGAAACGAAAACAGAGACGCAAAGACCCGCAAAGAGTAATAACGCGCAAACTTTCTTCATACTTTTCTCCTCCAGACTGTTAGTAGGGTGGTGGGGGTGGAGCCGCCCGCAACGGCGAGAAATCGAGCGGGGAAGGGAGATCGAGCGATCTCATGAATCCGGATGACTCGAGACATATAGAGCTAACCACAACAAGCGGGAGGTGAATTGTGTGAGCTGGAGATGCGAATGGCCGCCAGGGCTTAACGGATCGCACACCAGAACCTAATTGGGATATTTAACTGTCGAACTTAGGACGAGTGTCTGGACGGAGGGGCGCAGTATAGCACCAATTTTTCGGAGCGCAAGCCGGGATTTGCATGTATGGCCCTTCGTGGTGCATCATACATGCCGTTAATCCCTTCTCTCGCGCATCAACGGTGATGCGCCCCGTGCCTCGGTGAGTCGGCGGCGGCGTTTTGGATGATTCGAGAGCAGGCCTGACCCAAACTACAGAAGCCGCTCATCTTTGAGCATCCGAACTAGAGCTTTCGCTGCACCGTTACAACGGAGCCCACTTCGATTCAAAGCTTCTTTTGACACTCCTGAGAAGCGGGAGAGGAGCATTTACATGTCTATGAAACTTTACGTAGGGAACCTCGCTTTCCAAACCTCAAGCAACGATTTACAGCAACTTTTTGCTCAGGCAGGTACGGTCGAGTCGGCTTCAGTTATTGAAGATCGGGATACCGGACGGTCACGCGGTTTCGGCTTTGTGGAAATGTCTTCGAAAGAGGAAGGCGAAGCAGCTATTTCACAATTCAATGGCAAGGAATTCAATGGTCGCAATTTGACCGTCAATGAAGCTCGTCCACGCGAGGACCGCGGTGGTCGTGGTGGCGGCGGCGGTGGTGGACGCGGTTTTGGCGGCGGCGGTGGACGCGGTGGTAATCGCGGCGGCGGCGGTGGCTACGGTGGCGGCGGCGGCCGTGGTGGTTACGGCGGTGGCGGCGGCGGCGGTAATCGCGAACCGCGCTGGTAGGAGTCATGTTTAGACAGGATTACAGGATTGTCCTGTAATCCTGTCGGAAATTTTGATTAGGCGATTGGAGGAGCGATGAATAAGCCGGTTTTTACAGTTGGCGAGCGTGTCGAAAAGCTGTGTGTTGTTTGCAATGAGGTGCGCGGCCACGTCGTTGTCTCCGTGACTAAACGTGGACAAGTCTCACGAGTAAGCTGTCCGAAGTGTGGAGAGCGCAGCGCGTTCAAAAGCGGCGCCCCCGCCGACGAGAATGCGAAACGTTCGGCTGCGAAAGCGGGCGCGCCCTACGATCGCACACGCACCTATCGCACCGGGCAAGCGATGATGCACCCGACGTTTGGTTTGGGAGAAGTCACGAAGGTAATTGAGCCGGGCAAGATCGACGTGCTGTTTGCGGATCGCATTCGTCGTTTGATTCACTCTACGACCGTGTCTGAGTAGATTGCCAGGAAAATTTTTCAGCCACATAAAGGCACAAAAAGCACAAAAGTCAGCGGAGGTTATTTTGTGCTTTTTGTGCCTTTTTGTGAGTGGAGCACACGGTCAAAACACCTCCGAAGCGCTCGCCAGTTGGGTCGCACTTGACGCGCCTCCCGGTCGCGAATACCTCGCCACTGACACAATTCTGAAAGCAATGCCCGGTTGGAAACGTGACGCACTGGGCAATCTCATGCTGCGCAAAGGCAGCGGTAGCCCGCGACGCGTGATCGCGTGTGCACTCGATCGTCCGGGTTTTGCCGTCACTGAAATCACAGATGACGGCTACTTGCGCCTGCGTGAAATCGGCGCCGTCCGTCAACATCCGCTCTGGATCCAGTTTCACGAAGGGCAGCGTATCAGAGTGTTGACGCGGGACGGACCGGTGCCGGGTGTAGTGATTGTCAAGAGTACTCACTTGCAACGCGGTCGTGCGTCGAATGCACCGGTGACGACGCTCGACGATCTGTGGGTCGATGTGGGAGCGACTGCCAGAGCCGGCGTGCAGCAGCTTGGAATCGAGATGCTTGACCCGGTGGTCCATGATTTAACCGCGTGGCCTTATGGTGATTTTATCGCCGGACCGCTCGCCGGCGTGCGTGTTGGATGTGGGGCTGTGGCGAGTGCGGCGAGCGGAGAAGTAACGGAAGGAGAAACGATTTTCCTCCTCACGACGCTGCGTAGCTTTGGACACGATGGGTTGGAAGCAGCACTGCGGACGCTGGGCCGAGTTGATGATGTAACGGTGATCGACCAAGTCGAGGCGCCGGGTAATTCGGGTGCAGTAGTCGAGCGAAAACTAGAGAAGGTCCTATACCTGCCTGAGTCAACAGGTCTAACTGCGCTCAACATACTTGCGCCTCGCGTGCGTTTTCCCGGATCGCTCGTTGAGACGGTGCAACTTTCTGACGCGGAGCAGTTGCTTGCCGCGGTCAAGAAGGTAGCGCGTGTTGGCGGTTCGAATCAGTGGATCAAACTCGATTCTCAAAGCACGTCATCCTCGTCTATTAACGATACTTTCTCCGGTACCGCGAAGCTGCTGAAAACGCTCGCCGACATTCCCGCGGTCTCGGGACACGAGCGCCGTGTTCGTGAAGCAATCAAGAGTTCTCTACCTGCCTGGGCGCAAACGCTCACACGCACCGACAACGAAGGTAATCTCATTCTCGAACTTGGACCGGATCGCGATCCGGTCATGTTCATCGCACATCAGGACGAGGTCGGGTTTGAAGTAACAAACATTAACTTCGACGGTACAGTTTCGCTGCGGACTCGTGGCGGGCTCTACCCGTCGCTGTGGGAAGGACAGCCCGCGCTCCTTCATTTCGATGCGGACAAGCCTCCGCTGCGTGGAGTCTTCATGCCGCGAGAAACGGCCACGACTAAACAACCGGAAGCGCTGACCGCATGGTTTGGCTATAACGCGCGTCTGAAGCCAAGCGACGTGAATGGTTTGTCGGTGACAGCTTACAAGCGTGCGACTCGTTTGGGCGCCACTCGCTTCACCGCGCGCGCGTTGGACGATCGCGCGGGTTCGACGGCCCTCATCCTTGCAGCCAGAAGAATTCAACCGTCCACTCTGAAACGTAAAGTCATCTTCGCGTGGTCTGTGCGCGAGGAGGTTGGTTTGGAAGGTGCGATCGCGCTGGCAAAACAGTATGGCTCGTCAGTGAAGAGAGTCTACAGTGTTGATACATTCGTTTCGTCTGACTCGCCGATTGAAACGACCCGGTTCGCGTACGCGCCGCTCGGGCGTGGCGCCGTCATTCGCGGGCTGGATAACTCGTCCGTTGCTCCGGTCGCTGAAATGGATCGACTGCTGAACATTGCGCGAGCGCAGAATATTCCGTTGCAGGTAGGCGCAACGAATGGCGGCACTGACGGTTCTGATTTTGTTCGTTATGGCGCGCTGCACGTCGGTTTGTCATGGCCCGGGCGTTACAGTCACTCGCCGGTTGAAGTGCTCGACCTGAGAGATCTTCAGGCTTTGGAACGACTCGTCTATGCGATTGCAATTGCGCCATGAGGACAGGACTTACAAGCTGTTTCGGGATTCTGATTCTGTTAATCCTGTTCTCGTTCCCCGCTGTCGCTCAACGCGATCTCACACGATACGTCAATCCCTTCATCGGCACTGCCGGACATGGCCACACGTTTCCGGGCGCGATCGTGCCCTTCGGAATGGTCCAACTCAGTCCTGACACAAGGCTCACCGGCTGGGACGGCTGTTCCGGCTATCACTATTCGGATTCCATCATCTACGGTTTCAGTCACACACATCTCAGCGGTACAGGCATCTCGGATTACGGCGACATCCTTTTGATGCCGACTGTTGGTGAAGTCAAACTTGATAAAGGTTACGCCTCACACTTTCAACATCGGAACGAAACAGCGCATCCGGGTTATTACTCGGTCAAACTCGACGACAACAACATCCTCGTCGAACTCACGGCCACGGCCCGCGCGGGAATGCATCGTTACACCTTTCCTCGCACTGAAGAAGCCAACGTCATCATCGACCTCGCGCACCGCGACAAAGTGATCGACTCCGGCTTGCGCATCACCGGCGACACAACCGTCGTTGGTTGGCGACGCTCGCAAGCGTGGGCCAAGGATCAGATCGTTTACTTCGCGCTCGAGTTTTCGCAGCCGTTTACGTCGCACCGAGACGGGAATCTCAAGACTTACTTTCGTTTCGATACGCGCGCGGGCGCGCCTGTGCTCGTAAAGGTGGGAATCTCCGCCGTTGATATCGACGGAGCGTTGAAGAACCTGCACGCCGAGGTGAACCACTGGAACTTCGACAAGGTGAGGTCCGATGCTACAGCCGCATGGAACGCTGAACTCAACAAGATAGTCGTCACGGGTGGAGCCGAGTCGCAGTTGACGAACTTCTATAGCGGTCTGTATCACGTGATGACCGTGCCCAATCTCTTCATGGACGTCGATGGACGTTATCGCGGGCGTGATTTCAAAACCCACAAAGCCGACAACTTCACGAATTACTCAGTCTTCTCCCTCTGGGACACGTTCCGCGCGGCGCACCCGCTCTACGCCATCATCGATCGCAAACGCACGCGCGATTTCATTAAGACCTTTCTCGCGCAATACGAGCAGGGCGGCCGCCTGCCTGTCTGGGAACTCGCAGCGAATGAAACGGACACGATGATTGGTTATCACGCCGTTTCGGTCATCGCTGACGCGGCGGTGAAGGGAATTGATGGGTTCGATCTGCAAAAGGCGTTCGAAGCGATGAAGCACAGTGCTGAGTTGCGGCAATATCGCGGACTCGGCGCGTACATCGACCAGGGCTTCATCGCGACGGAGGAGGAAAGAGAATCAGTTTCGAAGGTGCTCGAGTATGCCTACGACGACTGGTGCATCGCGGAAGTCGCTCGAATGCTCGGCAGGACGGCTGACTACCAACGCTACAGCGCACGCGCGCAATCGTACAAAAACGTCTTTGACACACGCGCGGGCTTCATGCGTCCGCGCAGCAACGGCAACTGGGTCGAGCCGTTCGATCCGCGCGAGGTTACGTTCGCGTTTACTGAAGCGAACTCCTGGCAGTACACCTTCTTCGCGCCGCAGGACATCAGCGGCCTCGTCGCGCTGATGGGCGGCCGCAGAAGCTTCGCCGACAAATTAGATCAGTTGTTTGCCGCGGACAGCCGGACCACCGGACGCGAACAGGCAGACATCACCGGTTTGATTGGGCAGTACGCGCACGGCAACGAGCCGAGTCATCACATGGCTTATCTCTACAACTACGCCGGCCAGCCCTGGAAAACGCAGTCACGCGTGCGCCAGATCATGAACGACTTCTACAAGCCTGAACCTGACGGGCTGATCGGCAACGAAGACTGCGGACAGATGTCTGCGTGGTACGTGTTGAGTGCGGCCGGGTTTTATCCCGTGACTCCCGGTTCGAAAATTTATGCGATCGGATCGCCGCTATTTCCGGAAGTTCGTTTCAATCTCGAGAATGGGAAGTCATTTCTAATCCGCGCCGTCGATGTTTCGGATCGCAATGCTTACATTCAATCGGCGACGCTGAATGGGCGAGTCTACAACAAGTCGTTTATTGTTCACGACGATCTGGTGGCCGGCGGTGAACTCGTTTTCCGGATGGGGCCGAGGCCGAATCCGAGGTGGGGAACTGGCGCAGGTAACGAGCCGGTGTCGCGCATTATTGCTCCCGAGATTGTTCCGGTGCCAGTCATCAAAGCTGCCGGACAGACATTCAGAGATCGACTCGAGATCAGTTTGGTCGCGATCGGCGCAAGCCCCGCGAGTCTCTATTACACGACCGACGGTTCAGAACCGAATTCAAACTCTCGCCGGTTCACAAAGCCGTTTGTGATCGAAGCCGACACGATTGTGAAAGCGTTGGCGATCGCAGCGGACGGCAGGCGCAGTCTTGTCGCGACCGCGAAGTACCATCGCATTCCGCACGACTGGAAGATCACTTTGCAGTCGAACTACAGTTCGCAGTACACCGGCGGCGGAGACTTCGCCCTCATTGATGGAATTCGTGGCACTACGAATTGGAGTGGCGGCGGTTGGCAGGGATATCAGGGCAAAGACTTCGTTGCCGTAATTGATCTCGGCAACGTGCAAACCGTTTCGAAAGTAGGCGCAGGGTTCCTGCAGGACGTTGGCTCATGGATCTGGATGCCGAGGGGCGTTGAAATTGAGCTCTCGACTGACGGGAAGACTTTTACTTCCGGTGCGTCGATTATCAACGAAGGCCCTGATCGTGAGGAGGGTGTTGTGATCAGGGACTTCGTTGCCACGTTCTCAGCTCAAACTGCACGCTACGTGCGCATCCGCGCGCTGAACTTCGGAAAGATCCCGTCGTGGCATCCCGGAAACGGCGGAGATGCCTGGATCTTTGTCGACGAGATCACAATCGAAAACTGAACCACGGATTACACGGATCGATTACACGGATTTACCACTGCAACTCGAACTCGTACTCCGAAGCGCCGCCTCTCGGATCCCGGATCCGAACGATGGCGGTGAAGTCGTTCTCGCGCGAGGGTTGTTGCTCGATAAAGATCTCGCCGCGCCCTCGCTTCTGGGTCAGCCTTACGGTCACGCGTCGATTAGGCAGTGAATTGAAAAAGTTTGGCTGGCTGTCCGTGTACTCAGTGCCGCCGATCGTTTCAACATCAGCCGAGCCGCCGCGAATTCTGATTCGCACGTCGTCGTCAACGCGGCCTCGCCACGTCATGCGCCCGCCGCGCCCGCCTGAATCGGGATACTGACCACCAGGACCGCCGGGGCCGCCGCTCGATGAATCGTAGTTGAGCTCGCGTGAAATATCCTGCAGCAGACGTTGCACGTTGGACCAGGTGTTTCGCTGAAAGTTGTTTCGTTCGACTGACCGCGCGAGATTCGAGAGTATGTCAAACGCATCGCGCAGTTCTCCATTGCGGCGCCTGTCGACCACCATCCGGTCGAAAATTCGTGCTGCCGCTGCAAACTGTTGCGACAACATCACCGCCTCGACGTCGTTCCGATTACTGCGCGAGTTTGAGAAGCTGTTGTAGTTCTGATCTGCAAAATCGCCCGCCTCGCGTGATAACCGCGTAGTGAGGTCACTCAGCCGGTTATTTTGCCCAAACTGGCTAACAGCCGGACTGGCAAGCAGCAAGACTGCGGCGACGGCCAAAAGACTTCTGTTAATCATAGGTCCTCCTGAAGTTTGATTCTCTGCCGGGGGTCGTCAACTGATAATTCCTTTAGGTCGAGTGTTGTGTCAATGATAATTCGTTATAATGCACGCGATCGAAATAGTTGGGACGGCCCAACAAGGAGTTAAAAGATGAGTTGGAATCAAGCTTCGTATGTTCCGGCGGATGTCCGCGACGTTCGGGTTACCGCGTTTCTGAGCAAAGTCTATGGCTGGATGTTTCTCGGCCTGCTGATTACCTCGGGGACCGCGCTCGCAGTCGCGTCTTCGCCGTTTTTAATTGAAACACTGATACTGAACCGAATCCTTTTTTGGATTCTGCTATTCGGGCAGCTTGGACTCGTGTTCTACCTCTCAGCCCGAGTGGAGAAGATGGCGCCGGCGACTGCGGCGGGACTGTTCATGCTTTACTCGGCGATGGTAGGAGTCACCACCTCCGTGATCCTGCTGCTCTATACTGGCGCATCGATTGTCTCGACGTTCATTGTTACTGCGGGAATGTTCGGCGCGTTGGCCGTGTTCGGCACTCTGACGAAGAGAAGTCTGGCAGGTGTCGGACAGTTCATGTTCATGGGCCTGATCGGGGTGATTCTCGCCTCGATCGTAGGCATATTCTGGCAGAACGATCTGTTGCAGTTTGTGATCGGGGTCGTCGGTGTGGTGGTGTTTACCGGACTGACAGCGTGGGATGCACAGCGTCTGAAGCACATGGCGGTCGCACTGCCTGATGGTCGCGTGGGAGCGTACGCCGTAGTCGGCGCGTTGTCGCTCTATCTCGACTTCATCAACCTTTTCTTCTTCCTCTTGCGTTTGATGGGTGGCCGCAGAAACTAGCCACACAGGTTAAGAAAACAGAAAGAGCTTTCAGCCACAAAGGCACATTAAGCACAAAAGGGATTTCCTTTATTGTGCCTTTTGTGCTTCTTTGTGGCGATTATTCTTGTAGGAGACTCACCATGTTGCTGCGAAAGCGCACCATCTTATTAGTTTCACTGCTCGCGATCGTTCTCTCGAGCGTTCCCGCACAAGCACAAGACGTACTGGGCGCGCTTCGCTTTCGCCACATCGGCCCGGTCGGTAATCGTCTGACTTCAGTCGTCGGCATTCCCGGCCAGCCGAATGTCTACTACGTCGGCGCGGCATCCGGCGGCATTTGGAAGACGACCGACGGCGGCGTTCATTGGGAACCGATTTTTGACTCGCAACCCGTTTCCTCGATTGGAGCGCTCGCAATTGCTCCGTCTAATCCGAACATTGTCTGGGCGGGCACAGGCGAACCGTGGATACGCAGCCATATCTCAGTCGGCCAGGGAGTCTACAAATCGGTCGACGCGGGTAAGACGTGGACGTTGATGGGATTGGAAAAGACGGGACGTATCAGTCGTGTCGTGATCGATCCAAAGAATCCGGACGTGGTCCTCGTCGGCGCTCTCGGCCACGCTTATGGACCACAACCTGATCGCGGCGTCTTCCGCACGACCGATGGCGGCAAGACGTGGGAGCGCGTGCTGTTCACGGACGAGAACAGTGGTTGCGCTCACCTGGAAATGGATCCGAATAATCCGCAGGTTGTGTTTGCGGGCATGTGGCCGATTGAGATTCACACATGGGGGCGCGAGAGTGGTGGTCCAGGCAGTGGCCTTTTCAAGTCGACTGACGGCGGCGTGACGTGGAAACGCCTTTCGGGCAACGGTCTGCCGACACGCACCACCGGTAAGGTCGTCCC
>DASSEB010000355.1:0-2948 GCA_035696765.1 Pyrinomonadaceae bacterium | reverse complement strand
CATCAAGCAGATAAAAAAATAGATTCCCGCAATGCGATCCAGGGAACTACTCATCATCGACGTCTGGAAGCCGCTGGACAAGGAAGTTGTAGGCGCTGCTGAACTCGAACTCATTCGCGAAACAATCATTCAGCGCTTCGGCACGAGCGTGAGCCCGGCTACGATCGCGCGTGCTCTCGCGGATCACGGCGTTCGGCTCGGCCATCCGGAAATTCTCGAAGCCGACGTTCGCTGGCGCGAACACAACTCGCTTTTCACTCCCGAAGACCTGACGTTCGGCACGCTCGAGGCTGCGACCGCTTTGATGGAAAAGGTCGAACGTCTGCGGCAGCGCTTCGAGAATGAAGACCTGATGCTGGAACACCTGCGCCACGAGGTGCGGCGACTCAAAACCGAGCTTGATTTAATCGCTTCCAATGAACAGTCAGCTAACAAATATCTCGCCGCAGAGCTTGCCCAGTGGCTGACAGTTTGGCTCCAAAACCCGCAGATTTTCCCGGAATGGCTCGCCTTGCGTCGCGCAACACCAGATTTCCGCGAACGCTTCGAATAGAATCCCTGACTTTTGTGCTTTTTGTGCCTTCTTGTGGCTACATTCTGGAACTTTCCGCGGCCCGCCCGCGAATACCAGTGACCGATGGATCCGAACCCCAACGATAGCGAATTACTACGGTCGATGCTGGCCGGAGACGAAGAGGCGCTGGCGCTGCTCTATCGACGCCGCCAGGGCTCGGTCTATCGTTTTGCGTTGCAGATGAGTGGTTCGAAAGCCATCGCGGAGGACGTCACGCAGGAGGTCTTCCTGTTCCTGATGCGCGAAGGGCATGTGTTCGATCCGGAACGCGGATCGGTCAGCGCTTTTCTTCTGGGTGTCGCACGCAATCACGTGCTCCGTCGTTTGCGAGTTGAACAGCTCCTTGCGCCGCTCGGCGACGACTCTGACGACGACGTTCCGTTATTGCACGCGACTACGGACCTCTGTCCGCTCGAAGATCTGACGCGCGCCGAAACTATCGAGTCAGTGCGCAAAGCGGTGTTGAGCCTGCCGCCGAAATACCGGGAGGTGGTAGTGTTGTGCGAGCTTCAGGAAGTCAGTTACGGAGAGTCTGCCGAGATTTTGGGTTGCGCGATCGGCACGGTCCGGTCGCGTCTGCATCGTGCGCGAGCGCTTCTGCTCGCGAAGCTTCGGCCGGGAGTGGAAGCTGAGGCAACCGATCCCGCGACCGTGAAGTCAGCGAGGTGTTTCGCATGAACAGTCAAAGAGACGAAGAGATGCTAACGCGCGGGTTGCGAGCGCTTGCCGAAGAAATGGAAACGCTCGGCGCTCCCGAGGAACTCGAGGTGAAGTTACTCAAAGCGTTTCGTGCGCGGCAGGTGGTTAGGCCGATTGCGCGCCGGCAGTCGCGTTCTCCTTATTGGTTAGTCGCGGTCGCGGCGATGTTGCTGATTGCTATTACTGTCGTGGTCTTTCGCTGGAACAAGCAGGACGCTATCGATACTCCTCACCAGGCTGTTACACACACACAGCCACAAAAGACTCCTGAGAACAACAAGACATCAGATGCGCCGCGCAACGATGTTCAGTATCAAGCTGTTAATTCTTCGCCGCAGCGTTCAAAGCCGCGACGGCCTCGCATTTCGAGTCCGCGCCGGCCTGAAAGCCAGATGGCAAACCACGTCACGAACGAAATTGCAACCGACTTCATCCCGTTGAGTTACAACGCCGCAAGTCTTCAGGATGGCGGACAGATAATTCGCGTCGAACTGCCGCGCGCCGCTCTCGCCAATTTCGGTTTGCCGGTAAACATGGACCGCAATCAGAGAGTTAAGGCTGATGTTTTATTAGGGGTCGATGGCATGGCCCACGCCATACGTTTTGTTCAATAGTTGAAAGGAAGAGAAGATGAAAAGATTATTCGGACTGCTGGCTGTTGTCGCTCTGTCATCACTCGCATCTGCGGTGTTTGCTCAAGCGCCGTCGCCGGAAGGCATTCTCGTAATGAAACAGCGAGTGTTCCAGGGGCCTGAAGGCGGGCCGCCGCCTCCTCCGGGTGCTGACTTTGTGTTTCTCGCCTCCGAAAGCTTCGGCGGCAAGGTCGTCAAAGGTGCGCCGTACTCGGCCGAAGCTGTCACCGAGTCGATCCAAACGCTGAGCGACGGCAATCGCATCGTCAACCGGATCACCAGCATGATCTATCGTGATAGCGAAGGCCGCACGCGCAGGGAACAGACCTTGAAAGGCATCGGAAGTTTGGGGACGAGCGATGAACCTTTGCAGACGATCTTCATCAACGATCCGGTTGCGGGCGTGACTTATTCGTTGGATTCGCGTTCACACATTGCGCACAAGAGTGCGCCGTTCAAATTCGAGTTCCTCTCCAAGCCAGGTACCCCGGGGACGCAAGGACAAACGTTCGAATTCAAAGTTGCTCCGGGAGCAGCAGCGAGTGGAAGCGTGACCGCGGCTCCGAGCGGACCACCACCACAAGCGGGTTTACGTGGACCAGGACCGGACATCGAGCAGTTTACGTTCCGCACTGAAAATGGCCCAGGCATAGGTATAGGAGCAGGTGGTGGTACTTTCGTGTTCCGTACGCGCGGCAACAACGCCAACGAAGTCAAGGAAGACCTCGGCAAACAGGTAATTGAAGGCGTTGAAGCTGAGGGCACGCGCACGACGATCACGATTCCCGCAGGCGAGATTGGAAACGAACGCGCGATCGAGATTGTGAGCGAGCGTTGGTATTCACCGGAGTTGCAGCTAGTGGTAATGACGCGCCACAGCGATCCGCGTTCAGGCGAGACCACCTACAAACTGACGAACATCAATCGCGCCGAACAAGCCAAGTCGTTGTTCGAGGTGCCGGCGGGTTACACGGTGAAGGAAGGTGCGCACTTCGGTCCAACTGTCGCGCCACTCCCGCGCACAAGGAAACAGCCAGAATAGG
>DASSEB010000354.1:0-10800 GCA_035696765.1 Pyrinomonadaceae bacterium | reverse complement strand
CAGGTATTTGTACTCGCCGCGCGTGTAGATGTAAGTCGTCTTTGAACTGAGCGCGTAGGCGGCGATCAACATGCCTTCGATGAGCATATGCGGATCACGTTCCATCAGGTAGCGATCTTTGAACGTGCCGGGCTCGGATTCGTCGGCGTTGCAAACGACGTACTTCGGCTTCGGCGAGTCTTTCGGCACGAAGCTCCACTTCATGCCGGTTGGAAATCCTGCGCCGCCACGACCGCGCAACGCCGACTTCTTCACCTCGTTGATCACGTCGTCAGGCGACATGCCGTCGAGGACTTTCTTGATCGCTTCATAGCCGCCGTTACGACGATACACGTCGAGCGACCGCGAGTTCTCGAGATGAACTCGACGCAGTTGCAGTGGCTCACATCCGATGGCTTCGATACGCATGAATCAGGGCAGCTTGTCTAATATCTGATCGATCTTTTCCGGCGTCAGGTTCTCGTGATAATCGAAGTTGATCTGAAGCATCGGCGCCGTGCCGCACGAGCCGAGACATTCGACCTCAGTCAAAGTAAATTTGCCGTCAGCAGTCGTTTCGCCCACCTTAATTCCCAACTTTTGCGAACAGTATTCAGTGATCTTTCCCGCGCCTCTAATCTTGCACGACAGCGTCCGGCAAACTTGAATGTTGTACTTGCCGATCGGCTCGACGTGGATCATCGAGTAAAAGGTCGCTACCTCCCAAATATCGGTCACGCGCAGCTTCAAACGTCTCGCAAGGTAGAGCACGCCCGGCGGATCGAGATAGCCGCGTTCGCGCTGCACGATGAACATCAACGGCAGAATCGCCGAGCGAAGCACCGGATACTTCGCAATATGACCATCAATCTCCGCCTCAACTTCCGGCGAAAACACTGCCGCCTCTACCCCGAGATCGACGGGCTGCGAGAGCGGCTGTATATTCACAATCTGCGTACTCATTAAAATCCGTTTTTGATCGGTGTTACCGATCGATCTCTCCCAACACGATGTCCAACGATCCGATGATGGCCACGATATCGGCCACCATCTCGCCTTCCGCCATCACCGGTAAAACGGACAGGTTCACAAAACTCGGACCACGAAAATGAACGCGGCTCGGTTTTGCTCCGCCATCCGACTTCATGTAAACACCGAGCTCTCCTTTAGAAGCTTCAATCGGAAAATAAACCTCGCCCGCAGGCACGTCGAAACCTTCGGCGACGATGAGGAAGTGGTGAATTAAGGCGTCCATGTGACTCTTCATCGCTTCTCGATCCGGCAGCACGACCTTCGGCGCGTCTGCTTTCACCGACCCAGGCCGCAAACGCGCGAGCGCTTGCGTTGAAATTTTGTGTGACTCCTTCATCTCGCGCATGCGCACCATGTAACGCGCCCACACGTCGCCGTCAGGTTCAAGCGGCACTTCAAAATCGTACTGCTCATAACTGCTGTACGGATTCGCGCGCCGGATGTCGATGTTTACACCACTGCCGCGGAGACATGGTCCGGAGAGTCCCCAGTCAATCGCGTCTTCGGCGGAGATGCGCCCGATCCCTTGCGTGCGTCGCTGAAAAATTTTGTTGCCCGTGAGCAGTTTGTGAAACTCGTCGACCGCTGCCGGAAAGTCGTTGAGAAACTGTTTGCAACGATTCTCAAAGCCCGCCGGGAGGTCCATCATCAATCCGCCGATGCGGAAGTAAGACGGCGTCAGTCGTCCGCCGGAAGCGGCTTCGATCAGGTTCAGAATCTTTTCGCGCTCGCGGAAGCAGTAAAAGAAGACCGTCATCGCGCCGATATCGAGCGCGTGAGTTCCGAGCCAGACGAGGTGAGACGCGATGCGCTGAAGCTCACACATCAGCACGCGAATCGTTTGCGCGCGTTCGGGAATCTCGAGGCCGAGCAGTTTCTCGGCAGCCATCACGTACGCGAGGTTGTTGCCGAGCGGATTCAGGTAGTCCATCCGGTCGGTGATAACGATCCCCTGCTGGTACTTCTTGTACTCAAAGAGCTTCTCCATACCGGTGTGGAGATAGCCGATATCCGGCGTAGACTTCACCACCATCTCGCCGTCCAGCACCAACTCCAAACGCAGCACGCCGTGCGTCGACGGGTGTTGCGGACCCATCGAGATCGTCATCTGCGTATCGAGCGGGCGATCGACGATTTCGAATTGCGGCGGAATGGTTGCGGAACTCATAAATTATTTAGCCGCGGATGAACGCGGATCAAAACACGGATCAATTACTTTAAGCTGTACGGTTCGTAGCCTCGCAACGGGAAATCCTTGCGCAGCGCGTGACCTTGCCAATCGTCAGGCAACAGGATGCGGCGCAGATCAGGATGGCCGTCAAAAATCACCCCAAACATGTCGAACGTCTCGCGCTCGTGCCAGTTGGCAGTGCGCCAGACACCCGTCACGCTCGGTACGTGAACATCTTCCTCGTTCAGCAATACCTTTAACCGAACGCGATGATATTTAGTCGTTGAAAAAAGATGGTAGTTGACTTCGAAGCGCGGTTCCTCTTCGGGCCCACGATCCGCGCCGCAAATATCCGCCAGAAAATCGAAGCGCGTTTCGGGCGACGTCTTCAAAAATGAACACGCGTCGACGATGTGCTCCCGCGGGACGATAATCGTCGTCTCGCCAAAAGCATTGATGATTTCACCAATCCATTCCGGGTGCTCACGCTGCAACGCCGCCACTAACGGTGACGGCGCTGCACTTTCGGAACTTGGGGTTGGTTCGGTTGAAGGCGCGATGTTTTCGGGGCCTGCTTGCATCCGCGATGTTTGCTCGACTCTCTACGAAGAACGTCGCCGTTCGTGTCTCGAAGCGATCGTATAAGGCCGCGACTCCGGCAGCGTATTCGACCGGGCAGTTGATCCATCGGTCACAGGCAGAGTGCCCGGCACGACGGCTTCTCGTGCTTCGTCTTCCGGTACGTCTCGACGATCTCGCACGCTCTCCTTCATTACTTTTTCCTGGAGCATCATCACGGCATGAATCAGCATCTCGGGCCGCGGCGGGCAGCCCGGAATGTAAACGTCAACGGGAACGATCTTGTCGACACCTTGAACGATGGCGTAGTTATCGAAGACACCGCCCGACGTCGCACAGGCGCCCATCGAGATCACCCACTTCGGCTCCGGCATTTGATCGTAAATTCGTCGCAGCACCGGCGCCATTTTTCGCGAGACGCGCCCGGAGACGATCATCACGTCAGCCTGGCGCGGACTCGCGCGAAAGACCTCCGAACCAAAACGCGCCAGATCGTTTCGAGACGAAGTCGCGTTCATCATCTCGATCGCACAACAGGCCAATCCAAACGTTGCGGGCCAAAGCGACGACTTCCTCGCCCAGTTAATCAGCGAGTCGAGCCGGGTGGTCAACACCTCGGGTAACGCTTCAGCAATGACATTTTCCAAACCCATTTAAATACTTTCACGCCGCCGTGCGCTTCTTCTGCTGAACGCGTCGCGCTTCCAAGTCAGCCAACGCTCTCGCCTCAGCCTCTGCTTCACGCCGCGCCCTCTCGCCCCAGTCAAACGCACCCTTCTTCACTACGTAGATGTAGCCGACGAAGAGCAGTCCGACGAAGATCATCATTTCAACATACGCAAACCGCCGCATCGCGTCTCCCTGTGCTGCGAGCGTCTTGAAGACCGCCGCCCAGGGCACCAGGAAGATCACCTCGATATCGAACAAGATGAAAATCATTGCGATGAGGTAGAACTTCACGGAGAAACGTTCGCGCGCGGATCCAACCGGGTCCTTACCACACTCGTAAGGCATCAACTTCGTTCTCGTTCGCTTACGTTGTCCGACGAATTGAGACAGGAGAATGTTGCCCACCGCGAAGCCGCCGGCCACGATGAACATCAGCAGAATCGGCAAGTAGTCGTAAAGACGAAACGGCATCCCAAACAAACCTCACCGGCCGCAGACTAATTCGTATGCGGTCGGCGTCACTCGATCCACGAGATTGAGAATCATTGTACAAGCTGATGCTAGACGAAGTGATCAAGGGTGTCAAGCAAGCGTTCTCGCCACGATCACGCTGGAAAAATGCTCATTGACCGTGAAAAAATGCTTGTGTTACCGTTCAGGAAAACCCGCTTCGGAGCGGGTTCGGAAAGACCTCTCGATTTCAACCTAAGGACACTGGGGCCGGAAGTCCTCGAAACAGTGATTACCGGATTCAACAGCGATATCGAACATGAGGGCGTTGTCTATCATGTGCAAACCGAGGACAAGGGGCTCGACTCACCAATTATCCTCTCACTCGTCTACGTCGGCGGCACGATTTTGGCCAGCAAGCGTTCGCCTTACCAGGACTTGATCGCCGAGGGTTTTAGCGATGAAGTGCTGGCTGAGCGGTTGAAGCGCCAACACAAGCTGATCTGTGCTGCGATTCACTCGGGTCGACTGGACGATCTGAAGCGAATGAGCGGGCGCCGGAAAGATGCGCCGGTTCAGGAGGAGATTGTCGATGAAGCTCCGGCGGAAGTTGAAGCGTCCGCGCCGGCAACTATAGAAGAGCCTTTCCAGATCGAGCATTGGCCGATCTCGCAGGAATGGACGCCTCCGCCGCCCGTTGAAGAAGGTGCGGCTGTTGAAGAAGTTGAACCGGAGGTTGAAGTAGTTGAGGAGTCTGCGCCTGCTGAAGAAACGCCGGCCGAGGAGTTGACGAGTGAAGTTCCACTTGAAGAAGGTTTAGTGATAACTCTCCTCGACGATGAGGAGTTCTATTCCGGCCAGGGTTATACGCTCCGAGTCCATTTACGAAATAACGTTCGAGGCGAAGAGAAGCCGCTGGCGAATGCGGTGGTGTCAGTTAAGATTCTGGGCACGACGTTCAGGCCGTTGATCTATTCTGTCAAGACAGAGATTGACGGAGTGGCGACTGTGGCGACACAGATTCCGCATTTCACTTCCGGCCGGGCTGCCGTGCTGATTCGTGCCGTGACGAAGGACCAGGCCGCGGAACTTCGGCGTATCATCCATCCGGCGCACTGAGGGGTTTAGACGGTTGCGTGTTTTCATAAACGGCGAGAGCAAAGAGATCTCCGGCACACCTTCCTTAGCAGAGTTAATCAACCAGCTTGAGCTTCCGGCCGCGCGGATCGCGATTGAACTTAATCGCGAGGTGGTGCGTCGCAGCGCGTGGAGCAGTACTATTCTCCAGCAGGACGATCGAATCGAGATTGTTCACTTCGTCGGCGGAGGCCACAAGGAAACAACGGAACATTCGCCACAAAGAGGCACAAAAGGCACAAATGAAAACAGCAGTAGGAATAGCAGAGGATCAGAAACTGATTATTGGTAGTCGCGCGTTTACTTCGCGGCTGATTATCGGGACAGGGAAGTATCGCAGTCATGACGAGATGCGTAGCGCTCATGATGCGTCGGGAGCCGAAATGGTGACGGTGGCCGTGAGGCGCGTGCCGCTCGATCGCAGCAGCGAGTCTTTTCTCGACTACCTGAATCCCGCGCTCCAGATTCTGCCAAACACCGCCGGCTGCTATTCAGCGGAAGATGCGGTCCGAACCGCACGTCTCGCGCGCGAAGCTTTGCAAACGGATCTCGTTAAGCTCGAAGTCATCGGCGATCAAACTACTCTGTTTCCCGACAACGAGCAGACGCTCGAGGCTGCGCGCATCCTCGTTAAAGAGGGGTTCGTCGTGCTGCCGTATTTCAACGACGATCTGATCATGGCGAAGAAACTGCTCGACGCCGGCTGCGCGGCGATCATGCCTCTGGCGGCGCCGATTGGATCGGGTCTCGGTATTCAGAACCCAGCAAACCTGCGCATCATGCGCGAACAGTTGCCGGATGCGACGATCATTGTCGACGCGGGCGTGGGCACTGCAAGCGACGCAGCGATAGCGATGGAGCTTGGCGCCGATGGAGTTTTGATGAACACGGCGATCGCGGAGGCTGAAGATCCGGGGAAGATGGCGACGGCGATGAAGCTCGCGATCGAGGCCGGGAGATTGGCGTACCTCGCGGGTCGAATGCCGAAGAGATTGTATGCGAGTGCGTCGAGCCCGTTGCCGGGTGTGATCCGATAAGAGGATTTACAACACACGAAGAGATAACTCGATTCGTTCCTGTTCGCGCATCACTCGATCGCCAAGCTCTGTCGTCGAGATCGTCGGATACGCTCCACCCTTCACCCTCAAACAACGAGCTTCTACCAGAGCATCAACATAAGATTGGACCTCGTCCTGGGCCATCTCCTTCAGCAAACCATAAGTCGACAACTCATTAAGACGCGCAGTGAGCACTTGCTTGGCTGCCGAACCGCGTAGAGTAGAAACCAGCATCGTCTTACCAAAACGCCCATTCATGCGCTTGGCGCACGCGAGAATTTTTCGCACGCGCAGTAATTCGCCGTCGGTGAGTGTGCGTGGAGAAGAGTCGACGGGCATAGAAGGAGCAGGCGGCGGCGCAGTTGTATTTGGCCGGCAGTTACCACACGTGCCGCATTGCCGCTCATGATGACGGTCGCCGAAGTAGTTGAGGATGTGAGCGCGGTAACAATAGTCTGTGTAGCAGAAGTCGATCATCTCGCGCAGCTTCCGCCGCTCCAGGTCGCCCCGTCGCGACACGTCTCTCGGTTCAATACGAAGCTGTTTCGCGGGTACGCTGTCGAGCATGATGATGCTGCGGCTTTGTCGTGACTTCCGATCCTCGCGATTGGGCGCCGTGCGTTGAATGTGACCGGCACGTTCGAGCACGTATAGAGCCGATTGCACGGCCATTTCGTTTCCCGTGCTGATGCGCGACGCGAGCTCGGCCGTCGAGAGTTCGATGCGTCTCAACTTCGTCGCTGCGAGCGCGTCGTAGACCTCTTTGATCAGTTTGAAGTCAGGATACGAGCCTTCGATAAAGAAATCGTGCGTGTTCTTGTCGGCATAATTGAAGAGCAACACGCAGGTTGACGGCAGTCCGTCGCGGCCGGCGCGCCCGATCTCCTGGTAGTAGGCTTCGATCGAACCCGGCATCTGGTAATGGACCACGAAGCGAATGTCCGGCTTATCGATCCCCATGCCGAACGCGTTGGTAGCCACGATCATTTGCGTGCGGCCGCTCATGAAGTTGTCCTGCGCCTTGATGCGGACCGAATCAGGCATGCCTGCGTGGTAAGTCGAGACGCTCAGCCCGGCGGTTTGCAGTTTCGCTCCGACTTGCTCCACGGCCTTTCGCGTTGCGGTGTAGATAATTCCCGAGCCTGAATGCGTCTTTGCCAGTCGACTGATGTGTGTGATCTTCTGGCGTTCCTTTTCTGTGTGAACAACTTCGATGGATAGATTGGGACGATCGAAACCGCTGACGAACGTCTGCGGCTCTTTGAGACCTAACTGTTGAATGATGTCTGAGCGAACGTAAGGAGTGGCGGTGGCGGTGAGGGCGAGAGTTTGAACTCGTCCGAGCGAGCCGATGACGCTTCTCAGGCGCAGGTAGTCGGGACGAAAGTCGTGTCCCCACGTTGAAATGCAGTGAGCTTCGTCGACTGCAAAAAGCGAAACCGGGATCGATTGCAAAGCCGCGTTGAAGCGGCTGCTGCGAAAGCGTTCGGGAGCGATGTAGACAAGTTTCTGCTCGCGCCGGCGCAGCGACTCGATGCGCGCGCGTTGTTCTGACTCTGAAATGGAACTGTTGATGAACGTGGCAGGAAGTCCACGCGCGCGCAAGGCGTCGACTTGATCCTTCATCAGCGCGATGAGGGGCGATACGACGAGCGTGACTCCGTCGAGGACCATGGCCGGGAGCTGGTAACAAAGAGACTTGCCGCTTCCGGTCGGCATGACGACGACGGCGTCTTTGCCTTGCAGAATTGATCCAATCACCTCGCGCTGGCCTTCGCGAAAGTCATCGAAGCCGAAGTGTTTTTGAAGCGAAGAGATAGCATCTGCGAGAGAGTGCATGCGCGAGTCTATAACACGGAATTTACGGATCCGTGAACATCGATTTTACGGATCAGTGCAAATCCGTGGCAAAAAATTTGTGTTTCTGGGATTAGGCGTACCCGTGACGAAGTCAAGAGCGTTGTTGCGCGTGTCGGTACAACCATTGGCGGCGCGTAGCAAAGCGTTTGTGTTGCTGGCGGCCGCCGCTGGCGCGGGGCCTTTGAAGCAGTTCGCTGTGCTGCCGTAACCAACGAGGTCGAGGATGTTGGAGTCGTTCGGACACGCGCCGGTGAGCGCAGTTGAATTCTTCACGAGTGCGACTTTGCCCGAAGCCGCGGCCATCGCGATCGTGCCGCTGGCGTCCGGAGTTGGCAAAGAGATTCCATTACTGCCTCCCGAACTTTGCTGAATCAAGTAGTACTGTCCCGGTGATAGCGTTACAGGTGTGAGCGGCGTCACTGACCACGTCGACGCTGTGGCGCTCGCATACTGCACAGACCAGCCGGCGAGATTCACCGAGGAAGTACTGTTGTTGAAGATCTCGATGAAATCATTTCGCAACGGCGCGCCTGAGTTTCCGCCGCCGCCGTAAATCTGGCTGATCACGAGCTTCGGTGATGAATCGGGTGATGGCGTCGGCGAAGGACTTGGTGTCGGACTCGGACTCGAGTTTGGCGATGGAGATGCGATGGGAGTGGGAGCCGGTGTTGGCGTAGGTGTGGGCGTAGGCGCGGTCCCGCTGATTAGAATCGACACCGGATTGCTTTGCACACCATCGGCCGTGACGACGAGTGTCGATTTGCCTACACCGCTTAACTCAGGCGGCACCAAAACGTGGATCTCATCAAGACCCGCCAGTCGTGCAGCGGCGACTGTCTCGACTGACGTGGAGCGGCCGCGAATCGTGACGGACACATTCTTCGCTGCCGTGACACCTGTTGCGAAGATCGACAGCCTAAGTTGTCCCTTCGAAGGATCGAAAGGCCCGGGCGTGATCGTGTCTGCATCGAGAATGACGGCATCGCCACGGCCGTCACCCGCGACAGTGAACACTCCGGGGGCAGCATTAAAAATATTAGCTTCAGCTTTTGACGAGAACCCGTCTGCGTTCGTTACCACAAACTCGGCCGGCCCATTTGGTAACCCCTGCGGCACGACGAACACGACTTCTTCAGGCGATGCATAGAACACGCGCGCCTGTCGTCCGTTTACTTTCACGGTTGTGCCGGCCACTGTGAACGGCGGATCTTCGCCAGCGAAACTCGCTGCTTCAATCCTGAAAGCCAGTGCCTGGCCGCGGACGGTAGCGATGCTTCCAGGCGCGATCTTTGTGCGGTCAGGCTCACGTCCCTGTGCGGCAGCGTTGAGAACCGTTGCCACTCCGAACTCCGGACGCGGAGCAATTGACGCCAGATAGATCTCACTGTTGTTCCGCAGGTCATCATCAGCGACGGCTCCGGAAAGAACGCGTGGAAAGTTGAACGCGACGATTGAGCCGTCGAAATTGAGTGAGGAGACTACTTCGGCAGTCGCCGACGACGGCGCATTTGTGATCTGCTGCACCTGATTAGTTGGCAGGTCGAGAAGATACAATTCGACGCCGCCATCGCTTGTGCTAGTCACTCGACGCCGGGTTGCGAAAGCCACGCGCTTGCCATCGCCGCTGATCGTCGGTTGCAGCTTCACGTCGACAGTCCTCGATCCAAGATTAGTTAGTTTACGGATCGAATCATCGCGTCCATCGAACATGAACACCTGCGTCTGGTTCGGCCCCGTCGACGCCGAATAGACCAGCCGCATTCCGTCATTGCTCACCGCCCGACCTTCTACCAGTGATAACTCGGCCACATTCGCTGCCACCACTCGACTCGTTAACGTTCGCGTGTCAATCAGTAATAAATCAGCGTGATCCGCGGTCAAACTCCTTCTCTTATAAAAGACCCGTGAACCATCGCCACTAATCTTCGGACTGCTCGCTGTAGAATCCTCGTTCAACTGCGTGAATTTCTGCTCCAGCGTGTCGTAAAGAAAAATCTTTCCGTTCAACGCAAACGCGACGGTGCGACCATCACTCGTGATAGATGGCTGAAAGCTTCCATCCGTGAGTCGTGATGCACCGGAGGCAGGCTGTGTGTCCGTCAACTGATTGAGCTTCACGCCATCAAACAGATAGATTTCCGAATTTCGATCGGCATTGTGACCTACCAGATCCTCGGTTGATGCAAAGACGACGATCTTTCCATCGCCGGACATCGCCGGACAAATGGCACGCGTGCTCCCGAGCTGGGCAAACGACGAAAGATCAGCACGCAGCAAGTGAAATGTGGTGCTCATGCCCGTATTTGCCATATCAGCAGACGACTCAAAGACGAGCGTTCGCCCGTCATTGCTAAGCGTCGGGTTTAAGTTGACTGCGTGTTCAGGAGTGTTTGTGAGCCGCGTCAAAGTCGCGGCGGACTGCGGCACGAAAAGAGAACCGATAGTGAAAAGAAAACCGGTGATGAGGAACCATGTTGCGAGACGAAGCATAGTGAGGCTGCTCCTTGCTAAATTTTTTGCTGCGCATTCTACACCTCGTTTGAAAAATTTCAAGAAGAATCTTGTGCCGGTGGTATGCTCACCGCATGAAAGTTCTCATGAGTGGTTCGCATGGGCTCGTCGGCAAAGCGCTGATCAAGTCGCTGACGAACGACGGCCACGAAATCGTCAGACTCGTGCGCCGGGCCGCATCTGCGGGCGAACTTGAGTGGCACCCAAATCAGGGACGCATCGACACTGAACAGCTCGAAGGATTTGACGCGGTGGTCCACCTGGCCGGCGAGAACATCGCGAGCGGTCGTTGGACAGACGCTAAGAAACGTGCAATTCGCGAAAGCCGCGTCAAGGGAACATCGCTGTTGAGTG
>DASSEB010000353.1:0-5105 GCA_035696765.1 Pyrinomonadaceae bacterium | reverse complement strand
GCGGTCGAGCCCCGGAGGAAGTTCATCGAGGACAATGCCCTCGACGTCAGAAACCTCGACGTTTAATTCTTGAGAGGATTACAGGATTTACATCCTGTAATCCTGTCTAAACTATTCCCGGAATCTCTCAACCTTAAACCGGTAAAGACTGATCCGCTCGCCAGGACCGATCCCAGCTTTTCGCGCCGCAATGTCAACCTGCTGCCGGGCATCGACAATCCCGGGAATGTCCGGAAGCAGCAGTCCTCGACGCGACCCGCTTTCGTCTTCGACAATCACACCAAAGACTCGCGGGTCCAATTCCTCCATGACCGCCGGCTCAGACGGGAAAAGCACGTCGACTGAATAACGTAAATTCGACAACTCGTCCTCGCTGACGGGATTAAACCGGGGGTCGTTATTCGCGGCGCTGATCGCGTTAGCAACGATTTCCTCCGCCAGCGTGTCTTTCGCCGGCTCGATCGTCCCGATGCACCCGCGCAGTTCTCCGTTCAACGTTTTAAGCGAGACGAAGCAAGGCGCCCGCTCGCCCAAAAGGCCAGACGAGGTTCTCGGCGCGTCCAGAATCTCGCCGGAACGGACAAACGTTTCGACAGCCCGGCGAGCCAATGCGGGCAATCCAGGCTCGGCACTCTGTGACTGTGTTGGCCCATGGGTTAGCTGGGCCACGAGATATCCCACGCCAAACGGCGCCTCGTAGTTCAGCACTTCGCACGACCACGGCAGATCGGAGCTCGCACCGATTGCCACCAACATCGATCGATAGCCACACTCGCCCGCGAGCCGGCGCAAACCGTGATCGATTCCGACAATTCTCTGTGGCGCATTCGCGCGGAGCGCGTCCACCACCTCTTCATCAAACACGTGCGCGTCCGGATTGTAACCGGCAGGCGCTTGCGGCTTGAGTCGATGACTCAAATCTCCACTCGCAATGAAAGCCACTCGACGTCCGACCTGGTCCACCGCGTTTTTGATACACGATCCGAAACGCAAGTGGTCGTCATTCGAAAGAAAACTGTAGCCGAGCGCCACCACCTTTCCTTGCCAGCCATTCTGAAGCAGAAAGTAAAGCGGGACGGCCGTACCATGATCGAGATCCTGTTCCGGCAACATGGACACATCATAGTTTTTCGCAGCGGCAGCGCGTTTGATTGCTGACAGCAATTCCTCATCGACGTTGACGGCGAAACGGGTGCCCGGCGCATTGAAGTGTGAGAAATCGCCGTAGACTTCCGGCCCCTCGTAAGCCACAAACGAGTCCGCTTCCAAGGGCGCGTGCGGTGAGATCAAGATGACCGTCTCCGAACCGCTGTCGATGAGCCGTTTAGTCAATTCCGCCATCGCGTCGATCGAGGCGATTACACCCGCAATCGATTCGCGTCCGACCTCCGGCACCATGATTGGCGGATGCGGTGCAATACCTGAAAAGACTAGACTGCTCGAGTTAGTCATCGTGCGTCTTTCGTACTTTGGAGGGAACGGCTGTTATTCTAGCGCTGCGAGAAGAAGGCTACAACTTCGTGGTGAGCTATGGCGCAATTTGACGTGTTGATTGTCGGGGCGGGACCCGCAGGCTCGTTTGCAGCCGAACTGCTCGTCAAGAGCGGCGCGAGAGTCGCGCTGTTTGATGGGCGTCCGGAAGGCGAGCCGAAGGCGTGTGGCGGTGGTGTGACCGCCAAGGCTTTGAAGGCGTGGCCCCACTTGCTGAACGCCGTCGGCCGAACAATCACCGAGCTCGATTTGTACTCTCCCGCGAGCAAACGACTTCACCTCCACCTTGACGAGCCGTTTGCGATCTATTCGCGTATCGCTTTCGATGGTTATCTGCGCGACCGTGCTCGCGACGCAGGCGCGCAAGTCATCTCAGAGAAGATCTCGGCCAGGAAGACGAAGAGAACTGAATCCGGTTGGCAGTTAAAAACTGATAGCGGTGTGGAGTGGACTGGATCTTTCCTCGCCGGCGCCGACGGCGCAAACAGCGGGATTGCAAAGATGCTCGCCGGACCGCTGCCACCGTCCGACATGGAAGTCGCTTTTGGTTACCGCGCGCCGCTGCCCGCAAACAACACCGCGCCGACCGTCGTCGCTTTCCTCCCGGGCTGGGTCGGTTACGCGTGGGCGTTTCCTCGTCCCGATCACATCTCGTTTGGCATCGCAACGACGCAAGACGCCTTCGAGCATCAGCCGCTTGACGATCTTCTCTGGCGCTTTATGATTGCTTACTACCAGCAGTGCGAAGGGCAGAAGGTCAACTTCTGGCAAGTTGAGTACAACAACTCAAACGGCCAGCGCATTCACGAACACTTGCGTGCAACTTCAGAACGCTACGCGGCGCGAATTCCGGGACTGGCCGCCAAGACCTGGGACAGCAGAAAAGTTTGCGGCGACGATTGGGCGTTGCTTGGCGACGCAGCAGGCTTTGCCGATCCCGTCACCGGCGAAGGGATCTATTACGCGTTACGTTCGGCGGAGCTATTTGCTGAAGCGTATTTCAGCGGAGCGCCATTGTCGTACGAACAGCGTTGGCGCGCAGACTTCGGCGCCGAGCTACGGCGTGCCGCGCAAATGCGTCGCCGCTTTTACGGAAACTTCTGGGGCGCGCCGTTTACCGAACGCATGATCGAGTTTGCACGCGGCCATCGCGGCGTGAAGCGCGTGTTGGGAGATCTCGTCGCCGGTGAGCAAGGTTATGTCGACTTGAAAAAGAAGCTGGTGAAGAGCGCGCTGCGACCCGTCTGATGCTGAAACTAACCGTCTGCATGCTGATCACGCTCGCGTCGACACAGAATGTGTTAAGCCAACGTTTGCGCCAGCCGCGCGAGGTTGTTGAAGCGTATCGAGTGTGCGAGCAGTTCAAAAGTCTGATGGCGAAGGATCTCGATTTCGATCGCGCTTTTGAAGCCACGTTTACAAAAAGCGCGGCGCGGCGCCGGGAGATTGCGATCACTGAAGGTGAGTTCGGCAGTCTCGACTTCTCACACGTGAATAACGCGACGCTGATCGACGCGTTCAAGAGTCGCATGCAAATCTTGTTTCTGACGTTGCCGTTGGCAAGTCCAAACAACGAAGAGGAAGAGGCTCTCTTTTTTCCGCCCGCCATCGAAGCGATCTTTGAACGAAAGCCGCCCGCAACGGCGGAAGAGTTTTCTGTTTACGCGGCCCAACTAAAACGTGATGTCGCTGAGTTTCGCGCGCATCTGAATCAACTGGCTGGCCGCTATCCACGCGTTGCCGAACGCATCCGCGAGTTCAAAAGCGATCTGTCTAAAAAGATCGAGTTGCCGCAGGACAGGGTTAAGCCGTTGACGGCGTACAGCAAGGGAAAAGTTCTTGGGCTGCGTGAGGAGTATTATCAGATCAGCGACTACGCGGTGATTCGCGAAGGCAGCGAAATGAAAATCGTCGGAATCCGTTTCTTCTCTCGCCTCTTCTGAGCCACAAGAAAGCACAGAAATTAGCCACAAAAAGGCACAAAAGGCACAAAAGATACAGCTTAACCATTTTGTGCTTTGTGTGCCTTTTTGTGGCTCAAGTTCTTCTTTGCCTTTTTGTGGCTCAAGGAGCGAGGCGGCTGATGGTCCAGGAGCCGTCGGGCTGTAATTCATACGCGATGCGATCGTGCAGGCGGCCTATGCGGCTCTTCCAAAACTCGATGCGCTCAGGTTTCAAACGATAACCGCCCCAGTGCTCGGGACAATCGATATCGCGGTCGCAGTACAACGTCTCTAATTCTTGCGCGCGTTGCTCGAGTACCTCACGGCTGGATATCACTTCGCTTTGCGCCGAAGCCCACGCGCCAATCTGACTCTCACGCGGCCGAGTTTGAAAGTAATCACGTGACTCCTGCGCCGACGTCCGAGCAACGCTCCCTTCCACACGCACCTGGCGGTCAAGTTGCACCCAATAAAAAACTAAAGCTGCGAACGGATTCGCATCCAGTTGGCGCGCCTTGGCGCTGCGATAATTGGTGAAAAACACAAAGCCTTCATGGTCAACCTGCTTGAGCAAAACCATGCGCGCGGACGGCCTGCCGTCAGGCGTCGCTGTCGCGAGCGTCATTGCATCCGGCATCGGCAGTTTCAATGCGATCGCATCAGCAAACCACGTTTGAAATTGTCTAATCGGATCTCGATCGATCAGTTTTTCGTCGAGGCCTGCAAGCTCAGGGTTGTCAGAAAGAGCAGTCATTTGTGATCTTCGTTTGCGGTGTACGGCGCCAACTTCTCGCGCAGCTCTGAAGGAATCGGAACCGTTTCGAACGTACTCTGGTTGACGGCTGCTAAAACAAAGTGCGCAGTTGCGATCAGCTCGTCGCTTCCCTGCCGGCGCACTTCAAAATTCAATCGCATCGACTTTGTGCCGAAGCGCCCGACATAAACACTCACCTCCAATAGATCGTCGAGCCGCGCAGCACGATGAAAGTCACACTCGAGATGCACCCGAGGCAACCAGATCTGCAGCTCGTCAAACATCACTCCGTAATGAAGTCCGACTTCACGAAAGAGCTCGGTCTCCGCAAACTCGAAGAAGTGAATGTAAGCGCCATAGAAAATGATGCGCGCCGCATCGACATCGCCCCAGCGCACGCGCTCTTCAATCGTAAATTTTTTGTAGCCGGACATCTCAGACGGAGCTTCTCAAAAAATCCAGCAACGCTTCGTTAAACTGCGCAGTTCGTTCCAGGTTGGAAACATGTCCCGCGTGTTCCAGCACCACCAAACGCGACCCTGCGATCAACGAATGCATCTTCTCACTGTCGGCAACCGGCGTGATCGCATCTTCAGCTCCAACGAGAATCAACGCCGGCGAAGAAATCTGCGACAGGAAGGGCGTGTGGTCCTCGCGTTCCGCCATCCCAAGCAACGCAGCAGCAGCGCCTTCAGGTTTGGTTTTCAACATCATGTCGCGAACACGCATAACAATGTCCGGGACTTTGCTCACGGTTTCCGGTGTAAGCAATTTCGGCAACATGGCGTCGGCGATTCCAGCCATGCCTTCGGCGAGCGCTTTTTCGGCTTGCTGGGCGCGCGTTTGTTTGGCCTCGTCGCTATCGGCTTGCGCCCGCGTGTCCGCCAGAATCAATGCACGGACGCGCGAAGCGAAGT
>DASSEB010000352.1:0-10495 GCA_035696765.1 Pyrinomonadaceae bacterium | reverse complement strand
CTTCCTTCGTCTCAGACTGGACCGACGCACCGCCCGAGGCCGGCGGCCTGGGCGCAACGATAGTAATGTTTAGACCAACTGGTGCGTGATAAATGGTAAACTCCTGATTTTCACAGGTGAGCCGTGATGGGTGAACGCAAGACCTCATTAAGTATGTTGGTCCTACTGGGCATTCTGGTGTTCGTCTATCAAATCGGACTCGGTATTTATCACGCCCACGGCCTGGAACCGTTACCAACGTTTCAGTTTCTTTACATGGCTGGTTTTCTCTGCGGTATCGTTTGGTGGATGAAGGCAGAGACGGGGAGGTCTCCGGTAGACTCTATCTATTGTCCGGGTCTACTGGTCGGTATGGGATGGTTGATCGTAGTCCCATATCATTTAGTGAAAACGCGTGGGCCACGAGGTTTACTTCCCTTGCTGGCGTTATTTGGGATTGCGGTTGTCACCCGAACAGTGGCTGAAATTGTTCATGCAGTGTCTTCGATGATGTAGCCCGACGCGCCGATTCCTTACTGGCTGATAAAGCTGTAGCTGATCACGCCTACCACCTTAACTGCTTCTCCGTTGAACTTTGCCGGTGAAAAGCGTGCGCCCCTTGCCGCAGTCACGGAAGCGCCCTGGAGCAACGGATGTCCACTGATGGCATGCGCCGCAATCACTTGTCCGTCAGTGTCCACTATGACCTGCACTCGTACTTCGCCGGAAGCATGCGCCTGGCGCGCAATAAGTGGATAAACCGGCGTGGGTAGCTCGAGAGCGCGTCCTGATTCAAGACCATCGACTTGCTTTTCGTGCGGGTTCTCACCGCAGTCTTCCAGGCAAGTACCGTAAATAACTTCGCCGCGTTTCTTTGCCTCTTCGAGCATCAGCTCAACTGGATTCTTCGGCCGCTCAGCTTCAGTCGCGGGCGGTTGAGGAGTGGTCTTCTGATTGTCCTGAGCATTCGCCTGCAAACCAAACGAGCCGAGTAAAAACAACGCAATCAGTGAAATTTTAAGTAGTCTCATAATCTGCTCCATACCCCAATGTAGCTCCGCAACGCTATTTGCGTTTGTATTCGTCCAGCAGGCGCCGAACCTTTTCGAACTCCTTCTTCGGATCGGGTGCAGCAATCTGTTTCCCGTCGGATTTGGTGAACAACTTAAACGCTATATACCCGCCTAAACAAATGACGCCCAATATCAAAATGTATGCTAGGAGGCTGTAAATGAGACCAATCGCAGCAAGCACCACGAGTGCGCCGAGGATGACGGCGATCAGCGTCAGTATCGTTTTTAGGGTTTGCATCCGTTTGAAATCCTAATACAAAAGGCACAAAAATCAAGGAAATCCTTTTTGCTTTTGTGCTTCTTTGTGGCTGAAATACTTTTGAGGCATCACAGATTCTGGTGCGTGCAACCTGGACAAATTGTCGATTATGATCGGCGCCGCTGCTGAGTAATCCTTAGCGAAAGTTGCGAGAATCCCGGAGGGAAGAATATGCGCTCAGTTATTGTGCTGCTTGGAGTAGTCATCACGCTTGCATTAGCCGGTAACAAGGTGAATGCGTGTACTTGCGCCGGCCCGGGTACGCCGTGTGAAAGTTTCGGATCCGCCGAGGCCGTTTTCGCAGGTACGGTCGTAAGCGCGAGAGAAAACGAACGACGCAAGCAAGCTGATCGCGACGAAATCGATTGGGCACCAAGGGGCATCAAATTCTCTGTCGAGCAGGCCTATGTGGGAGTTGTCGGGACAGAGGTCGAAATCTTCACCGGCTACGGAGGCGGCGACTGTGGTTATCCATTCAAAATTGGTCAACGCTACCTCGTTTATGCATATCGAGCGAAAGATAAGCTGGTTACGAGTATTTGCACGCGCACAAAATTTTTCACCAACGCAACTGAGGACCTTGCATTTCTCGGCACGCTCCCGACTGCTGCACCAGGCGTAACAATCTACGGAACGGTCACGCACCGCGATGTCGAAAGTGACGCTCTCAGCTCAGATGTGCTGATTACGATTCAAGGCGACTCGGAACGGAAAGAGATTCGGCCCGATGCGAAAGGCCGCTTTCGAGTGAGTGGTCTGCGGGCCGGCAAGTACAAGGTGAGTGTGCAGCTTCCCGAAACATTCACCACCTGGGAGCCGCAGCGAGATGTAACCGTTTCGGACCATGGCTGTGCCGCTGTTCAGTGGTATGTCACGGATAACGGCCGTGTTGCAGGTCGTATTGTTACACCTGAAGGCGAACCGGTGGCCCGTATACTTGTTTCACTGCTAGACCCAGACTCTACTTCCAAACAAGATAACGAAAAGCTCGAACGTACCGACGACCAGGGACGCTTCGCTTTCTCCGCCGTTCCACGCGGTCGCTATATCATCGCGGTGAATCACAATCGCTTTCCGCAGCCTAACGATCCAACGAACGCTTACCCACCAGCGTTTTATCCGGGAGTAGTGGACCAGGCTCAGGCGCAGACGATCACTGTGGGCGCGGGGGAGAAGCTCAGCGATCTGGAGATTCGCGTCCCATCAAAACGACCCGCGAGTATTCTTAAGGGCAGTGTGGTCTGGGCGGATGGATCACCAGTCGCAAATGCTGGACTGAGGGTCAGCGATGTCACGCGAGGTGAATCGAGTGTGCCTCATGGTCTAAATGCGGATGAACAGGGCCACTTCACGATTAACGGTTATACCGGGCAAAAGTTGGTTATCGAAGCAACAAGCAATCGCCCCTATGTGCCCAAAGGTAATGGCTTCGAACCAATGGAACGCACGGAGAAGGTGCGGATAACCTTGGAACGGCCGGCAGAAACACTGCGGATTGTGATCACGAAGATCCGTTAGCCAATCGTGGGTATGTCGCACGTTGACGTAATTATCGTGGGAGCCGGGTTGTCGGGAATCGGCGGCGCGTGTCACCTGAAGCGCGAATGCCCGCAGAAGAGTTTCGTCATCCTCGAAGGACGCGAGGCGATGGGCGGCACCTGGGACCTTTTTCGATATCCCGGCGTCCGTTCCGACTCCGACATGTACACGCTCGGCTATCGCTTCCGCCCCTGGCGTGAAGCAAAGGCGATGGCCGACGGCCCAGCCATCCTCAAATACATTCGCGACACCGCCGCCGAGTACGGCGTTGATAGAACGATCCGCTACAACCATCGTGTGCGGCGTGCCTCATGGTCATCTAACGACACGCGTTGGACGGTTGAGGTTGAAGCCGGGCCGGACAAAACAGTGGTCCAACTCACTTGCAACTTCCTCTATCTCTGCACCGGCTACTACGACTACGACAGCGGTTACACACCCGAGTGGCCCGGCGTCGACCGGTTCCGCGGAATGATAGTGCACCCGCAGAAGTGGCCCGACGACCTCGATTACACAGGCAAACGCGTCGTCGTCATCGGCAGTGGCGCGACGGCCGTTACGCTCGTTCCCGCGATGGCCGAGCAGGCGGCGCACGTCACGATGCTCCAGCGTTCTCCGAGCTACGTCGTCTCGCGCCCCGCAAAGGACAAAGTGGGAAACTTCTTCCGCCGAGTTCTGCCGGACCATGCCGCCTACATGCTGACGCGCTGGAAAAATGTGCTTTCGAGTTCGTTCTTCTACAGTCTCGCGCGAAAGAGACCTGAAGTTTTTAAGTGGATGGTGGCGAGAGGCGTGCGCAATCAACTCGGCGAGGAGTATGACGCAAAGCATTTCACACCGCCGTACAACCCGTGGGACCAGCGATTGTGCCTCGTGCCCGACGCAGACCTCTTCCGCGCGATGCGTGAGCGCCGCGTTTCGATCGTAACGGACCAGATCGAGACTTTCACCGAAGACGGTCTTTTGCTCAAGTCAGGCGAACAACTCGACGCAGACATCATCGTGACGGCCACGGGACTCGTGTTGAAGCTTTTCAGCGGAATGCAACTCGTGGTTGATGGCGCGCTCGTGGATCTTCCGAAGAGGCTCGTCTACAAAGGAATGATGTTTAGCGACGTACCCAACCTCGCGTTCGCCGTCGGCTACACAAACGCGTCGTGGACTTTGAAGTGCGATCTCGCGGCGGAGTACGTGTGCCGACTCTTGAACCACATGGACCAGCACGGCTATTCCGTCTGTACGCCGCGTCTGAGCGATCCGGACGTTGGAGAGCAGCCTGTGATCGAGTTCAACTCCGGATACGTGCTGCGCGCGCTGCACACGCTGCCGCGTCAAGGATTGAAGACGCCGTGGCGCCTGCACCAGAATTACGTGAAGGACCTTTCGATGATGCGTTACGGGCGCGTTGAAGACGGGGCGATGGAGTTCAAAGCGAGCCACAAAGAGGCACAAAAAGCACACAAATGAATCTGTGCCGCTTGTCCCCTTTTGCGGCCTAATAATACCTTCTCGTTAACAGTGCGATCACCGCGACGAACAGCGCGGAGCCGATAATCGACCACACTATCGGAAAGTGGGTCGTCCCAATCTGTATGGCAAAAAGCTCGGGCAGACCCAACGCTCGAGCCACCCACATCCCCACCACGGCACCCACGAAACCAAGTGCTATCGACACCAGACACCCGCCACGCGAAAAACCGGTAATCGCCTGTCCCAGCGCTCCGCAAACGCCTGCCACCAGCAGCAAGATCAGAAGATCGAATAACGTCATAATCAGTCCCACCGAACCAGCAAAATCGGAAGACGAAGACTAATCGATCATATTCACGATTGTATGTACGCCACGGCCGTCAAGGTCTGATTGCTACTTTCATCACACCGTCCAGACGCTCGCCAAACAAGTCGTAAGCTTCTGCTATGTCGTCCAAAGCGAAAGTGTGCGTCAGCAACGGAGTCAGATCGACTCGCCCACGACGAACAACTTCCATCAAGCGGCGCATGCGCTCTTTGCCTCCCGGACAGAGCGTCGTCACGATGCGGTGATCTCCAAGACCCGCGGCAAAAGCCTCATACGGAAGTTCAAGTTTGCCCGAATAGACACCGAGACTCGATAGTGTGCCCGCTGGACGCAAACTCCGCAGCGCACTCTCAAACGTTTGCTGAGTGCCAAGCGCTTCGATTGCTACATCCGCGCCTCCGCCAGTCAGGCGTTTTACTTCTGCCACAACATTGACGTCGCGATAATCAAGGGTGACGTCTGCGCCCATACGTTTTGACATTGCGAGTCGATGCTCGTCACCATCAATGCCGATGATCAACGACGCACCCATCAACCTTGCGCCCGCAGTCGCGCAAAGACCAATCGGACCCTGCGCGAACACAACAACAGAGTCGCCGATTTTTATCCCTGCCGACTCAGCACCACTAAAACCAGTCGAAGCAATATCAGCCAGCAGGACGACTTGTTCGTCACTCAGTTCATCAGGAATTTTAGCGAGGTTTGCTTGGGCGTAAGGCACTTTCAGATACTCAGCCTGAGCACCGTTGATGGTATTTCCAAATCGCCATCCACCAAGCGCCTCGTAGTCTTCGCCATGACCACATTGCGATAAGTGACCTGATAAACAGGCGCGACACTGGCCACACGGCGTGATGGCGCCGACGAGAACACGATCGCCAATGTTGTATCCGGTAACTCCTTCGCCAAGTTCCTCGATGACGCCGACCGGCTCGTGCCCAATAACCAAACCGGGCGCCACCGGATATTCACCGCGCACGATGTGCAGGTCAGTTCCACAGATCGTAGTAAGCGTCACTTTGATGACCGCTTCACCGGCGCCGGCGCGTGGTTTGTCCACTTCGTCGATGCGAATTTTGTTTTTACCATGAAAGACATTTGCTTTCATTTGAAGCACCCCCCTTAGTCACGGCGAGGACATCGAACTACCTCTACCGAACACTTCGCATGAGAAACCACGGCTTGCGAAACTGAACCTAAAAGAAACCGCTGCCAGCTCCGATAACCGTGCGAGCCGACGACAATCAGATCTGCGCGCCAGCGTTCGGCTTCATCCAGGATCGCCGCTCTCGGCGAACCGGGCACGAATGCGGCATCGAGAGAGATCGTTTTGTGCAACTTCGGTTTGAGTTTCTCTACGGCATCGTCGACGATGTTCCGTGCCTGCTTCTGTAGCGCAACATCCATCTCCTCGAAATAGTTGAGGGGCAGCGCCCATCCTTCCGGCGTCGGCGGCGTGGGAAGCTCAAATGCAGTCAATACCTTCACTGAAGAGCCCTCCGGCCACGGCCGGCGGCCCACCTCCTCAACTGCCGCATCGCTACAAGGCGAGCCATCGATAGCTAAAAGTATTTTCATAAACATACCTCCTCCACACGCTAAAGCTGTGCACGAGCCATACCAGTTCAACGATTGAATTCTCGTGAGATTTGAAAGGAAAGACGGAGTTGAACCTCCGTTGAGTTGCGAGGTATTTCGCACGACATCTGAAATTTCCGCACAACCTGAACTAGCTTCTTCGCCAATTGATGAGATTCAAAATCGGTTCAAACAGGCACCCCATTGGGCGACTCGTTGGAATGCGCCGGCTGGCGTGCTTTGCACGGCATGCAAGTCAAGGCTGACGGTAGCATCACCAGACAGGTGCACTCCTCGGAGTCGCCCACTCAGCTTGCGTAGTCAAGTTCTACGCGGCCGCGGCTTTACCGTGGTTCTTTAATCTCGAGTTTCGCCTTGCGTCTCCTTCCCATCTGAGCCTCTCCTTCCTTCTGAGGCAAACGTTACGCGGAAGCGGCCGATACGGCTGTCGCTGGCAGCTCACGCTTGCAGATGGCCTGGTAAGTCTTCACAACGTCGGCATATTCAATTGAGTCCGAAACTGCTTCATCCGCCATTTTGGCGTTAAGCACGAGATCATTCAGCGACAAGATACCTTCCAATTCGCCTTCGGAACTGATCACGGGCAGGCGTCGAATCTTGTGATCCCGCATTAAGTGCAGTGCGTGATTAATGTCGTCTTCAGGCTTGACTGAATAAACCTGGCCCGTCATCACTTCCTCAACCGAAATGCTGGACGGAGTTTTGTCTCGCATCGCGGCGCCCATACAGATGTCGCGATCGGTAATCATGCCGATGACAGTTCGACCATCCTTGACGATCGGCAAAACCCCGCAATCGTTTTCCCACATCAATTTTGCTGCGTCAGCCAAACTCTGCGTAAGCCAAATGGCTTGCGGGTCTGGGGTCATCACTTCTTTGACTTTCATAATTCAATGTCCTTTCTTGAGAGAGAGACGTTCCACACCTCGCCCGCCGCATGCGTTACGATCACACATTCTCGTCTCGGCAACGAACATGCCGCAAAGTCATCGAGGAAATTCATTCGTGGTCCAGCTTTCGTGGGGAAAGTTCCCCAAAATTGCGTGGAAACTCGCGCAAATCACACGTCTCCTACACGGCCGCTCGTCATTTATTACCCTCACACAAGGCACGTTCCTTGCGCGTTCGAGACCGGGAGTTTCAAACAATCATGAAGACACGTGGCCGCCGCATGAAGAGGCGGCCCATTGATGCAAGGAGTTGAAATGAAGAGAAACACACTAACCAAAGCGGCGCTTGGTTTGACGGCAGCCGGTGCCGCTTACGTCCTGGTTCAAAAGCGAAAACACGCCGTCTCGAGCGAGACTACGCGCCGCACCGAAATTCACGGGTTTGTGAGCAAAGGTTACGAGCCCGTCCGCGAAGCGTTCGTCGAGAATTTCTCTCGACGCCGCGAAATCGGCGCGGCCTGTTGCGTGTATCACAACGGCGAGAAGGTCGTTGATCTCTGGGGCGGGATACGCAACAAAGCCACCGGCGAGCCCTGGGAAGAAGACACGATGGCACTTGTTTATTCGGCCACGAAGGGACTTGCGGCAATGACTTTAGCGCTGGCCCATTCTCGCGGCTGGCTCGATTACGATGAACTCGTGTGCAAGTACTGGCCGGAGTTTGCGCAAAACGGAAAAGAGAGAATCACAGTTCGACAACTGCTGGCCCATCAGGCCGGCCTGTTTGCCCTGGACGAGCCGATTCATCGCGGTTTGCTCGCCGACCTCGACTCTCTCGCAGAAGTGTTGGCCCGGCAAAAACCTGCATGGGAACCGGGAACACGTCAGGCATATCACGCTGTCACGCTCGGATTTTACGAGGGCGAACTGCTCCGCCGGATCGATCCGCAACACCGGAGTTTGGGACAGTTCTTCCAGGATGAAATCGCGACCCCGCTCGGGCTCGACTTTTACATCCGTTTGCCCGAATCAGTTCCCGAGTGGAGGCTTGCACCACTCGTCGATCCCAGTCTGCCTGAGATGATATTCGGCTTTCCTGTCCGTATGAGTTTCGCGGTATGGAATCGCCGGTCCAACATCCGCAGAGCACTGATGGGATCCGAGTTGGCCCATGACGAGCGACGCATCTACCCGCGCAACCTGGAGATCCCCGCCGGTGGAGGTGTTGGCACAGCGAGAGCGATCGCGCAGGCTTACAATGTTTTTGCGACTGGAGGGAAAGAGTTGGGACTGCGCCCGGAAACTGTGCAAGCGTTAAGCGCTCCGGCCGTTCCCGCAACGCACGGTTTCTTCGACGAATGTATGAGAGGCGAAGTGGAGTTTTCGTTGGGCTTCATGAAGCCGAGTAAGGGATTCCCATTCGGAAGTCCGAGCTCGTTTGGCTTTCCCGGAGCAGGAGGTTCGCTCGGGTTCGCAGATCCCCAAGCGCGGATCGGGTATGCATACGTTCCAAACCGCAAAGGTGTCGCGATGAGCGGCGATCCGCGAGACGTGGCGCTGCGACGTGCACTGTTTTCCGCAACGCCTGCGGCCTGGTAGGCCGGCGGAACTATTTACGAGTCTCGCGCAAAGGCGCAAACGACTGCCGAGGTATGAGTCCGATCCATCGTTCGACTATTCACTCATTTACGGTGAGCGAACGATCAGAAGCGTTCTAACAACACACGCGCGGACGGCCGCGAGTTCTTACTCGAAGCCGTCCGTATTCCAGTCCACACACACGTGCAAGACGTTCGCCTTTTACCAGGTGAACGAGGCATTGATTGCGTTGAAGAACGACGCCATCCGCGGCGCAGGTGTTTTGCGTATCACCAACTCAGCGCCGTCTGCGGTACCTGAGCCGAGCGCCTAATGCGGCCAAGCCTCCGCCTAAAAGCAGAATTGACGCGGGTTCAGGGACTTCGAAATTGTAGGTAACCTTTTGAAACGTGAACAGCGGCCTTCCATTAAGAATGCTAACGACGAGATCGATCCTGGCCGTTCCGCCGCCGATCAAGTCAGCGCTGAACACCTGCGGCCCAAGGAAACAAGTCTCTGGACAGACAATCAAATGGCCTTGAAAGGTAAACGGACTGGTTATGGTCAAGGCCGTTAAGCTAAACGGTACTTCAATAGGGGGACCGGTGAGCTGAAAAGTGCCTCCGAATCCCGCGCCGCGGTTCACGCCATTGAATATTGCGGTGCCGCCACCCAAACTCGAGCCGAGGAAGTTGCCGCCCACGGTGATAATACTGCCGGGCGTGCATGGCAAGCAGCTCACCTGCGGCGCCGATGCTCCTCGCTCTCCTCCAGTACCACTCACGGAAAAGTTATCTCCCGAAAGATTGAATACCGGCCCTCCGACAGGTCCGGTAACGGTGAGCGTGCCGCTCGTGATGACGAAAGTGTCTGCGTGAGCGCTGGATGGCGTTAACACAACGATGAACAACAGAGTGCAAAGTGCCGAAAAAAACTTAGACATACCTCCCTCCTTGTGTTGAGGTCAACTCATTTGGAATCTCGAAATGTTCGTCTCGCGCACGGTGGCTGATCACAGTCCGGTGAAGTAGTACGCTTGATTTAGACATTTGCGGTTGTTGCCCGGCTGCCAGCAGGGGAAGCAAAACGTATTCCCGGATAGTGAGGAACTCGGTAGAGCCTTTTGTGCTTCTTTGTGGCGGGAAGAGTTCCAGGCAAAGCGGACTTTCGCGCAGTTAGTTAGGAACTTTACGCATCGGTATCGTCGGAGCCGCGAAGCTGGTTTCGCAGCGGCTTTTGCTCAAAAGTCGAAAATCGTTCTTGGAAACAGTCAGTACAGGGAGCGGTAGCGACCTGGTAAACGATGGGGATCACGAATCATTAGGCATGCTAATCACTGACCAGGTCGCTACCGCTCCCCGTACTGACGGTCTCCAGGCTCGACGTCTGACCTTTGAGGTAAAAACGTTTCGGAGGTGGAAACGTTACGCCGGCATGTCTAAGATGGGGCATTAGCGATGTGAAGGAACAAATCGAACAAGCCCGTTGGATAGCCGTGTTGGTCGCCACCGCGATCGCGCTCTACCTGTGCTGGCTCATGCTTAAACCGTTCACGGGAGTTGTCGCATGGGCAGTCGTTCTAGTCATCATTTTCTACCCCGTTCACAAACGCCTGGCTAAGGTAATCAACCGTCGCGGATTACGTGCGTTGCTCTCCTGTTTACTGGTAGTCCTTGTAGTAGTTTTGCCTCTGATAGTTATCAGTGCCGCGGTGGTCGAGGAGTTGGCAAAGCTCGCCCCGAATCTGCCGGCACAAGTTTCGGAGTTATTTGACAAGCAG
>DASSEB010000351.1:0-13328 GCA_035696765.1 Pyrinomonadaceae bacterium | reverse complement strand
TGCCGAGCCAGGCAGCGTATCGCCGCTATCTTAAATCGACCTTGCTGCCAAGTTACATTGATATGAACAGGGATGATGGCCAATTGAGCCACAAAAAAGCACAAAAAGCACAAAAGCATTTTCTTTGATTTTGTACCTTTTGTGCCTTTTGTGCTTTTTTGCGGCAAAGCAGACGGTCGTTGACAATCATCTTGAGCGCACTTTACTATTCAATCGTTACATGCTTCTTCAGGCAGCAACGACGACAACTCAAACTGTTGGCAGTCCGATAACAGCCTACTGGCCGGTGATGATCTTCTTCGGCGTGGCCGTGATCTTTCCCGTGTTGCCGATCATTCTGGGCAGGTTTCTGAGGCCAATCAAGTACGAAAAGAGCAAGATGCGGCCTTACGAGTGCGGCATCGATCCGACGACTGAAGCGCACGAGCGTTTCACAGTGCGCTACTACATCGTCGCGATGTTGTTTCTGATTTTCGACGTCGAAACGATCTTTCTGCTGCCCTGGGCAATAATCTTTATGGGCGACGACTTTTCGTTCACGAAGTTTGCGCTGATTGAGATGTTTGTGTTTATCGCGATTCTGATAGTTGGTTATTATTACGCGTGGCGCAAAGGCGCGCTGGAGTGGGCCTGATCCATGGCTGAACACGAAGAGGGCTTTGTCTTAACCACCGTCGATTCGATCATGAACTCGATTCGACGCACGGTGGGTGCTAAGACTGTCGACATCGCCGCACCGGTCGTGAACTGGGCGCGCAAGTCGGCGCTTTGGCCCATGACGTTCGGACTCGCGTGTTGTGCCATCGAGATGATTGCGACCGGCGCCGGCAGATTCGATATCGATCGTTTTGGCGCAGGCGTCTTTCGTCCCAGTCCGAGGCAAAGTGACTTAATCATTATTGCCGGCACTGTCACTCTTAAAATGGGTCCGGTGGTTCGTCGCGTCTACGATCAGATGCCCGAACCCAAATGGGCGATCGCGATGGGTGCCTGTGCCTCAACGGGTGGACCATTCGATTCTTATTCCACGATGCAGGGCGTCGATCGCTGCATTCCTGTTGACGTTTACATTCCCGGTTGTCCGCCGCGACCTGAAGCGCTGCTCTATGGTCTGATGCGCCTGCAAGACATCATCATGCGCGAGGCGCCTTCGGCATACATTTTCGAATCAGACGGCACCGTCCATCGCACCCGGCAATTCGACGCTGACGAACCGCTCGTCAACGTTCCTGCCGTCGTGCCTGAGACCGGCGCCCCGCTGAAAGCTTAGTAGTCGAAAACCTCCCGGCTCCCTTCGTTCTGTCGCGCGCGCATCGTCTCGAACGCGGTGAGCTTTTCTACCCACCTCTTGATTGAAAGGAACTTCAAAATGTTCACCTCAATAATCGGCACGGACCACGAGATCACAACCGAGCAGGTCCCCAGTAGTTCTCCGCCGTGGATTTGGGTCGGCTTTCTGTTTGCCGGCATCTTCTTCGTCCTCGAGCTTGCGTTTGTGTTTATGGAGTTGGATGAGGCAGGAATAAACCTAATCCTCACGTTGGTTGCGATTGGCGGTTGGATCTACTTCCTCGTCTGTGTCCATCGCATCCATAAAATTCTCAACGAGCTATCGCGCAACCATTACCCCTACACGCCCGGCGAGGCGGCCGGCAGACACATCATTCCGTTTTACAACTTCGTTTGGATCTTCAAATGGCCGTCCGAACTCTCCCGGTATATCAACGGTAAGGGACGTGTCCAAATGGTTTCGGGTGGTGTGCTCGGTACTCTGTTATTATTGTCGCTGTTACTGCGCTTTTTCGATGGGGCGATCGGAATGGCGCTTGTGTTTGGCGTGATGTTGTACATTTCAGCGAAGGTGAAGCAACACGTAAAGGCAGTGAAAGGTATAACCGCCGATCAACTTCCACCGCTGCCGGACCCGAGTATCTTTAGCCGGCCGGTTGAAAGTGCTGCGCCGGTGGCGGAAGTTGTTAAAGAGCCCTCAGCCGGATAATCGTTGTATAAATTTTGGAGGACGAAGATGAAAGATCTTTTTTGTAATAAGTGGCGGACCCTTCTGGTTCTGACTTTAGTTCTCGGGCTTGCGCCAGTTGCTTTGGCGCAGACGAAGCCGCGCCTGAGAAGGCGTACTCCCACCACCAGAAGAGTAGTGCCGCTGGTGCCTGTGGGAACCGATCTCAAGGTACGAATCAACGATACGTTGTCGAGTAAAGACTCGCGTATCGGCGATCGATTCACCGCGACAGTGATCGATCCGAGCCGTTTCGATGAGGCAAGACTCTCGGGTCACGTCAGCTCGATACAGAAGTCAGGCAAGATCAAAGGCCGGACCAGCATGAACCTGGCGTTTGATTCAATCGAGATGAGCGACGGGCGAAGAGGAGTGCTGCACGGTTACGTGACGAGGGTTTACGGCGAGGGTTCGGGCCGCGCCGATGAAGAGGGCGGAGTCGAATCCGGAAGCCGCACTAAGCAAACGGTCAAGCGTGCGGGTATCGGCGCGACTGTCGGCGCGATTGTCGGCGGCATCGCCGGAGGCGGTAAGGGCGCGGCGATCGGGTTGATTGTCGGTGGCGCCGGTGGCGCCGGATCGTTGGCCATTAATGGCAGTAAGGAATTGAAGATCGAAAACGGCACGGAAATGCTCGTGCGCGTGACGCGTTAGCTCGACGTAAAACCTTTAACCACGGATTACACGGATAAATCTGTGTAATCCGTGGTTTTCGTTTTTTGGAAGAGATCGTCGCGGATGTACGTCTAATCCTTGATGATGGTGGCTGAACAGCTCATTGATGGACGCGTTATCGAGGCCTGCCAACAGGGCGACCGCGCCGCATTTCAACTGCTGTTCGAGACTTACAAAGACAAGGTGTTCTCGATCGCTGTCTATTCTTCGGGCGGCGATCGAGCGACGGCGGATGACGTCACGCAACAGATCTTTCTGAAGTTGTTCACCGCCATTCGGCAGTTTCGTGGTGATTCGGAATTTACGACCTGGCTTTATCGCCTTGTCGTAAATGCCTGTCTCGACGAAAGGCGACGTCGCAGAAGATTACTGCCGTGGGGAGAGACTGTGGCCGTGAGGAACACGAGCGACAAGAAGCCTCAGGAGAAACAGTTTGCGCGTCTCGAAGTGCAGGAGGCGGTGCAGGCGGCCATCGGCCAGCTCAAGCCAAAGTTTCGTTTGCCGATTTTGTTGAAGTACATCGAAGGGTTGTCGTACGACGAGATTGCGACCGTCATGGGTTGTTCGAAGGGGACTGTGGCTTCACGTCTCAATCGTGGGCACAGTCAGTTGGCGAAGCGGCTTTCGCACTTGAACAACCCGGCAGTGTGGGGCGATTGAGTTATGTTTTCTAAACACGTAACAAAAGATATTTCGGCATATTGTCATGGAGAACTGTCGAGTGAAGATTCGAAGCAGTTTGCAGAACACATCATTTCGTGCGTGAGGTGTCGAACTAAATTCGAAGAGGTGAAACTCGGGATCAAGCTCGCCGAACAACTGCCACAACTCTCGGCGCCCGATCATCTTTGGCGTGACCTTCAACCTTTACTCGCGAAGGAGAACTCAGTAGCTAACAGCGCGAGTTTCTGGACCTGGCGCGTTCAGGTCGCCGCTGCGGCAGCGTTGCTTTTGGTTGCGAGTATCGTTGGAGTGTGGGTTTACAAGCGTACGCCCGCGACGGCGAAACAGTCATGGCAGGTAAGACGACTCGACGGCACGCCGAGGATTGGCAGTGAAGGCATCTCGAACAACGGGCAATTGGGAATCGGCGAGTGGTTGGAAACAGACGGAAACTCTCGCGCGCAGATCGCGGTCGGCTCGATCGGGAACGTTGAGATCGATGAGAACACTCGCGTGCGGTTGTTGGAAACCGACGCGACCGAACACCGGCTCGAACTTGCGCGTGGAAAGATGAGTGCGCGTATCTGGGCGCCCCCGCGACTCTTCTTCGTCGACACGCCTTCGGCAGTTGCCGCGGATCTCGGTTGTGCGTACACGCTTGCAGTTGACGATCACGGCGCGAGCCTTTTGCGCGTGACGTCGGGATGGGTGGCGTTGGAGTTGAAGGATCGCGAGTCGATCGTGCCCGCGGGAGCGGCGTGCGAAACGCGACCCGGAATTGGTCCGGGCACTCCGTACTTCGAGGACGCTCCGGCGGGCTTCCATGAAGCGCTACAGAAGATCGATTTCGAAAACGATTCTACTGCTCTCGAGTTGCTGTTGAGTCGGGCGCGTCCGCGCGACACGCTCACGCTGTGGCATTTGCTGGCGCGTGTTAACTCTGAAGAACGTGTGCGCGTTTATGAAAAGATGGCGGCTATTGTTCCGCCGCCGGCAGGTGTGACGCGTGAAGGCGTGTTGCAATTGGACCAGAAGATGCTTGACACGTGGAGACACGCGCTCGAATCAACGTGGATGAACGGCAGTGGCGGTAAAGGCGTACCGAAGTTTATTGCCGATGGATATTTTAAGGTCAGGAACGGACTCAGCCGCAGATTGAAAGAGATGGCGCCGAAATAAAGCGGATTCAAGGCCTTTAAAGACCTGAAAGATGACTCGTATCGTTAAGGTTTAGGACCCTCACAAAACCATCATCACGCAACTCGAACCTTGTAATCCCGCAATTCGCACTCGAGATCCACACGGGCTTTAGCTCGGGTGAGTCGAGGGCGCCCATCAGGTGCAGTGCGAGAATGCAGATTGTGCCGGTGTGACTGAACACCGCGATCTTCCCGCCGTGGTTCTGCGCGATGATCTCGTCGAGTTTTTGCCACGCGCGATCGAGCAGTTGACGATAACTCTCACCCCCGGTCAGCACGTGCTCGAAGTCCCGCCGCAGCAGTGCCGCGTATTGTTCCGGATGTTGCTGCGCCGCATCTTCAAACGTGAGTCCTTCCAACACGCCGACGCTGCGTTCGCGAAATGCATGCGTGCCGTTGATCGGCAATCCCGTCAGCTTCGCGGTTGGTCTTGCAGTGTCCATCGCCCGGGCGAGGTCGCTCGAGTAGATGGCCGTCAACGATTCTGATTTGAGAGTGCGCGCAGTTACTTCTGCTTGTCTACGACCGCGCGCAGAGAGGGGCGTTGCGGTGTGCCCGCCAAAACGGCGTTCGGCGTTGCCCTTGGATTGACCGTGACGAATGAGGAAGACGTTCGTAACGAGGGGCATTACAAAAAATACTTCAGGCCGCGACTGCCTCGGCTTTCAACTTCTCCGCCTGGTAGTGGGCCACGAGGGCGTCGATGAACGGATCGAGATTGCCTTCCATCACCAGATCCAACTGGTGAATGGTCAGGCCGATGCGATGATCGCTAACGCGGTTCTCTTTGAAGTTGTACGTGCGAATCTTCTCGGAGCGATCGCCTGAGCCGACCATTGAACGGCGTTCGCTGGCCTGTGCTTCGTGCTGTTTCTGCTCTTCGAGTTCCTGTAGTCGCGCACGCAAAACACGCATCGCCTTTTCGCGGTTCTTGATCTGCGACTTCTCATCCTGCATCGAGACCACGACGCCGGTGGGCAAGTGTGTCAGCCGCACAGCGGAATACGTCGTGTTTACTGACTGTCCACCCGGACCTGACGAGCAGAACGTGTCGATGCGCAGATCTTTCGGATCGATCTTCACGTCGACCTCTTCCGCTTCCGGCAACACTGCCACGGTGATCGCGGACGTGTGAATACGGCCGCTCGCTTCCGTCTGCGGCACCCGCTGCACGCGATGAACGCCCGATTCGTGTTTCAACTTCGAATAGACCTTGTCGCCCTCAATCAACACGATCGCTTCCTTGAGACCGCCGATGCCTGACTCCGAAGCTTCCAACACTTCAAACTTCCACCGCTGCCGTTCCGCGTAGCGCGAATACATCCGCACCATTTCGGCAGCAAACAAGGTCGCCTCGTCACCGCCGGTCCCGGCGCGAATCTCGAGGATCACGTTCTTCTCGTCGTTTGGATCGCTGGGAATGAGGAGCAGTTTGAGTTCGCGATCGGCTTCGTCGATCTGCGTTTGCAGTGTTTCGAGTTCAAGCTGCGCCATCTCGCGCATCTCAGCGTCGTCAGACGTGTCGAGCAGTTCGCGCGCATCGGCCAATTGCGTTTTCAAGGCCTTCCAAGCCTGGTACTTCCGCACGACTTCGCCGAGCGAGCGATGTTGTTTCGCCGCTTTGCCGTAGGCAGACGGATTCGCCAGCAACTCGGGAGACGACAGCTCTTGCGTCAGCTCTTCGTAACGTTGAACAATTTGTTCCAGCTTATCTAGCATCAAAACCTCATGAGAGCGGAGCGGGCAGCGGTTCTCCAGTCGCCGGCTCCAGCTTTAAGGACTCTTTCAACGCTTCAATCGCAACCTCGAGTTGCTTGTCGTCAGGCTCCTGCGTGGTGATGTTTTGCAGCCACACGCCCGGCATCGTCATCAGTTTGAAAAACCAACTGCTTTCTTTCTTCGCGGACAAGCGGATGATCTCATAAGAGAGACCCGCGACGACCGGCATCAGTGCGATGCGGATCAGGAAGTTCAGCAGCAGCGAGTCAAACTTGATTACCGAAAACAGCACGATCGCGACCAGCATCACCACCATCAGGAAACTCGTACCGCAGCGCGGGTGCTGTCGTGGTTGCGGCCGCGCGTTATCGACCGTCAACGGCAGGCCGGCTTCCCACGTGAAGACGGTTTTGTGTTCCGCGCCGTGGTATTGAAAGACGCGGCGAATGTCCTTCAAGAGCGAGAAGCTAAAGATCATGATCAGGAAGAACGTCATGCGAATCAGCCCGTCGATCAGGTTGAAACCAACTGACGGCCGCACTGGATGCAAATAGGTTCGCACGCTGGTCCATGCGTTTGAGTACCACGCATCGTCGACGGGTTCGGCCGTCGCAGTTGGCGTCTCACCAGGAGTAGCCGGAGCCGTAGCTGCTGCGGGAGTTGTCGCCCAACCAGCTGCGATGAAGAGTGCGTTGGTGAGCAACAACGGCGCTGCGACGAACAGCAACACGTTGAAGATCAGTGCAAAGACGATCGAACTCGCCGCCGCCGCTGTGGTGCCTTTGTTCAACTCGTCTTTGGAGCGTTTCTGCGTTGGCACTGGAAACAGGCCGGGCACCGCGCCAGTCAAGCCTGCAAAGTCTCCTTCGCCTTCGATCACCGCCGGCGACAACGCGACCGCCACTTCTTCTTGTTCCGCTTCTGCGAAAGCCTCGTTCGCGGAGTAATTGAGCGCCTTGATTCCCAAACCCATCGACTGGACGAGCACCGCACCGCCGCGGAGTACAGGCAGTTTCAATATCGGATACTTGTCGCTCCACTTCGGCAGGCGCGCCGCGGTGTTCACGATGGTGCCGTCGGCTTTGCGCACCGCAATCGCGTAGGCGTTTGGAGTGCGCATCATGACGCCCTCGATAACGGCTTGGCCTCCAACGATCAGATCTCGTTCAGGTGTACTCATTACGGTAAATAATCTGGCGTACAAAAATGCCGGCGTTTGGTGTAGTTCGCGTTAGTGCGAGCTACGTGCCTCACGCCGGCATGAAGGTGTGTTAGCTAATGTTGTGCGGTGGCAGTTGTTTCGGCTGCCGGTTTCTTGCCGTAACGCTTATTGAAGCGATCGACGCGTCCGGCTGTATCGACCAGCTTTTGTTTGCCGGTAAAGAACGGGTGGCAAGCCGAACAGATTTCCACGTGCAGGTCACCCTTTTTCGTGGAGCGGGTCTTGAACGACTCGCCGCACGCGCAGGTGACGGTTATTTCGTTGTATTCGGGATGAATTCCTGGTTTCATTCTCGTCACTCTCTATAGGCGGCCCCCGGCCGCATTTTCAAACATCACATGATAGGGTTCGATGCGTGGGAACGTCAAGTTTAGCCGCGGATTTGCGCGGATAAACGCGGATCAGAACCTCTTGCACCTTTGCGTGAGGGCTTTCTCGCGTTTCGTTCCCAGAAGACACCGTCGACGTAGCCTTGGATGCTGCAGTCCGCGGAAGCGAGTTCGAGGCGCTTCTGTGCGAGGCAGCAGAACGTCTCGTCGATCTCAACACCCAGATAATGGCGCCCGAGTTTTTTCGCGACGACAGTCGTCGTGCCTGAGCCGTTGAAGGGATCGAAGACGAGATCGCCAGGACGTGAGCTGGCGAGGATGATCTTCGCCAGCAGTTTCTCCGGCTTTTGTGTCGGGTGGTCGGTGTTTTCGGGCATCGACCAGTAGGGAACGGTCAGGTCAGTCCAGATATTTGACGGATGCGTCAGCCTGAAGCGGCCGTTTTCAGTCTCTGACCAGTCCTTCGGATCGCCGTTTCGGTCGGTGTAAGGCGCGATGACCTGGCGTTTCAGCATCACGGCATCGACGTCGAAGTAGTAATCTTCGGAGACTGTAAAGAACCAGATATCTTCCGAGCAGTTTTTCCAGTTCGATTTTGCTCCACGGCCTTTCTCGCGTTCCCATGTAATTCGATTCTGAGGAATGAAGTACTTCTCTCCGACACGGCTGATAGCAGCGGAGCAGCGCCAGTCGCCGCAGATGTAAATAGAAGCCGTCGGCTTCAGTATCCTAACGGTTTCAGCGAGCCACGAATCGAGCCACTCGGCGTATTCATCAAGCGACGTCTTCCTGAATTTACGTTCGTTGAAACTCTTCGTGAGATTGTACGGAGGATCTGCAAACATCAGGTCGACGAACCGATCCGGTAATTTGGGGACGGCATGGAAAATATCCTGGCACAGCAGGGAGTCGCTTATCGCTTCCACGGGTGACTCCAGCTTTGCCAGGGTCGCTTTGTATCGAACCAGCTCGTCGTCAGAAAGCGTCAGCGTTCGATTGAGCGGAGCGCGGGAATTTTCCATAAAGGCTCGACCATCTTACTAACACATTTGTGCATTTTGTGCCTTTTTGTGGCTATGCATTTTGAAAAAATTGATGAGATCATTCTCGCCATGAGGTAATATGAACAACGCTTTGCTATAATCCGATTTCGCTTTCTTCTCTTACTCGCTGTAACAGCAGTGTTTACGAGGATTGTCTTCCCGAATTCTCTGAGGAGATAATCAGCGAACGAAGTGTAAGTGTAGACGAGTTGCCGCGATAAATGTCCGAAGACACGAAGCAACCCGGTTCTGAAGAACCCACATTGCCGGGCGTCTCAGATTCTGAGGCGTCCGGCACGCCACCACCTTCAGTTATCCCTCCCGCAGGTGTACTCGCAGATGCCGACGCCGAAAAGGCTGCGATGGTCGAGCAGGCGAAGTCTCGCGTCGCTGCGGTGAAGGAGTCGCTGGCGGCGCAGCCGGCCGCGCCGGGAGCGCCGAAAGCTCCAGTAAAGAAGAAGGAAGAAGGTCCGAAGCCAACGGATGCTGTTGCGCACCCTCTTGTTAAGAAACTGAAAGCACAGTTTGGCGAGGCGATTGGCGAGGCGCTCGAGTTTATCGGACAGCTTTCGGTCACTGTCGACGGCGCTCGGATCGTCGAGATTTGCGATTTTCTCAAACGCGACGAAGAGACGAGTTTCGATTACTTGTCTGACTTGACCTGCGTGCACTATCCCGACCGCAGAGGCGCTCCGTTTGAGATCGTCTACAACCTGTTTTCAATACCTTCCAACGAGCGTGTACGATTGAAGGTTAGAACGAGCGAGGCGGTCGAGAGTGTCACAGGGATTTGGCCGGCCGCGAACTGGCTCGAACGCGAAGTCTTCGACCTCTTCGGCATTCGTTTCAACCATCATCCCGATCTGCGCCGACTGCTTTTGCCGCCCGACTGGGAAGGGTTCCCGTTGCGAAAAGATTTTCCGCTCGAGTTCGTTGAGAACGCATGGACCGAAAAGCACTTGCCCGTGATGTCTGACGTCGAGATGGAACAGTTGCAGCAGCGACGTGCTTACGGTCTCGAGATTCTTTCAGTGCCTCAGGAACGTTTGATGCGCCAGATTTTTATCGGCGGCAAGGAAGTTATGCCGAAGGATAAATGACGCCCAAAGAGATCGCCACTCACTACAACGCGAAAGTGTTCGACACGCCGGAGGCGGCGAAGGTGGCGGGATTTGTTTTGACTGAAACCGCCGCGCCGAGAAACGTCTGGAACAAAGCGAGCGCGGCGAGTGCGATCGTGTTGAAGTTGCTGGAACAAAGGGAACGAGGCGAGGTCGAAGATATCGGGTTGGTGATCGAGCCGTTCCGCGTGACCGGATGTTACAAGCCGCATCCGTCCGAGGCGCCCGCAGCTTAGAGTCGTTTTGACAGGATTTACAGGATGCACCAGGTAGAGATAGCGACAACTCAAGAGACATTGCTCGACAGCCCGGAGATGGTGCTGAACATGGGCCCGCAGCACCCATCGACGCACGGTGTGCTGCGCGTGATTCTCAAGCTCGACGGCGAAACCGTTATTGATCTCGATTGCGACATCGGCTACCTCCATCGCGGCATGGAGAAGATCGCCGAGAACCGCATGTACACGCAGATCGCGCCGTACTGGGATCGTCTGGATTACATCGCCGCGGTGTCGAATGGCCTCGTGTGGGTGGAAACGGTCGAGCAGATGATGGGTCTGCCCGTGCCGCCGCGCGCGCATTACCTGCGCACCATTCTTACCGAGCTCAATCGCATCGCTTCACACCTGCTGTGGCTGGCGACTCACGCGCTCGACATCGGCGCTGTCACCGTTCTGCTTTGGGCACTGCGTGAACGCGAAGAGATTCTGAAAATATTCGAACGGCAGTTTGGCGCGCGGCTCACGTGTCACGCATGGCGCGTCGGCGGCATGCCAAACGATGCTTACGACGACTTCAATAAAGACGTCCGCCAGTTTGTCGATAACTTTCCGAAGCGGCTCGAGGAATACGAAACGGTGCTTTCGGAGAACCGCATTTGGTTGAGTCGCACCGTCGGTATCGGCGTGATCTCTGCTGAAGACGCGATTGCGATTGGTTTGTCAGGGCCTGCGCTGCGTGGTTCCGGTGTCGCGTGGGACGTGCGGAAGTCGCGACCGTACGCCGCGTACGCCGATATGGATTTCGATATTCCACTCGGCGAGAATGGTGATACTTACGACCGATACCTCGTGCGACTTGAAGAGATGCGACAGTCGCGCCGCATAATCGATCAGGCGCTGGAAAAACTTCCCGACGGTCCGGTGAACGCGAAGTTGCCGAAGATCGTGAAGCCGCCGGTTGGTGATTACTACCACTCGATCGAAGGACCGAAGGGCGAGATCGGTTGCTACCTCGTTTCGGATGGGACGGCGCAGCCATGGCGCGTCCGAGTGCGTCCGCCGTCGTTCATTAATCTTCAGGCGCTGAAACAGATGTGTCTCGGCCACCTCGTTGCGGATGTGGTGGCGATTATCGGAACGCTCGACATCGTTTTAGGAGAGATCGATCGCTGAAAACTGCATGCTTCTTCTTGGTCCGATAAATGTACTCAACGATCTGCTGCTGAGACTCTTCAGCCAGGAAACGATCACTTTCTTCGTTTGGCCCTTGATTCAGATCGGCCTGATCGTGACGCTTGTCGCGCTCTGGGTCGCTTACGCCACCTACCTGGAACGTAAGATCTCGGCGTTCATGCAGGCGCGGCTCGGTCCGATGCGAGTTGGACCGTGGGGACTGCTACAACCGATCGCCGACGGGCTCAAGCTGCTTACGAAAGAAGATTTCATCCCGGACAAAGCGGATCGCTGGATCTTCTTCTTCGCGCCTTACATCGCTGTCGCTTCTGCGTTCATCGTCTTCTCGGTGATTCCGTTTGGACCCGATTGGGCAGTCGTCGCCGACGTCAACATCGGTCTGCTGCTGGTGCTGGCGGTTTCCAGTGTCGGCGTGCTGGCGCTGATACTTGCCGGTTGGTCGTCCAACTCGAAATACGCGCTACTCGGCGGCCTGCGATCGAGCGCGCAGATGGTCTCTTACGAAGTGGCGATGGGCCTCTCGCTCATCGGCGCTCTGATGTTTGCCCGCACGCTTTCGCTCTCAGGCATCGTGGCCGCGCAAGGCTCAGATTCGATCTGGTTCGTACTCTATCAACCGGCCGGCTTTCTGTTGTTCCTGATCAGCGGCATTGCGGAGAACAACCGTGCGCCTTTCGATCTGCCGGAAGCGGAGTCGGAACTGGTAGCGGGCTTTCACACCGAGTACTCGGGAATGCGCTGGTCGCTCTTCTTCATGGCCGAGTATGCGGCGATGGTCGTCGTCTCCGCGGTGGCGACCACGGTCTACCTCGGCGGCTGGTACTTCCCGTTTGTTAATCGACTCGAAGCCAGCGGGTATCACAATCTCTACGTGTTCGTCAGCTTGCTCGTGTTCCTCGTCAAGACTTCGATCATCCTTTACATCTATTTCTGGTTGCGCTGGACGTTGCCGCGTTTCCGTTACGATCAGTTGATGGACATCGGCTGGAAGTGGCTAATCCCCTCGGCGCTGATCAATATCGTGCTCTCGGGGTTTGCAATCTTCCTCGTGCAGGCTTTAGATGGTTGGCGGGGAATGAACACAATCGAGTCTCTCAACCCCGGGTTGAACCTGACCACGACCGGTAAGGTCATCATGATCGTCTTCGGAGTGGCAGGGCTTTTCATAACCGCGCTGTTGCTCTCGCGCATCAACTGGCGCTCGCGGGATTTCAATCTGAAGACGCAGCGCCGGAATATCAAGCTGGTAAATTTGCCTCAGGGCAAACCCGCGGTGCAGCCAGGGAGTTAAATATGCCATTAGTTCCGACTCCAAAACCGACGTTCGCACAGAAGCTGAAACGCTTCTTCATGATCGATTTCATCAGGGGACTGGCGCTAACGCTGAAATACAATATTGGCGCGCTTGTCGATAAAGACGCCGTCGCGGGCAAGGGAATTTATACCGAGCAGTATCCGAAGGTCCGGCCGGACGTGGCGCCGCGTTTTCATGGCGCGCCGCGTCTGAACATGGATCCCGAAACGCACGACACGCTTTGCATTGCCTGTAATCTTTGCGCGATTGCCTGTCCGGAAGACTGCATCGACGTTATCCCGATGGACGTCGAGATCATCGTCGCCGGCAAGCCGCGCAAGAAGAAAGTGCTCGACGAATTCATCTTCGACACTTCGCGCTGCATGTTCTGCGCGCTGTGCCAGGAAGCCTGCCCGACGTCATGTTTGGAACTGACGCAGGACTTCGAACTAGCCACGTACTCGCGCGCGGGCTTCGTCTGGAACCGCGAAATGCTCGAACAGGGCCGCGAAACGGTGAAGTACACAAGCTAAGCCACAAAGAAGCACAGAATAGTTGAGCCACAAAAAGGCACAAAAAGCACAAAAATGAAAATTGAAATCGTGCCGGTTAAATGAATTTCACGCTGATT
>DASSEB010000350.1:0-12307 GCA_035696765.1 Pyrinomonadaceae bacterium | reverse complement strand
TCAGACCGCGGCGCCGATGGACACTCAGACGCCGACGCGCTTACACACGCCATCGCAGATGCTATTCTCGGCGCACTCTGCGAAGGTGACATCGGTGTTCATTTTCCGGATAAGGATCCACAGTGGAGTGGCGCGAATAGTCTTGAACTGCTTTCGCGTGTAATGTGGTTGGCACGTGAACGCAGTCTCCATGTGGTTAATGTTGATTCGACAATCTTGCTCGAAAAGCCAAAACTCAGAACTTACGTCGACACGATGCGTGAGAACATCGCCGGCGTTTTGGGAGTTGATGCTGCGTGTGTCAGTGTAAAGGCGAAGACGGGTGAAGGAGTCGATGCGGTGGGGCAGGGGTTAGCTGTGACCGCTCAGGCCGCTGTGCTGATGGAGAGCAACTAAGGAAACAGCTTGAGACCACAGGACGTCATAAGAAAAAAGCGAGACGGGCTGAGTCTATCGCGTGAAGAGATCGACTTCTTCGTCGGCGGCGTTACCAGTGGTCGCATCGCCGACTACCAGGTCAGCGCGCTGCTCATGGCCATTTACCTGAACGGCATGGACCATCAAGAGCAGCAGGCGTTGACGGAGGCGATGCTCAACTCCGGCAACATTCTCGACTTCTCCGATATTCCCAAACCAAAAGCAGATAAGCATTCGACCGGTGGCGTCGGCGATAAGACTTCGATAATTATCGCTCCACTCGTCGCCGCGTGCGGCGTGTGTGTGCCGATGATCTCCGGTCGTGGTCTGGGCCATACCGGCGGCACGCTCGACAAGCTCGAATCGATTCCGGGTTATCGCGTCAACTTGAGTGCGACTGAGTTCAAGCAGGTGTTGGACCAGGTCGGTTATGCGATGGCAGGACAAACTGCGGAAATCGCTCCGGCCGACAAAAAGATGTACGCGCTGCGCGACGCGACTGCGACAGTCGAGGCCATTCCGTTGATCGTCGCGTCGATCATTTCGAAGAAAGGCGCCGCCGGTCTCGATGCGATGATCATCGACGTGAAAGTCGGTAACGGCGCGTTTATGCGTGAAGAGGCGAGGGCCAAAGACCTGGCGCACGCACTCGTGAGCACCGGAAACTCCTGCGGTATCAAGACGCGTGCGTTATTGACTGACATGAACCAGCCGCTCGGCGGCGCGGTCGGCAACTCGCTCGAGGTCGAAGAGTGCATCGAGATTCTCCGTGGTGAAGCGAATCAAGCCGCACGACCGGTGTTGGAGTTATCGCTCGAACTCTCAGCGCACATGCTTCTGCTGGCCAATGTCGAGCAAACGATTGAAGCGGCCCGCAAGCGTTTGGAAAAAGTTTTGGACTCAGGCGAGGCGCTGGAATGTCTGCGAAGCAACATCGCGGCGCAGGGCGGTGACCCTCGCGTTTGCGATGCGCCAAACGATTTTCTGCCTTTGGTAAGAGAAACGGTTAAGGTAGAATCCCCGCGCTCCGGCTTCATTACACGAGTTGATACCACGGAGATTGGTCACGCGATCGCGGCCATCGGCGGCGGGCGCGTGCGCATCGAAGACACAGTGGATCCCACGGTTGGTTTTACTTCCGAGTTGAAGTTAGGTGATCAGGTTGCGGCAGGCGAGGCAATCGGTACGGTGTACTGCGCCGACGCCGCGGCGGCCGCAGAGGCCGCGCGCCGGATCAACGCCGCGTACCACATCGGAGATGAACCGCCCGCGCAGGCGTTCAAGTTGGTTAAGGAAATAGTTAACGAATGAAATACCTATTGGTTGCTCTACTTCTTTTGACCGCGTTGTCGATTTCCGGCTGCGGTGGAAGCTCCGCCGCCGAAGACAAATCGAAGATCAAGGTCGGGATCGTTTTTGACATCGGCGGAAAGGACGATCGCTCTTTCAACGCCGCTGCATGGGAAGGCGTGCAACGTGCCGCAAAGGACTTGCCGATCGTGTTGCGCGACATCGAGCCCGGCACTCCAAACGCCATCGAGCCCGCGATGCGTGCGTTCGCGGAACGAAATTTCGATTTGATCATCGGAGTTGGTTTCGCTCAAGCGCCGATCATGGAGCAGGTCGCGAAAGACTACCCGAACATCCAGTTCGCGATCATCGACGGCGTCAGCCAACTGCCCAACGTCGCGTCGCTTGTTTTCAAGGAGCATGAAGGCTCGTATCTGGTCGGCATCCTCGCCGCCAAAGCTTCGCGTACCGGCACGATCGGTTTTCTCGGCGGCATGGATATCGGTCTCATTCATCGCTTCGCCAAGGGTTACGAAGAAGGCGCGAAGTCAGTTAACCCAAACATTCGTGTGATCGCGAACTACGTCGGCGTAACTGACGGCGCGTGGAACAATCCGGGCAAAGGCAAAGAACTCTCGCTCGCGCAGATCGGCAAAGGCGCCGACGTGATCTTCACCGCGGCCGGGAATTCGGGACTCGGAGCTTTCGACGCAGTCGAGCAGCAGGGAAAGCAGAATGGACGTGCGACACATTTCGTGATCGGCGTGGACTCGAATCAGAACATGGTCAAGCCCGGCTTTGTGCTCACCAGTATGGTGAAGCGCGTCGATAACGCGGTTTACGACATCGTCAGAGACGTCGTTAATCATCGCTTCTCACCCGGCCTGCACGTCTTTGGTTTGGATAAGGACGGCGTCGGCTACGCGATGGACGAATTCAACAAGGACCTCGTGCCGCCCGAGGCGATTCAAGAAGCCGAAGAGGCGAAGAAGAAGATCATTAATGGTGAAATTAAAGTCACAGATGCGATGGGAAGTTAACCACAGATAACACGGATGAAGACGGATCATAATCCGTAATCATCCGTGTTCATCTGTGGTCTAAAAATGCTCGAACTCCGACAGATCACAAAACGCTTTGGCGACGTGTTGGCCAACGATCAGGTCGACATCGTCGTAAAGCCAGGGACGATTCATGCCATCGTCGGCGAAAATGGCGCCGGTAAGTCGACCGCGATGCGCATCGCTTACGGTTTCTACACCGCGGACAGCGGTGAGATCCTCGTCGACGGCCAGGTGCGCGATATCAGATCGCCTCACGATGCGATCGCACTCGGCATCGGTATGGTCCACCAGCACTTCATGCTGGTTGAGACTATGACTGTCGCCGAGAACATCGTGCTCGGCGCTGAACCAGGTTCGACACTTGCCCTCGATCTGAAAAGCGCGGCATCGCAAATCCGGCAACTCTCCGAAGAGTTCAAACTCGCCGTCAATCCGAACGAACCCGTCGAACATTTATCAGTCGGCCAGCAACAGCGAGTCGAGTTGTTGAAGGCCCTCTATCGCCACGCGCGCCTGCTCATTCTTGACGAGCCGACGGCCGTGTTGACGCCCCTCGAAGTGGAAGAGTTCTTCGCGATTCTTCGTCGCATGCGCGAGCAGGGCAAGACGGTCATCATCATCACTCACAAACTTTCCGAAGTGCTTGCGATCTCGGATGAAGTCACGGTCATGCGGGACGGCAAGGTCGTCGGGCGCGTGCAGACAAAGGAAACAAACGCTGCTGAGCTTGCGCGTTTGATGGTCGGGCGCGAAGTGTTGTTGCGCGTGGAGAAACCGGACGCCGAGGTCGGCAGGCCGGAACTCGAAGTTAGAAATCTTTCTGTCACTGATATCTTCGGAACGAAACGCGTGAACGACGTGTCGTTTGAAGTTCGTAGCGGTGAGATCGTCGGTATTGCCGGCGTTGAAGGCAATGGCCAGACGGAGTTGATCGAGGCCCTCGCGGGACTCGTGGAACCGGCGCGTATCACGGGCGAGATTAACTTCGAAGGCAAGAACCTGAATGCGCTCGGCGCGCGCGTCCGCCGCGAGCTTGGCATCGCTCACATCCCGGAAGATCGTCATCGACGCGGATTGTTGCTGGACTTCAGTCTGGCGGAGAACGCGATACTCGGCGTGCATTATCGCCCACCTATCGCTGCGATGGCCGGCAGCATTTTTCTTGACGACAACGCTGTGCAGCGCCGGGCCAGCGAAATTATTCAGCGCTTCGACGTTCGTCCACCAAACGCCGCGCTTCCCGCGCGCGCGCTTTCGGGCGGTAATCAACAGAAGTTGATCATCGGACGCGAGTATCACGTCGATCCGAAGTTGTTGCTGGTCTCGCAACCGACGCGCGGCGTCGACATCGGCGCGATTGAGTTTATTCACCGGCAGCTCGTGAGTTTACGTGACAATGGTTGTGCGATCCTGCTCGTCTCAGCCGAACTCGAGGAAGTGACAAGTCTTTCCGATCGCTTGCTGATCATTCATAACGGTCTCATCGCCGGTGAAGTAGATCCGAAAGTGGCGACACTCGAAGAGATCGGACTATTAATGACCCGCGGACATTAATCGGAAATAATCCGTGTAATCCGTGGCTAAATTCTTTATGCCCAAACTCGCCCGCGATCTTTTGTTTCCTCTAATCGCCGTCGTGGCTGCTTTCATAGTTGGCGGCATTCTCATCCTGCTCGTCGGCGATAATCCGATCGAAGCCTATCGCTTGCTGCTCGGCAGCGCGGTCTCATGGCCCGACGGAATCGGCTACACGCTCTTTCATGCAACGCCGTTGATCTTCACAGGACTCGCGGTGCTCGTGGGATTTCGTTGTGGCCTCTTCAACATCGGAGCCGAGGGCCAGCTCTACATCGCCGCGTTCGCGACAGCGTGGGTGGGAATCACGTTCGCAAATTTAAGTTCGTGGCTGCTGATTCCGTTCTGTTTCGCGGCCGCGATACTCAGCGGCGCGTTCTGGGGCGCTATTCCCGGCGTGCTGAAGGCGCGTTTCGGATCGCACGAAGTCATCAACACGATCATGTTGAACTTCATCGCGGTCGCGCTTGTCAGTTACTTCACGCAGTATCACTACAAAGTGCCCGGCGATCCGATTCTGCAAACGGCGCCGATCGGTGCAGGCGCACACATCGCGCGACTCGGAAAGTTTGTTCCGGGTTTCCCTGAACGAATACCTTTGAACGTCGCATTCCTGCTCGCGCTGCTGTGCTGTCTACTCGTCTACGTGTTTTTGTGGCGAACGAAATGGGGTTACGAGATACGAGCGACCGGCAGTAATCCTTTCGCGGCCGAGTACGGTGGTATTTCAATTCGCAAGCAGATCGTTTTGGCGATGGCGGTTTCAGGCGCACTCGCCGGTATGGTCGGAATCAACGAAGTGCTTGGTTACCGTTATCGTTACTACGACGGTTTCTCTGACAACTACGGCTTTACGGGAATCGCTGTCGCGTTACTCGGACGGAACCATCCAGTGGGCGTGATCCTCGCCGCGTTGTTATTCGCTGCCTTACAACACGGCGGCATCTACGTGGACGGTTTTTCTGAACACGTAACGAAGGACATCGTGCAGGTACTGCAAGGAATAATCATTCTGTTCGTAGCGGCTGAGGCTTTCTTCAAGTGGCTGGTAGGAAGAAGACAGAGGGTTATCGGAACCCAGCATGTAAATCTCGAAAATCCCGTAATCGTGTCAAAAGAGATTTGAAGCAATGAAGGATATTCTCACTTTTTCACTCATCGCATCGACGATTCGACTTGCCACTCCGCTCGTGCTCGCCGCACTCGGTGGTCTATTTTCCGAACGATCGGGCGTGATCAATATCGCACTCGAAGGAAAGATGCTCGCCGGAGCGTTCACCGCCGCTGCTGTTACTCACGCAGTTGATACAAGGTTGGGAATGGGAAACGCGAGCCCGTGGATCGGTTTGCTCGCGGGCATGATTGCCGGACTCTTCATCGCTGCGATCTACGCGGTGACTTGCATCAAGTTCAAAGCCGATCAGGTTGTGAGTGGCGCTGCCATCAACATCCTGATGCTCGGCATACCGGGATTTCTGAGTGGCGCTTTCTTTCTTTCGTCCGGCTCTACTCCGCAGATTCCGAAAGATCACCTGTTGCCCCAGTCGCCGGTAGTCATCGCCATTTCGATCGTCGCACTCGTCCTTGTGATCTGGTACGTCATCTATAAAACACCTTTCGGATTGCGGCTGCGATCCGTTGGAGAGAACCCTGAAGCTGCGGACGCGGCGGGTGTGAGCGTCAGCAAAATCAGGTATTCGGGCGTGTTGATTGCCGGCCTGCTCGCGGGCATGGGAGGCGCTTATCTTTCGATCGGGCAGTCGTCGTTGTTTACGAGAAACATGACCGCGGGACGTGGCTTCATCGCGCTGGCTGCGCTGATCTTTGGCAAGTGGCGGCCGTTGCAGACGCTGCTCGCGTGTCTTCTGTTCGGGTTTACGGAAGCAGTTTCAATCCAGATGCAGGGCGTGTATAAGTTGCCCTCCGGCGATGATATTCCTGTGCAGTTTATCCAAATGGTTCCGTACGTCTTGACCATCGTGGTGCTCGCGGGGTTTATTGGAGCATCCCGGCCGCCGCGAGCTTTGGGTATACCCTATGAAAAAGAGAAATAGGCAGGGGTGTCGAAATGGTTGAGCGAATGGCAAGCACGAGTCTTTACGAACGCGCCGAACATGCCACCAGAGTCATCAGGGCCCGCATAAATGTGGAGCCGCGTATCGCGATCGTGCTGGGCAGTGGGCTGGGCGGATTTGCCGACGACTTCGAGGAAGCAGCCAGCGTACCTTACGAAGAGATACCCGGCTTTGTGCGCTCCACTGCGCAAGGGCACGTAGGCCAATTGGTAGCCGGGAAAATTGATAGTGTTCCGGTCGTGGCGATGCAGGGGCGCGTGCACTACTACGAAGGTTACTCGTTCGAAGAAGTCACTTTTCCGATTCGTACTTTCAAACTGCTGGGAATCAAAACCCTCATTCTGACGAACGCCGCGGGCGGCATAAACGTCCAGCTAACGCAGGGTGCGTTGATGGTGATCAGCGACCATCTCAACTTGATGGGTGACAATCCGTTGCGTGGACCAAACGACGAAAGGTTTGGGCCACGCTTTCCGGACATGACGGCCGTCTACTCTCCGGAGTTGCAGGAGCTGGTTGTCGACGAGGCCAAAGCTGCCGGCGTGGAAGTGCGACGTGGGATCTACGGTGGTTTGTCTGGTCCAAGTTATGAAACTCCGGCGGAGATTCACCTGCTGCGTAATCTGGGCGCGGATGCGGTGGGCATGAGCACGGTGCCGGAGGCAATTGTCGCGCGTCACATGGGTCTCGAGGTGCTCGGAATTTCGTGTATCACGAACATGGCAGCGGGGATCAGCGACGAGCCGATTAATCATGAAGAAGTGATGGCGACGGGCGATCGTGTGCGTGACACGTTTGCGCAGTTGCTGCGGCGCGTTGTCGGAGCGATCAATCGAAGGGTATAAGGACAGCATTACATGATAATCGGCATTTCGGGTGGCACTGGATCAGGAAAGACCACGGTCGCAAATCGAATACTCGAATCAGTCAGTGCCAGCGAAGTAGTCTTCATTCAGCAGGACTCTTATTATCGTAACGTCACCGATCTCCCGCTCGACTACCGCGGTCTCGCGAATTTCGATCATCCGGATGCGCTCGATAACGAACTGCTCGTGAATCACGTGCGCCGGTTGAAATCCGGTGAAGCGATCGAGCTGCCGCTTTACGACTTCAAAACAAACTCGCGTTTGAGTGAAACGCGAACGGTCGCACCAAAACCCATTGTCATCGTCGAAGGAATCTTAATCTTCTGCGATCCGCGTTTGCTCGAGCAGATGGACATCAAGGTGTTTGTCGACACGCCTGACGATATCCGCTTCATTCGCCGGCTGCGACGCGATATCGCCGAGCGCGGCCGTACTGCCGAATCGGTTATCGAGCAATACCTGGCGACGGTCAGGCCGATGCACATCCAGTTTGTCGAGCCGTCGAAGCGCCATGCCGACGTCATCATTCCCGAGGGTGGTCATAATCTCGTCAGCATCGATTTGCTGAGCGGAAAAATTCGCGAGAGGCTGGCCAGTGCTTTATCAGTCGTTGGAGGTCAACTTTGAGCGAAGAATTGGTTGAAGCGGCCAAGCGCGCGCGCTTGCAATCGGTGGCGCCGTTCTCGAATTTTCTTGTCGGCGCGGCGGTCAGGACCGCCGGTGGGAAAGTTTACACGGGCTGCAATGTCGAGAGCGCGAGTTATGGTCTAACTGTTTGTGCCGAACGTGTCGCGATCTGGAAGGCGTTGTCTGAAGGTGAAAGGCACTTTACCGAACTCGCCGTCGTCGCTGACACTGAAACATTGACGCCGCCGTGCGGAACTTGTCGCCAGATCATTTGGGAGTTTGCGAGGGAGGCGACGATCGTGTTCGCGAACCTCGAGGGGAAGAGCGAGGAATTTCATATCGCTGATCTGTTGCCGCGCGCGTTCGATGCGCGCTTCTTGAAAACAAAATGAATCCGTATCAATCCGTGTTTGTCAGTGTTTCCCTGATCCTGATGACCATGCTTTCCAATGCCACCGCCCAAACTCGCCGCAAGCCGGCCGATCTGCTCGTACTCGGTGGCACGATCGTCACGATGGACCAGACGCGCCGGATCATAGAAGACGGCGGTATTGCGATCTCAAATGGGCGCATCGTCGCGGTTGGACCACGCGCCGAGATCGAGCGCGCTTACACGTCGCGGCAGAGAGTCAACGCAGCCGGCAAAGTCATCACACCGGGTTTAATCAACGGCCACACGCACGTTCCGATGGTCCTGTTTCGCGGGCTCGCCGACGATCTCGATCTGCAGGAATGGTTGACGAAGTACATCTTTCCGGCCGAAGCAAAAAACGTAACCGAAGAATTTGTGCGCGTCGGAACGCGGCTCGGATTGGCAGAGATGATTCGCGGCGGCACTACGACGTTCTGCGACATGTATTACTTCGAGGACGCGATTGCCGATGAAACTGCGAAAGCCGGCGTTCGTGGCGTGCTGGGTGAAACGATCATCGACTTTCCGGTCGCGGACAACAAAACCAACGCCGAAGGGATGACCTACGTCGAGAAGTTTGTCGCTCGTTGGAAAGGGCACGAACTCATCATTCCGGCGATCGCGCCTCACGCGCCGTACACGGTTTCGGAACAGCACCTCAAAGCGGCGCGCGCATTCGCCGATCGCACGGGTGTGCCGATCGTCATACACATTGCGGAAACAAAGCGCGAAGTGGACGACAGCGTGAAAGAGAAAGGTGCTAGTCCGGTTGCTTTCCTCGACCGCATCGGTTTCCTGAACGATCGAGTGATTGCCGCTCACGTGGTGTGGCCGCAGGGGACTGACATCGCGATCCTTCATCGTCGCGGTGTTGGTGTGGTCCATAATCCGCAGTCAAACATGAAGCTCGCCGCGGGCGTCGCGCCGGTGCCGAAGATGCTGGCAGAGAACGTGTTGGTGGGTTTGGGCACAGACGGGGCGGCGTCGAACAACGATTTGAATATGTGGGAAGAGATGGATACGGTTGCGAAGCTGCACAAGGTGTTCACCGGCGATCCAAAAGTGATCTCGGCGCAGCAGGCATTCGAGTTGGCCACTATCCGCGGCGCCTACGCACTGCATCTCGAGAAAGAGATCGGCTCGCTGGAAAATGGAAAGCGCGCGGATCTCCTCGTCGTCGATCGCGATACGCTCAATCAGATTCCGCTCTACAACGTCTACTCCGATCTCGTCTACGCCACCAAAGCCTCCGACGTCGAGACGGTCATCATCAACGGCCGCATCGTGATGCGCAACCGTCGTCTATTGACCCTTAACGAAACCGCCGTCAAAAACGACGCCCGCGCCTACCGCGACAAGATCATCAAAAGCCTCGGCACCGCCGGCGCACAGTAGCCACAAAAGTGTCAGCCACAAAAAGGCACAGAAGGCACATAAAGTTTTTGCCTGATCACACTTAGGTTTCGCCGTCGCTTAACTTTCACCGCTCTCCTCTTTTGTGCTTTTTGTGCCTTTTTGTGGCTAACAGTGCCTCTTTGTGGCCCCGCTTGCCTCAGTCAGGACAATGCGGCCATAATGCCTGGGATGAGTTCTTTTTACTTTCGCCCCTACTTTAATGTAATCCTCCCGACAATTTTAATCCTAATAACAACCGTTCTGGCGGTAGGGCAGTCGACTGGCTCCGCCGAAGATGCATCGGCCGCGAATCCCGTTATGCAGCGGATTCAGCGTGCACGTGCGCTCGCCGCCGTCCATCAGCTTCAAGCCGCTGCCACGGAACTGGAAAACGTTCGCGCGTCGGTCAATGATGTGGCACTGCGCAATGTCACGACGTTGATGTTGCTCGGCATTTATCTCGAAGAGGGAAACTACGGCCGCTCGCAGTCGCTGCTGGAAGAGACGTTTCAGACGCGCGCGATGCAGAAAGATGAATCGCTCCGAACTTACTTTGCCGCCGCCGGCCAAACCATCAATGGCGTCCGTTCACACCTGGCGCGATATCGCAGTTATGGCATCAATCCGAGCGATGAAGATCTACCGGCTGAGGCGAACACCGATCTGGAACGAGTCCGCGGATTGTTAGAACGAGTAATCGCACAAGCGACCGAGATCTCGAAAGACGCCGGTCGATCTTACGACGCGCTGGCGCTCCAGGAAGATGTGCTCGGTATTCGCTTGTCGCTCGCGCGAAACGAGGACGATCGCGCCAAATGGCAGACCGAATACCTGCTGGCGAGAGAGAAGATGGCTTCTTCGCAAATCCAGGTCGCTTCGTTAGGCCGATCACCGGCACTCGATGCGGTCACCAACAGGATCCCAAATCCTTTCGCCACGAAGCCCACCGCAACGCCAACCGACTCCGATGCCGCGCCAGTCCAAACTCCGATTGCTCCGTCCACCACGCCGGCTTCCGAGCCACAACTCATCAGCACCGGATCGCTGAACGGCCGCGAGACCAAACGCGTTACGCCCGTCTACCCACCGCAGGCCAAGACGCATAACGTGTCGGGCACGGTCAGAGTGTTTGCGATCATCGATGAGAACGGGAAGATTTGGATCACTAACTCCGAAGGCCCGACGCTGCTGCGCAAAGCGGCGGAGGAAGCTGCTCGCGGATGGACGTTCCCGCCCTCGACCTCCGGCGGTAAGCCCGTGCGACTCGCGGGCTATCTCGACTTCGACTTCAAACTTTAGCCACGATTCACGGATGAACACCGGATCGGATTTGTGTTCATCCGCATACTTGCGGCTAATCTTGACTTAAAAGTAAGGTTTCGCTAAGATGCCTACAGTTAATAAGTTAACTGGCGATGAAGATATCAGCTCAAGAAGAATACGGCCTGCGCTGCCTGCTGCAATTAGCCCGCGCCGAAACGATGGGCGAGTCATTGACGCTGTCGCAAGTCGCGCGGCTCGAAGGAATATCGACAGCCAACGCGGGCAAGTTGATGTGGATCTTGAGCAAGGCCGGACTGGTTCAGTCAACGCGCGGTACGAAGGGCGGCTACTCGCTCGCGCGGCCCGCATCCGAAATCCGGTTGAACCAGGTCATTCGCGTGCTTGAAGGCGAGCCGGCCGAGTCGCATTGCAAGAGCTACGCGGGCGTGCTCGACGCGTGCGTGCACACTGGCGACTGCGGCATTCGTCCGGTGATTATCGAGCTGCACCAGATTGTCGACAACGCGCTTGCCGACATCACGCTCTCGCAGTTGTTGGGAACAGAAGCAAATGTCGACGCGGCGTTGCACCAGATTCAGGGCATCAGGCCCAGGGATAATCGGGTTTAGAAGAAACCAATGAGTACAGCAGAACTCTTAAGCAAACAGGAATACAAGTACGGCTTCGTCACGGACATCGAGTCCGACATGATTCCGCGCGGGATCAATGAAGACACGATCCGCTTGATCGTGGAGAAGAAGAACGAGCCCGAGTGGATGCTGGAGTTTCGTCTGAAGGCGTTTCGTCACTGGCTGACGATGACCGAGCCGAAGCACTGGCCCAACCTTACTTATCCGGAGATTGATTACCAGGACATCATTTACTACAGCGCGCCCAAACAGAAGCCGACGAAAGCGAGCCTTGATGAAGTTGATCCCGAGCTGCTGCGGACGTTTGAGAAACTCGGCATTCCGTTGACGGAGCAGAAGCAGTTAGCGGGTGTCGCCGTCGACGCGGTGTTCGATTCAGTCTCGGTCGCGACGACGTATAAAGAGAAGCTGAAGAAGCACGGAGTGATCTTCTGTTCGTTCACCGAAGCGATCAGAGACCATCCCGAGCTCGTCAAGAAGTATCTCGGTTCGGTCGTGCCGACCAACGACAACTTTTTCGCGGCGTTGAATAGCGCGGTCTTCTCGGATGGAAGTTTCTGTTTCATTCCGAAAGGCGTGCGTTGTCCGATGGAACTCTCGACTTACTTCCGCATCAACAACGCAGAGTCAGGACAGTTTGAGCGCACGTTGATCGTTGCTGAAGAAGGTTCGC
>DASSEB010000349.1:0-9625 GCA_035696765.1 Pyrinomonadaceae bacterium | reverse complement strand
CGCCATTCGCGACTGGCGCGGTCCATAACACAGCACCGGAATCCGCATTAACGGCATAGACAGTTCCGCCGAATCCAGCACCACTGGTGTAGATCACGCCCTGAGAAACTGTCGGCGGGGCCGAGAACTGAAACTGGCCTTGAAGTTGGGTGGTCCAAATCACGTTACCGGTCGCGCCGTCAAAGGCGCGTAGCAAACCGCCGTTGTTGATGGCAAACACCCGGCCATTCTCGTAGCAGATGCCAGACCACGGCGATCCTGTTCCGAGCCCGAAGGACCACAGAATCGCACCGTTTGTTGCAGCCAGTGCATAGAGGGTCGTTCCGGCGCCCGCGCCGTTTCCAACAGTGACGTAAACCCTGTCGTCGGCAATCAGCGGGTACGAAATGCTGCGTCCAAAATTGACGACCCACCTTTGTTTGAGAGGAGGTGTCAAGTGATCAGTAGAAATAGAACCTGTGTGGGTAGTGTTTATTTGAAAGTTGCGCGCTTGCTCAGGAACAGTTTGGGCTCGAGCCGTGGTCGCGAACATGATAGAGATCAGCGCAAGGAGGAGTAGAGGTAGGTTTTTCATAATTTCACCGATCGAACGGATTTGTGAACGAGGTTTTGGGTCAGGTTGAGATTACTGGGACTTAAGACAAGACGGCACTTCTTACCTTGGGATCAGGATTCTGCAATGCCGCGGAAATGATAGGCATGCCGAGACGCGAAAGCAATATTTTTTGGAGACTACAAAAGTGTTTCAGCCACAAAAAAGGCACAAGAAGCACAAATGGTTTCTGCTTTCGGCCTTTGTTTTGCGGGCGGTCGGATCCGGAGATGGCCATCTCACGAGTGGCCACGAGAGTTGTGCAAGGCGGTCACAACGTGAGCAGCGCTGTCATACGACGGCGGTTTGAAGCGGGTCTACGCAACTTTCAAGATGTCTATATGCAGTTGGTGGATACGTGGGAGTGGTACGATAATTCACGCAGCACACCGCAGTTGATTTCAGCGGGAACTAATCGATGAGCCGTCGAGTCAAATCACAAACGCGTGAAATAGAGGATACGCTGCGCGCCTTGCGCCGCGCTGCAAAACGCGCCCTTGAGTTGGGCCTCCAGACTGGAACGCCTGTTTACGTGTGGAAGAACAATCGAATCGTGGACCTCACCAAAGAACAAAAGCCCTCAAAGAAACCAAAAGCAAAGCGCTCTTCGCGATAGCTCCAAGTTTCGACCTGATCGGGATTGAGCCGCTAACGTTAGAACTGTAGGGGCGGCCCTCCGCGGCCAGCCGCCGCTTTCTCGTGGGATTTATCGAAAATATTGCCAGACGCGGGCATTTTCGCTTATCGTGCTTGCCGGATTTTAGTGTGAGTGAAGATCGCTCGTTATTCGTTTCCAGAACCCAGCTAATAGAATCCGCTCTTGTTCATAAACTGCTCATCACTCCATCGCGGAATTCATAAACCTGGTGAGCGTCCGCAATTCCAGCGATATTGAGACTTCTATTCTGATCACAAAGGCAAGGTCTATGTTGTCAACCCCCAATCGGCACATCCTCCTAATCCTGCGTCTCGGCGCCTTACTTAGCCTGGTCGTGGCAGCGTTTGCCGCTTCGGCCAGCGCTCAGTCGTTCTCAACTAATGTGAACTACTCCGTTGGTGATAACCCGAATTCCGGCGTGGCCGGCGACTTCAACGGTGACACGAAACCCGATTTGGCAGTGGCGAATGTGTTGAATCACAACGTAACGATCCTGATCAACAATGGCGCCGGTACATTCACCAACACCGGTACGATCCCTGTGGACCGCAATCCGGAAAGAGTCCGCGCAGCGGATCTCAACGGCGATGGAAAATTGGATCTGGCAGTGGGGAATTTTTTCGGCGGCTCTTTAAGCACCGGCAACGTGAGCATTCTTCTTGGTAATGGCAATGGCACGTTTCAGTCAGCCGTCAACTTCAATGTCAACACTCCGGAAGATCTGGTTATCGTTGACGTGAACGGCGACACCAAATTGGACCTCGTTGTAGCCAGCAACAACAGCAGCAAAGCGAGTGTGCTGCTCGGCAATGGTGACGGCACATTTCAAACAGCAGTCTCCTACAGCCTGCCAGGAGAAGCTCGCGGTGTAGCAGTCGCTGATTTCAATGGCGACACGAAGCCGGATCTAGCGCTGACTAATGGCCTGCTCAATGGCAATACGAGCATCCTGTTAGGCAATGGTGATGGAACATTTCAGGCGGCGACAAACATTGCCACCGGTTCAGCTCCAACCGGCATCATCGCGAAAGACATCAACAACGACGGAAAGCAGGACCTGGTAGTCGCAGTAACCGCGTCGCATGTTATGGGAGTATTTCTGGGTATTGGAAATGGCACGTTCCAGGGCCAGGTCAGTTACCCGGTGGGCCAGGAGCCGACTCAATTGGTATTGGACGACTTCAACGGTGATGGACCAGCGGATATCATCACAGTGAACGCCAGCGGAAATTCTTACAGCGTGTTACGTGGCAACGCCGACGGTACTTTCCAAACTGCAGTAACGTCGCCCGCGCGAACCAGTTCATGGGCTCCGTTCTCCGGCGATTTCAATACGGACGGAAAGCCGGACCTCGCAATCTTAAATAATGTCTTTGATCTCGTAGACGTCTATCTCAACTCGCCATCAGGAACCGGCAAAAACTTTAGTGCTACACAAACGGTTCCTGTTACGGCCCTCGTCGCCACGTTCATTGATTTCGACAACACGAAAACCGCAGCCAGCTTTACTGCGACCATAAACTGGGGTGACGGTACCGCAACGTCAGCGGGCACCATCGCGGCCAACGGCGGTGGATTCGACATAACGGGAACGCACACGTACGCAGCCGCTGGGACCTTCAACGTCACGATTCAGATTGCTGACACGAGTGGAAACTTTGAGAGCGTGACGAGTAGCGCGACTGTGAAGGCTTCGACGAGCACGGCGGTTAGCACGTCCGTGACACCTTCTGATGTTGGTGAATCCGTGACCTTCACGGCCACAGTGACTTCTGCGGCCGGAACGCCAACAGGATCGGTGCAGTTCAAATTCGGTGGCGTCAACATTGGCTCACCTGTGGTGTTGAACGGAAGTGGAGTCGCAACGTTCATGATATCCACATTACCCGTGGGAACTCACGTGATCACGGCAGAGTATTCAGGCAGCAACACATTCGAGACAAGCACCGGCACATTGGCGGGCGGCCAAACGGTCCGGCCCCTACCTACAATTACGATACTCGACGAAGTAATTAGCGAACCTGACACTGGCGCCCCGATTCTGAATGTTAGCGTCTTGCTTTCGTCGCCGAGTCACCTGCCGGTGACGGTTGATTTCGCAACTGCGGACGCATCGGCGACTGCCGGCACTGATTACCAGCCGGTAACCGGAACGTTGACTTTCGAGCCGGGACTTACAGGCAAGGCTGTTTCGATCAATATCGTGGGCGACCGCACGAATGAGTTTACTGAAACTTTCTTGTTGAACCTTTCCAATGCAACCAATGCCGCCATTGCCGATGCTCAGGGAGTCGTAACGATTACTGACAATGACGCGCCAGTGTTATTGATCGACGATAATACCGGCCGCGCGGTGGCTCTCGACTCTGTGATTGTCACGCGCGATCCGTTTTCACTGCTCAACCCGTTCAACCTTGGCGGAGCAGATCAACGCCGTCGCATTTCTTTGTTTGTCTGGCACCTCGGACTGCTTCCTGAAGACACAGTGGCAAACCTGATTGTCACCGCAGAAGACGGTGTCGGAGGTGTTTACGATCTGCCGGTTGAGCACATCAATGCGGTCACTGACCTTAGCGACGTAACGCAGATCATCGTGCGCTTGCCTGATAACGTCGTAGGTGCGCCGAGAGATTTATCAGTAAAGGTGCAGTTGCGTGGTCCTGCGACTAATAGTGCGGTCATCAAGATCGCAGCACCATAGCCGCACGGATCAAAAATCCGTGATTCAATCTGCGTTTATCTGTGGCTCTTAACGCACTGTAGCGGCTTGAGTCGCGGTGGCGATTTGGAATTTCCAATCCTCGATCCAGGTGCCTTTCGTCTGTAAGTTCGACGTCAGGTAATAGAGCCGCTGCGTCGCCGGTGCGTCCGGCGCCTGGGAAAAGCGATCGTGCAAGAAGTACGGCGGTATCGACTGGTAATAGAGAGTTGCGGTGACGGTTACATTTTTTCCACTGAATGCACTCAGCGGGACCTCATACCTCACGACATTCGTGCCACTTCCATCCGCATAAGCCGGATCTCCACCGACGCTCACCGGAAAAGTTTCGTGAAGGTAATCCGCGGGGATGAAAGGTGTTTTGTCAGCTTTGAGCGGCCCTGTGCTGGTCCAGCCCAACGGCAGGAGACGATTGTCTTTCAACTGGTAGTCACGCCGCAGAAAGCTCGTCGTCATCGCGCACTGAATGTTCAGATTCAGTTCTTCATAAATCTGAACTTGGTCTTGCCGTGTGATCGCAGATCCGGTGTTCTTTTGAGTGTTCCAGAAGAAGTGTGGCTGGTAGTACTGCGGATTCGTACCCGGAAGATATTTGTCGTTGCAGCCAGCCGGATAGTCGTGATTGGCGGGCTTGCTGCCGTCTTTGTAAACGTCGAACAGTTCCGACGGCAACCGTTCAGCGCCGTTCATGATCACACCCAGCTCATTCGTACAACCCGAACACCAGACAGTCTTACCCGAATCGTTATCAACTACACGAAATTCTAAAAACGCGCGGCGAAACCCGACGCCGCTCGGAAAGCGATGCCCGGTTTTGTTTGTCACCTTCACATCCGCGATCAGTTTCTGGTTGCTAATCGTAGCGGGCGACACTGAAACTTCGGCAGTCGAGTTCTGCGCCTGTTGCACGAAAGCATCAATCGCGGTGGAGAGATCGTCGAGGCCTGACATGTAATCGTTTTGCCTGACTCCCAAAACAACGTTCGCGAGGATGTTGGTCCCATTCGATTTGTAGGGCGACATGAACTGCTGAAACATCTGCAAGAGCGTGATGTTCAAACCCTGAAGTTGATGACGAGCAAAACCCTTATCACGGAAGCGAACGCGAATTTTGTCATCGGGCAAACGATTGCCGGTTTGGGGATATTGATCGTCTTCGATGAACGCGATTGGCTGTTGAATCAAGGGAATGTTGAGAGTGCCGGCGGAGTTGGTGTACTTCGTCGGCATGTGACAATCCTGGCACGTTTGCGCTTTTGAGTTTGTACCAACCTCGTTCTGATAACCACTGTTCAGCCATTCGAGATAAGTTAACTGCTCGAGGTGCGGCTTGGCGGCGTCCGCGCCTGGATTGTCCATCAAAGGCAGGTTGATCGTGTGGCAATTACCACACATGCGAGAGCTTTTGATGTACGCGTCGTGTTTTGGCTTGATGGCGAGAGAATTGTTCATTGGATCGGTGACAATCTCTTTATCCTCGAATGGGCCAAACAGCTCTGCCGGATTGCCGGTCGTAAAGTTGCCCGTGATCTTGTTTTTGAGGAAATCGGCGAAGGGGATTTTGTCCTCCGCGATTCGATGACACGCCATGCAGCTAACGCCATCACGCGCCAAAGCGCCGTAGATGTACGCTTGCTTGTTGGGCGATTGCGAATTCGAATCGTAAGTTGCGTACACCATCTCTCGTTCAAAATTACCTTTATCTGGTCCACCGTGATCGTCGTCGAGACGGCGTTTACCCATTACTCCATGACACTTGAAGCACGTGTTGTTGATCTGTTTGATCTTTTCCTCGACCTTCGCCGGATCGTCTTTGAAGAAATTTTTTACGAACGCAATTTCGCTGTCGAGTTGTGCGTAGAAGATCGGATCGCGGCCGGCCAGTCCCATCGGCGACCAACGCCACTCACCGAAGGGTGAAACGTTCATGACGGGAGTTGAGCCGTCTTTTTGTTTGCTGCCGGAGTAGAGCATGACGTTGCCATACGTGCCGCCGCTGTGACAGCCCATGCATTGATCGGAAGTGAGAAACTGGTTGGGATTAGGAGACGGTGCGGGCTTCGCGCCAGGGGTTCCGATATTCTGCGGAAAAATGTGATCGTAAGTCTCGCCCGGAAATTTCTTCACTTTGTCCAGTGGCACCGGAGTTATCGATTTATAGAAGGCAACAAATTTTGGATCGAGAGTTGGCGGTTTTAAGGTGGCCATCTCTCGGAAGACTTGCTGCTCCTGCACATCGGTCGCATCCGGGTTATGGCCGGCGGTCGGAACGCCTCTATCGCTTTCAGCCGATTCACTACACGGTTGCGCGGGAGCCGCTGTATGCCCGGTTGTTGGGGTTGACGCCCACGAGAGATCGACAAAGTAAGAATCGGGATCGCCTGGAAAGCCGTTGATGTTCTTCGAATAAGTAAACGTGTGTTCCTTTTCTGCCGAAGCGTGACACCTCACGCAGTAGAGTCCGAATCCTGCATACGGGACGGCAAATGGAGGATTGTTATTGTCCATGCATTGAGCATCCCAAATCTCTGCCCAGTACCAACCGTCCTGCGATCCCTTGCTGTCTTTGATCATGATGGTCCAACCATTGATTGCTTTCGGTGGCTGGAGCTGGTACCTGGCGGCTGGAGCGGTGTACTGCTCCTTAACGATCATCGCTCCATCCGGAATCGCCTTGCCGGTGTCCTTCCGTAAGAGCCAGTTAATAACGGACGGTGAGTAATAGATTTTTACAGTTGGGTGAACACCGTAGCTGACGCCGTTAACAAAGGGGCCGGTATCGCGAAGTTTTTTGTCTTCACACCACTTTAGCGTTTTGTATTTTCCGCTGGTAAGAAATGATTTGAGTTGCGCTTGAAACTCTGGAAGTTTCGCGGGGAGAAAACCGCTGGGGAGTGGCAAGCCGCTTTCCTGTCCGTTAGCACAAGGCGACGTTTGAGCGATGGTTGTTTCGGTGGTGCCACGCTCGGCAGGCAGAGCGGGAGATCGTTTAGTTAAAACGAATAAAAGCGAGACCACCGTCAAACATAGGACCAGAATGTTACCAGGCAATCGGATTTGCATGTTCCAGCTCCCTCAATGGCTGTGTTGCTGCACTTGTGATGTCAACGGAATGATTGTCGATTGGGCAAGTCTCGTGAAGGAAGAATGCCGCCTCAGGAACCTTGAAGACGCAGGCACTGTATATCGGAGGAAAAGGAGCGTCAAGGTTTTAACTGGCGTCGCCAGCAAGAAAATCCTTTTTGTGCCTTTTGTGCTTTTTTGTGGCTGAAAGACTGGAGGCAACTAACTCGACTTCATATTTCAGCTAGCTCAAATTCACCTGCTTGCTGTACTCTATCGCGCTGAAGTTTTCAGCAATTCCCGACCAGCTAATTACCTATACCTTACAAGTCTTTAATCTTACGGAGGCGAGCAAATGGGTGCAGAGATTTCGCGCCGCGCATTTTTACGCGGGACATTGGCGGGGACGATCGTCGTCGCCGGATTTGATACTGGACTACGCAGTTGGGTGAGTGCGGCAGAGCTTGAGCACCACGCGACTGCGCTTGCCCAAGACTTCCCGAACTTCGACGGCGTTCTACTGCTCGACGATGCTTCACGCGCTGCGGCAGCCGACGACTTCGGTCACTTACTGCATCGCCAACCGCTTGCTGTCTTGAAGCCCGGTTCAGTGGATGATGTCGTGAAGATGGTCAGGTTCGCCCGCCGCAATGAGATCAAGGTCGCTGCGCGTGGGCAAGGTCATAGCACGCAGGGGCAGGCGCAAGTCGAAGCAGGCGTGGTTGTCGACATGGCGACACTCGCCACCGTGCACGAGATCAAACCGACAAACGTGCTGGTTGATGGCGGCACGCGCTGGCTGGACCTGCTTTCCCAAACTATCCCGCAAGGGCTGACACCGCCGACACTCGTCGATTTTCTCGAATTGTCTGTTGGCGGGACACTCTCGCTGGGCGGCATTGGGAGCCAGGCGTTCCGCTATGGACCACAGGTGGACAACGTTGTCGAGTTACAAGTGGTCACAGGCGAGGGCGAACTCGTCTCTTGCTCGGCAACCCACAATACCGCGCTGTTCGAGGCCGCGCGTTCCGGACTGGGCCAATTTGGGTTGATCGTGCGCGCGCGTGTGCGGCTCATCGCGGCCCCGCCGAATGCGCGGCTCTATCATGCGTTCTACAGCAGTCTCCCGGCCTTCCTGTCTGACCTCGAAAAGTTAATCGATGATGGGCGGTTCGACACGGTACAGGGCTTTGCCGTTCCTGATGGTGCAGGCAACTGGCTCTACCAGTTGGAGACTGCCAAATACTTCTCGCCCGGCAACGAGCCTAACGATGTCGCGTTGCTAAGCGGGCTCGCCTTCAACCCGGGCACACAGTCGGCCCAGGACATGAGTTATTTCGATTACCTGAACCGCCTCGCGCCCCTTGTCGCCTTTCTCCGCCAGATCGGCGTTTGGGATTTTCCGCATCCCTGGGTCAATCTATTTGTCCCCGCAGCCAACGCGCAGACTTTGATCGGTGAGACGTTGGCCAGTCTAACCGTCGACGACGTCGGCCAGGGTCCGATTCTCATCTATCCGTTCAATCGGGAACTTTTTACCGCGCCGTTCTTCCGCGTGCCTGACAGCCGGCAGTTCTTCGTCTTCTCGCTGTTGCGCAACGCGGTACCACCGACGCCGGAGCGGGCCGCCGAACTCGTCGCCGCCAACCGCACACTGTTTGAGCGTGCCGTGACGCTTGGCGGTAAGCGTTATCCTTTCGATTCGGTTCCGATGACAAGACACGACTGGCAGAAACACTTTCAACCTTTATGGGGAGCGTTCGTGAGCGCGAAACGCCACTTTGATCCGGCCGGGATTTTGACGCCGGGGCAGGGCATCTTTTGAACTGATCAAGTAGCCGACTGGCCGGTTTGCCACGTGTTAAGCCGCGGTTGCAAGTTGTCCGTCACATCCGGAAAAGAACCGCGGCCAAAGAACACGTGATTCGCAAGCCGGCTAAAAACTGGCAGCCGTAACACTGCACAACCCAATTCGAGCAGTTGCCGCTGACGAAGCGTCGCGGCAATGCGACGTGCCCATAAGCGCGATGCAAACCGCGACCGGAATAGTTCCCCTGAGTACGCCTGCAACACCTGAGCATCGCCAGTCGACAAATACTCAGCAACAACACCCGCGGCGAACGCGGACAGACGCATGCACGGATCCAAGCCGCCCGCTGTGAGTGGTGACACGGCGCCCGCGGCGTCGCCTATTAAAAGGCCAGTTGAGTTAGCGATGTTTCTGAGCACGCCGCCGACCGGAATAAGGCCGGCACGCGCCTCGATCTGTTTTGCCTTTCGCAAGTCGATGATGCCTGCGACGCGTGAATGAAACTCCTGAAGCGCCGCAGTTGGATCGAACAACGACGGATAGCCGCCGACGCCCAGGTGCGTCTCTTCGTCATCGTGAGCAATCCACGCGATGTAACCCGGCGCCAGTTTCGGATCGAGAAAACAAAGCAATCGCGGTGGTCCATCAAGTACGGCCCCGTGAAAAACATTTTCCACACCCACGATCCATTCGCGATTCAGCTCGAGTTTCAGATCGCGAGCAACACGCGAACGGGCGCCATCCGCGCCGATCAAGTAGCGCGTCGTTATCGCGCGCGTCGAC
>DASSEB010000348.1:0-13267 GCA_035696765.1 Pyrinomonadaceae bacterium | reverse complement strand
TAAAATCAGCCACAGATTACACAGATAACCACGGATCAATCCGCCTTTATCCGTGTGATCCGTGGTTACGCTTTTTGCTCGGCTCATTGCAATCTCTTCTCCGTTTGGCGCCCGGAACTCGCGGCGGTCGGCATGCTGATCGCATAGTCCTGCAATTTTCCAGGCGCCGCTTCCTTGACCCTTGTCGGCAAACCTTCACCCGAGACGACCTTGTCGATGGCGGCGTCGATCGGAATACCCACGACATTGCCGGACTGATCTTTCAATCCGGTTTTCAGGTTCTCTTGCCACTGCTGGAGCAGGATCCGATACTCCGTTTGCGGCGCGGCTTTTCCGAGGTGAATGCTTCGCCCGTCTTCGAGTGTCACTTCGAATCCCGGTGCGGCCTGCAGGCGCGGCGCCGGCGGCAAGCGCTCCTCCTGACTCAGGGCCATCGGACCAGGTCCCGGTGCTTTCGCTTCCTGCCTCTCGAAGTAACGAAACAACACCCACACGCCGATGTGAATCGCGATCGCGGCAATCGTAAGCACCACCACGAACGTGAGCACGCCACGCACGCTGATGTCACTCCTTTCGTGAGTGACTTCGACGTTGCGAATGTGCGTAACGTCGGGCGTCTCTGTTCGATGTCCGTTGCCTTTGTGTTTCTGTGCCATCCCTGTAAATCCCTGGTCTCAGTGTTCCGCGTGCATTTGCTCGACTACCGAGTCGTACTGCGGATCGTTAATCGGTATCAACGGCCGCGTGCTCAACTGCCACGTGAAAAACCACAACCACAAACCACCAAATCCGATGAAGGCAATCACGTCCATCCAGATCCACCTGTGGTCCTTGAACGCCGGAGCAAGCATCCAGATCAGATCGATCAGGCGCATCACGAGTATCAGCCCCGCGACAATCACGAGTTTTCCCGGACTGCGTTTCAACTCACGCGAAAGCAGGAACAAAAACGGCGCGGCGAAATGGAGTATGGCGATAATGACGATGATCGCACCCCACGCGCCATAGGTGCGATGCGTGTAATACGTAATCTCTTCCGGCAGATTGCCGGACCAGATGATCAGATATTGAGAGTAGGCAAAGTAGGCCCACAACATGACGAGCGCCAGCAACAGCTTGCCCAGATCGTGGAAGTGCAGCGGAGCCACGATGCGACGCATCGGTTCGTCCCTGGAGAGCCGCGCCATCACGAAGATCACAAACGCGAGGGCGCTCAAGCTCCACGCCGCGACGAAGATGAAACCATAGATCGTCGAAAACCATTCCGGTTCGAGCGACATGTACCAGTCGATGGAGGCAAACGTAATTGTGAAGATCAGCGCGATCATTCCCGGCCCGCTCAGCACGCGCATGTTTTTGGTGTAACGATTGTCCGCGGTGCGATCCTGCGCGAGCGACCACCTGTTCAGCAGATACGCGAGCGCCATCCACACGCCGAAATAGACAACCGCGCGCACCGTGAAAAACGAGAGATTCAAATACGGAGCTTTGAGCTGGAGCACAGGATGTTCGGCAAATTCTTCCTCGTGTCTCCAGGCGTAGAGATAGTTAGAACCGGCAATGATCGGTATGAACAAGACCGCCATTAACGGCAGCGTTCTCGTTGCCGCTTCGAGTGCACGCCGGATCACAAATCCCCAGCCGCCGCCGGTCATGTGTTGGAGCATCAACAGGGCAATTGAGCCGACGGCAATTCCGGTCCAGAACGTCCAGCCGATCAGGTACGACTCGAAAAACTGCCGCCGATCCAGAAAGAGGCCCGCGAGAAGTACGACAATTCCCACGATGCCCACGATCAACGCGCGCCTCTGAAACGCGGACAGATTTGGAGGATTGAATGTTTGAATCATTCGTGGCCTCCAGTTCCGGGCGAAGCCGCTGGACTACGTGTTGGTGCGGGCGAAGCTCCCGGAGATGGACTGGCCGAAGCTGCCGCAGGATTTGACTGACTCGCCTGCAAAGCCCGGATGTAGGCGATGATGGCCCAACGATCCTGCACCGGGATCTGCGACGCGTACGGCGGCATCGCGCCCCAGCCGTTCGTCATCGCGTCGAAGAAGTGTCCCACGGGCGCCTTGCGCAGACGGTCGTCGTTGAATGAAGCAGCGCGACGGAAACCACGGCGCACGATCATGCCGTCGCCGTTTCCGGTCAAACCGTGACACACGCTACAGAAGATGTCGTAGCGTTCGCGCCCGCGCATCACGATCTCTTTCGTAACCGGGAACGGGAAGGTATCGACGTCGTCGGGATAGGTATTCGCTTGCGCGCCCGCGCCGGGCTGTGCTGTCCCGGGCGTGGGGCTTGCGGACGGTGACGAGCCGGCTTTCTTGCCGGTGTAGTAAGCGGTGTCAGAGCGCAGGAAGCCACGCGGGACTGTGCCTTCGATCGGTTGGCGACTCGACAGCCTATCGCTAAAGAATGACGTCGCGCGATAAGGCTTCATCTTCGGCTGGTCCTGCATGTCGTAACGGCAACCTGTCGAAATCAGAATTAGCCACAAAGAGGCACAGAAAGCACAAATAACTGCTTTCGATCTTTTGTGACGTTTGTGCCCTTTTGTGGCACTGACTGTTTCAGACTTCGACATCATTAACTTCCAGCGCGTCCAGACTCCTCAACAAAGCGACCACTTCGGCGTGATCAAACTTCGGATCATTTGCCTCCACCGCGAGAAAGAACCGATCGCGTGTCGCCATCGCAAAATTCGGCACGTTGAAAACCGGATGATATGGTTGCGGCAGTTTGTTCAGCACCAGCATTCCCAGCACCGCCGCGAACGCCGCGAACAGCACTGTCATTTCAAACGTGATCGGTATGAACGCCGGCCAACTGTTGTACGGCTTCCCTCCAACGTTGAGCGGGTAGTTGATCACTTCGATCCAGTACTGCATGAAAAAACCGGACAAGGCGCCGAGCAATCCGCCGATGAAGACGATCAGCGGCAGGCTCGTGTGCGTAAACCCGATCGCTTCGGAAAGCTCCTCGATCGGATACGGCGAGTAACCGTTGATGCGCCGGTACCCGGCCGCGTAAACACGACGCGCCGCTGCAACCAGATCGGTCGGGCTTTCAAACTCCGCCATGACACCGTAGAGCGGAGGCGCGTGACGGCGATGACCCGGCGGATGCCCGGACCCGCCTGCGCCTGAAACCTGCACCGCTGGTTCGCGTTCCATTTACTCCTCCACCTCCGCTGCCGGCAGGATCGTGCGCATCTCAAAAATCGAAATCATCGGCAGGAAGCGAATAAACAGAAACAGGAGCGTAAAGAAGAACCCAATCGTTCCGATGAACATCGCCCAGTCCCACTGCGTCGGCTGGTACATTCCCCAGGACGACGGCAGGTAGTCGCGATGCAAACTCGTGACGACGATTACAAAACGCTCGAGCCACATGCCGATGCTGACGATGAACGAAATGATCCAGAGCGCGAGCAGGTTGGAACGAATCCTCTTTGACCACAAAAACTGCGGCGTGATGATGTTGCACAAGATCAACGCCCAGTAATAAAGGTGATAGGGACCATGCATGCGGTTCCAGATCATGAACCGTTCATACTTGTTGCCGCTGTACCAGCCGAAGAACGCTTCCATTATGTAGCCGTAACCCACGATCAAACCGGTTGCGAGCATCACCTTCGCCATGTTGTGCATGTGGCGCATCGTGATGAAACCTTCGAGACCGTAAAAGCGCCGGAGGGGAATGGTCAGCAGCAGCACCATCGCGAAGCCGGCGTAGATCGCGCCCGCGACGAAGTACGGCGGAAAGATCGTGGCGTGCCAGCCGGGAATGATGCCGACGGCGAAGTCGAAACTGACGATCGTGTGTACTGACAAGACGAGCGGCGTCGCGAGACCTGCGAGCAGCAGGTAAGCCATCTCGTAGCGATGCCAGTGACGCGCGGAGCCGCGCCAGCCCATCGCGAGCATGCCGTAAAGAATTTGAAATGGTTTGCTGCGAGCGCGATCGCGCAAAGTTGCGAAGTCGGGAATCAGACCGACAAACCAGAACATCGCGGAGACTGTCGCGTAAGTCGAAACCGCAAACACGTCCCACATCAGCGGGCTGCGAAACTGCGGCCAGATCCCCATCGTGTTTGGATAGGGGAACAGCCAGTACATCAGCCACGGGCGCCCAAGGTGAAAGATCGGGTACATGCCGGCCTGGGCCACGGCGAAGAGCGTCATGGCCTCGGCAAAGCGGTTGATGGACGTGCGCCAGCGTTGTCGCAGCAGCAGCAGGATCGCAGAGATCAGTGTGCCCGCGTGACCGATACCGATCCACCAGACGAAGTTGAGAATGTCGATGCCCCAGGCGACGGGGACGTTGACGCCCCACACGCCGATACCGACGAACAGGAGGTTCGTGATCGCGAGGAGCATCAACTGGAAGAGTGCAAACGAGATCGCAAAGCCGAAGAACCACGCCAGCGACGTCTTGCGTTTCAAGACGATCGAGCTGATCTTGTCGGTCACTGAAGCGAACGTCAGGCCCGGATCGATGACGGGCGTGGTCGTATGCATCGGACCTTCGGTGTACGGCTTGGGTGCTTCGTCCTGCATTAATCCGTGTAAACCGTGGTTAAGCTTTTATCTCGCCATTCGGGTTCTTCAACTGCGACAAATAAGTTGTGCGGGGCCGTGTGTTCAGTTCATCGAGGAGGGAATAATTTCGCTCGTTTTGTTTCACCCTCGACACGCGGCTATTCGGATCGTTGGTATCGCCAAAGACGATCGCCTCTGTTGGGCAAACGGCCTGGCACGCAGTCACGATCTCGCCGTCTCGCACTCTTCGATCTTCCAGCTCCGACTGAATCTTCGCGTTCTGAATTCGCTGCACGCAGTACGTGCATTTCTCCATCACGCCGCGGCTGCGCACCGTCACATCGGGATTGCGCATCAACTGGTAGGTCGGCGTGTCCCAATCCTGGTAGAGAAAGAAATTGAAACGGCGCACTTTGTACGGGCAGTTGTTCGAACAATACTTCGTGCCGACGCAGCGGTTGTAAACCATGTCGTTCAGGCCTTCGGCACTGTGCACGGTGGCGTGAACGGGACAGACAGGCTCGCACGGCGCGTTCTCGCAATGCATGCAAGGCACCGGCATGAAATTCGTGCCCTCGGGATGAGTGGGATCGAAGCCTTTGAAGTAAGTATCGACGCGAATCCAATGCATCTCGCGGCTGCGCACCACTTCGGTCTTGCCGACGACGGGAATGTTGTTTTCTGACTGGCAGGCGATCGTACAGGCGTTGCAGCCGATGCAGTTGTTCAGATCGATGGCCATTCCCCACGCGTAGTTTGGCGCATTCTCGTCCTGGTTGCGGTAATCGTACGGATCGTTGTAAAGCGACTCGTGTTTGTGCTGCTCCTCGTGCCTGGCGCCCTTGAGAAAGTCTTCGAGCGTATATGAACGAATGATGTCGCGCTCTTCACGATTGAAGTTTGGGTCTTCGAGATTGAAGTGAAGTTGTGTCGTCGCGAGCAGGTATTGCTCGCCCGTTGGCCGCACTTGTATTCCGTTGGTGTACCACGGCTCATACGAGGTGCGAATCTGGTAGGCGTCAAAGCCGATTGGTTGATTCGCCGTTCCACTTCCAACCCGGCCCGCGAGACGCCGCCCGTAACCAAGATGAATCGTGATCACGCCATCGGGCTGGCCGGGCATGATCCACATCGGCACGCGCAGCGTTTTCCCCTGCTGGTTGACGAGCTCAACCACGGGCACGTGATGTTCGCGGCCTTTTATCCCGCCGGGGTTATTTATGTCGCCGACCAGTTGTTGAGCAGAATTTGGACTGACGATTGCGACGTTGTCCCACGTAACTTTCGTCAGCGGCTTCGGCAGTTCCTGCAACCAGCCGTTGTTTGCGAAGCGGCCGTCGTAGATTGAAGGGTCGGGGCGGAACACCAGCTCGAAAGTTCCTGATGGCGCGGGTTGCGGTGCTGTCTGATTTTGACTGGACCAACTGCTGCTCAACGAAACGGTCTTTGGCTGGAATGCGGAGTTTGCAATAAAGCCATCGTGAAGCGACTGCCGCCACCACGTTTCAAAATCCTGCGAAGGCGATGCTGAAGGCGATGGCGATTGCGCGGCGGCCGGCGCTTGTTGCTGCGTTTGCGTGTTTGCTGGACGCGTGGCCTGCTGCGATTGATTTCCTCCTGCTCCCGCAGCTTGCGCCTGCTGACTTGCTCCTGCTGCTGAACCTCTTCCCTGCGTTTGCCAAAAACTCTTCACCATCTCGTACGGCTTACGATCGTACTGTTCTGAAAAAACCGCGAGGATCTCGAGCGCAGTCTTGCCTTCGTAGAGCGGCTCGATCAACGGCTGCATGATCGTGACGGTGCCGTCGTACGAACGCGTGTCGCCCCACGATTCGAGAGAATGAGCGGCAGGCACGTGCCATTGACACCACTCGGAGGTCTCATCTTTGTATTCGCTGAGATGAACGCGCAGCGGCTTATTCTTATCTTTCAGGCGCGAGAAATCGAGCTTGAGATCCGCCGGTGTGTTGTAAACAGGATTGCCACCGAGGATTACCAATAGTTCAACTCGGTCAGCATAGATATCGGTAATCAAATCCTGCAGTGACTCTCGTTGGTCGACCGGATTCACTTCGAGCGGATCGGTGTAGAAAACCGTCTTGCCGACGTTGCCCAACGCGTCGTTCATTGCGTGCGCCAGCGCATGAATGATCGGTGACTGGTTGTCGCCGGCCACGACGATGCTTGCACCTCTGTGTTGTGTCAGATCACGAACGAGCGGTTCAACCCACGGCAGATTTGTCGAACCCGCTGCGGCCTGCAATCCGAAAACTCCCGTTGCGATCGATTTCGCAAGCGCCTCGAATTCGCTCGGTTTGACGTGCCACGTGTGGTCCGCCATCGCGCCTGTGTTCGACGGCGTCGTCTCAATCACGTAGAGACGATTCATGTCGCGAAACTCTTCTGTCACCTTTCGACCGGCAATGAATTCACGCGAGTAACGAACGTAACCCGGGAAAGTAGGAGACAGAAAGTCGCCGTCAAGAGACAGGATCCGCTTCGCGAGATCGAAGCGATAAGTCGTGTTTACCGGCTGGCCGAAAGCCGCCACTGCGCCCGCGCGTGCATTGTCGCGATTCACGGGTTCGTACTGGTGCCACTTCGCTTGCGGCAGCGCGGCGAGCGTCGCTTTCATTTGGGCGCCGAGCGTTGGCGAGATGACCGACTCGGTGAGAAAACGAATACCCGCGCCTTGTTTCGGGCGCTGCTCGTCAAGCGCCGAACGCATCTCGCCGACAAACGCCGTCCACGTGCGAATGTCTTCGCGATAAGTCAGTGTTTGTGAACGATCGGGATCGTAAAGACCCAGAATCGAAGCCTGCGTGAAGATGTCGTTTGCGCTCGAACCACGCGGAGCCCACACCGGATCGTCAGCGGGATACTCCGTCGGCCGGCTGTTCGGATGATCCGGATTGCCCTCGATCTTCGTCGGACGCCCTTCATTGCTGCGCACGAGGACGGGCGTGGCTGCGCCGAACAGTGGAACCGCGGTCGCAAAGAAAAGCGGTTTCCACGGAACGTAATCCTCAGGCTGTTTGACGTTGGAGACGATCTTTTCCGGTGGTTGGAAGACGCAGCCAGTCAAACCGGCTAACGCGAGGGACGCGCCCATCAATTTCAGAAACGTGCGCCGCTCGATCGGGTCGTGCCACTCTTCTGCCTGTTGCGGAAACTCACGCGCTACGAACTCGCGAAACTGCGGCGTGTCAGCCAATTCCTCGAGACTGCGCCAATACTTCTTGCCGCCGCCGCGCGCCGTTTCACCATCCTGCAAGGCGAGAATGTGATCGCGCATCAACTTGAAATTTATATGTCGATCGTCGCTCATCCTAACGGTGACAAGTCGAACAGCTTTCCAGAACATGACGGCCCTGAATCTTGTATTCAGCCTTGAGCCGGAAGCCTTCCATTATTTGTTCCTGGTTCTTGTTTTCACGCCGCCATTCCATGTTGTAAACCTGCTCGCGCGGACGGACAAACCGTTCCGGTTCGCGATGACACTCCAAACACCACTCCATTTGCAGCGGCGCTGCCTGGTAAAGAATCGGCATTTCGTCAATCCGGCCGTGGCAGGTCGAACAGCCGACACCTTTTTTCACGTGAATGCTGTGATTGAAATAGGCGTAGTCTGGGAGATCGTGCACTCGCAGCCATTCGATGGGCTTACCCGTGCGGAAACTCGCGCGCACCGGCTCGAGATACGGACTCTCAGCCCAGATCTGTTTGTGACAGTTCATGCACGTCGTAGTGGGAGGCATACCCGCTGAAGCGGACGTTTCCACTGACGTGTGACAGTAACGACAGTCGATACCGTCGTCGCCGACGTGATGTTTATGACTGAACTGGATGGGTTGCTGCCGCTCGACCCATTGACCCGTGTTCCACGACGAACGATTTAGTTCGACCGCGACCCACAAAGCGGCAACAATAATGAAGAGAGCGCCATAGATCGTAATCTTAGCGAGCGCATTCGTACTGTGATGGAAGATCTGTGGCATCGCCGCAGATTAAACGTCGGGGCGGTAGTCAAACCGGTACTCTGGCAGACGAACAGCCCACAAACCTTTCGCACTCATAAATCTTCGTATTGCAAATGTAACGGCGTACTTTACCAAATGGGTGAGGAATTTCAAATCAAGCCACAAAAAGGCACAAAAAGCCCACATGGAATACAGTTAACGCACGCAAATAATTTGTGCTTTGTGTGCTTCTTTGCGGCTCAGTCAGTGTTCGCGTCGCGTGCGAGCATTGCAGCGCCGATGGGAGCGGCGTCGAGGCCGAGTTTGGCGGCGACGATCTCGGTGGCTTCAAAACATGGCTGAAAAGCCCTGCGTTTTACTTCCTGGATGATGGGATTGAGGATGAGTGAGCCGGCGTCCATCACGCCGCCGCCGAGCACGATGCGCTCGATGTTCAGGAGGTTGATAACCGTCGCGACCCCGGTGCCGATGTATTTCCCGGTCCGCTCGATCATCATCATCGCAAAATCGTCGCCTTCGTTTGCCTGGTGGGCGACGTCTTCGGCAGTAAAGGATTTATTCAACGCCAGCCGCGACAGAGATGAAGTTGAATCACGGTTGAGACGTTCGCGTGCGCGTCGCACGATGCTCGGAGCAGAAGCGACAGTCTCGAGGCAGCCGGTGTTACCGCAAACGCATTGCAGTCCTTCAGTATCGATCGTGATATGACCGACTTCACCCGCCAAGCCGCAAGCGCCTGTCCAAAGATGCCCGTCAAGAATGATCGCGCCGCCGATGCCGTTTCCGATCATCATGTAAAAGAGATTGCGGCTGCCGCGACCGGCGCCGACTTGAAACTCGCCGTAAGCGGCGGCGTTCGCGTCGTTCTCGAGCTCAACTCGCAGACCGGTTGCTCGCGTTAACTCTCCATGCAGATCTTCCGCCAGGTTCGACGGAAGATCGCGCGGAGCTACCACTCGGTCGGTTTGTCGATTCACCAGCCCCGGCAACGCGACGCCCATTGCTGAAAGCGTTGTCGAGCGTGCACGAAACTCTTCGACCATTGCGGCCAACTGCGCGACGGTATTCTTAGGCGTGATGTCGCCAACTTTTTTCTCGAGTATGCGGCCCTGGTCGTCGATCAATGCCGCGCGCGCCTGAGTGCCCGATACATTGATGCCGATGAAGTTTGTTCGTGTGGTGCTCATAAGCCGGGTACGCGAAGAATAGTCGAGGGTCTGGAGGCTGTCAAACTGGCTGTCCTCAGAGTAGAATCGGGCCACGACAAGGCACAAAGACCAGAATGCTGATTCGCTCCATACTTCTACCCACCGACTTCAGCGAGTGTGGCAACTACGCTCTCTCCTATGCTGCTTCGCTGGCGCGTACGTTCCGGGCGTCAATCATCTGCATCAACGTCATCGAGCCGATTGTGCCGACTGTCGGTTACTCGGGCATGACTGAACCTCTCCCAATCGCCGACATTACTGAGCAACTCGAAGATTCAGCCGAGCGCGAACTGCCGAAACTCGCCGAATGCGACGACTGTTCGGGGCTGGACGTCGAAGAGCTTGTCGTTCATGGCGAGGCAGCTTCGGAGATTGTGCGAGTTGCAAAGGAGCGGAAAGTCGACCTGATCGTTATTTCGTCGCACGGAAGGACCGGCCTGGGACGTATCCTCTTTGGTTCGACGGCCGAGTCAGTTGTGCGGCATGCGCCGTGTCCGGTGTTGGTGGTGAAGCCTCCCCACGAAGAACAACCGGAAGAGTAGTCAATAGTGAGCCCTCCAGTTTATTCTGTCAGCCGCAGCGGCTGACGAACTTCTTTTCCCTGGTTTAAAGTTTGGTTTTTGCATGCACCTCGAGTTTGTTAACGAACTTTTATACCAGTACGGACTCTACGCGGTTTTCATCCTCGTCATGCTCGAGGGTGACATCACCCTGCTTTTAGCCGGCGTGCTTGCCCACAGCGGCTTCTTTGGCGAATACAACTTTGCGCGGGTTTTGGTTTGGGGAACAGTCGCCGGCAGTCTCAGCGATAATCTCGCCTATCTCACTGGCCGCGGTTTTCGCGAAGGTGTACGAGAAGTTCGTTTCTACCGCGCCGCCAAACCGCGCCTTGAAAAGCTGACTAACAAATTCGGTCCGCTCACGATTTTTCTTTCGAAATATATTTACGGTCTGCGCTGGGCTTCGTGTGTGTTTTATGGAGTCGGGCGCATGCCGTACCTGCGTTTCCTGGCGCTCTCTTTCGCCAGTTGTTTCTTGTGGGTATTCGTTCTCGCCGGCGCCGGTTACTTTTTCAGCGGCGCGGTGATGAGTGTGATCGGCGATTTCCAGCGCGTAGGCAAAGTGCTGCTGGTGATCGTGGTCCTTGGCATCGTCGGGTTCTATTTGACGGAACGTTTTTGGCTGTCGCACAAGTTTGAAGAGGCGGATCCCGAACGGCTGCAGGAACTCGAACATGCTGCAAGCGAAAAGCTTCAGGATCTGCGACAGGAGTTTCAGGAACACATTCCGTTCAAGTCGCAACGACATGGCGAGCAAAAGAAGTCAGAGAAATCAGCCACAGACGAACACGGATAAATACGGATCTGGTTGCAAATCGTGATTCGAAATTGTTAATTTCCCGGCAATGATTATTGAGTCTTCCGCACCTCCCCGTGTCGACCTTGCGGGCGGCACCATCGACATCTGGCCCATTTATCTCTTTCATCCCGGCGCCACGACCGTCAATTTCGCCCTTTCGCTCAAAGCTCGTTGCCGTATCGAGACGCGTGATGACGGACGCATAGTGCTGGAGTCGCGCGATCGGAAAGTCGCGTTTGAAACGACGCTCTCGGCGATTGAAGACCTGCTTCAGGAAGAGCGACTCGAGCTCATCTCGAAGCTGGTCCACTTTTTTAAGCCTACGACCGGCTTTCATCTCGTGGCGGAAAGCGGCGTGCCCGCGGGCGCGGGACTCGGCGGTTCATCGGCGCTCGCGATCGCGTGTATTGGAGCGTTGAATCGACTCGTGGGAAACCGCTACGCAGAACGCAAGTTTGTGACTATCGCCGCGAATGTCGAGTCGACAGTGATCAAAGTGCCGGCTGGTTTTCAGGATTACTATCCGCCGCTTTTCGGATCCGTGTCGTGTGTGCATTTCCGTCCAGATGGAATTGAAAGGGAGCGTCTCGACGTGAATGCCGAAGAGTTGGAAAAGCGAATCGCGATTTGCTACACGGGTGAGCCGCGTCTTTCCGGAATCAACAACTGGGAGATCTTCAAAAGACATATCGACGGCGATGCAGAGTTGTTTGAACTGTTTGATGGGATTCGTGATTCAGCGCGCAGCATGCGTGAAGCGCTCGTCGCCGACGATTGGGAGAAAGTCGCGACCGTCATGCGGAACGCTTATCCGAATCGCAAACGCCTGGCGCCCACGATAACGACGCCGCAGATGGACATGCTGGTCGAAAAGGCGCTGGCAAACGGAGCCGAGGCCGCGAAAGTTTGCGGCGCCGGCGGTGGCGGATGCATTGCGTTTCTGTGCGCGGACGGAAGGCGCGCCGACGTTGAAGCCGCACTCGCCGCGGAAGAAGGCGCGGAAGTATTGGATTGGAAACTCAGCCACGAAGGCCTCGTCGTAACCACGGATTAAACGGATAAAAAGCACGGATCAAGACGGATCAGAAAGAGTCTCTCCAGGCTTTTCTGATCCGTTTTTTATCCGTGCTTTTTATCCGTTTAATCCGTTGTCTCCGCGCGTTGCTTTGCGGCCGCGGAGACTGCTGCGAGGCGAGCGACTTTTTGTTGGAAGGTTTCACCGGGAACGGGGCCTGTGTCGACAACGCCGCAGTAGGTCGAGCGTTTCATGAGTGTGCGATCGGCGTTGCCCGTCGGTTTATGTGCGGGCGCAGGAGTTGATGGAGTTGACACTGGCGCAGGCGGCGCCGCGATTTCCTGATCGGGCGCTAAAGAAGTCAGCACCTCCGTCACTTCCGCGGCGGAAACTTCGCCACTTTCGTCCTGCCGTTGTTTTGCGCCGGCGGATACTGCCTTCAACCTCGCAACCTTTTGTTCAAACGTCTCACCGGGCACTGGTCCAGTGTCTTTAACTCCGGCATACGTCGAACGTCTGAATAGCTGCCGGTTCGGATTCGAGCCTGTGTGTCCGGCTGACTTCGGTGCTGCCGGCGCTGCGGGTGCTGCGGGCTTTGGTGCTGCGGGCGCCGCGGCCTTTGGTGGTGCGGGGGCTGCGGCTTTCGCTGGAGCCGGCTTCGCCGCGGCGTGACCGTGATCGCCCACTTCCGTTTCGATCATCACGTAGACGCCGCGTTGTTCATCTCGTTTGATAACCGGCAGCGTGCCGCCCGCCGCCTGCAACAGCGCGGTCAACTCCGCCTCTACGAACCGGTGCTGTTTATTCGGATCGCGCACGTGCCCGAGCGGCGGACCCATGTAGAGCGTGCCGCACGTCTGACACTTGAAAAGCACATCGTCGCCACGCAGATGAATCTCAGCGGCTTCGCCTGCGGTCCGCAACTGCTTCAGATGACCGTTGCAGAGTTTTCCCTTTTCGTTTTTCTCGTTGCAAACGGTCTGCGCGTTTGTGATTCGCTTGGGGACGGCTATCGTCTCAGTTGCTGACATGTTGGTTGCGCATTGTACACGAACGAGCGGCACAGATAGAACACGTCTGGTCGAACAGGCTGGGAGTGATGTATGCTCTCGCGCGAAAATCCAAGAGGAGAACCGCATGGTCGAGCTGATTCCTTCC
>DASSEB010000347.1:0-2839 GCA_035696765.1 Pyrinomonadaceae bacterium | reverse complement strand
ACTATTTTAGTGCTTCCTGATACGGAGACATGGCGGCTAATTTGGCGATGATTTCCGGCAGAACGCTCAGCGTCGTCTCGATTTCAGCTTCGGTGTTGTAGCGTCCGAGCGAGAACCGAATCGATCCCTGCGCCGCTGTGTAGGGCACGTTCATCGCGCGCAGAGTTGGCGACGATTCGTGTGTGGTCGAGTGACATGCCGAGCCGGTCGAAACGCAGATGCCGGCTTCATCGAGATGAAGCAGAATGTTTTGTCCGTCCACGTATTCGAACGAGATGTTGGCAGTGTTTGGCAGACGTTTCGAACGGTCGGCAGCGCCGTTTAGACGCGTGTTAGGAATCGTTTTCAGAATCTCGTCTTCGAGACGATTGCGCAGTGCTTCGATACGCGCATGCGCGTTATCTTCAAGCGCAAGCTGACATGCCGCGCCGAGTCCGACGATGTTTGGAACAGCAGACGTTCCGGCGCGACGGCCCTGCTCCTGTGCGCCTCCGATAATCAACGGCGACAACGAAACACCTCGGCGAATATACAGCGCGCCGATGCCTTGCGGCGCGTGCAGCTTGTGACCGGAAAGCGCAAACAGATCGACCGCAGTGTTTTTGAGAATCATCGGAACCTTACCCACTGCCTGCACGCCGTCGACGTGGAAAACCGCGCTACAGTTTTCGCGCACAATACGGCCGATAACGTCGATCGGAAACAACACTCCAGTCTCGTTGTTTGCCAGCATCGTCGAGACGAGCGCCGTGTCAGGTCGCAGAGCATTACGCAAAGTCTCGAGATTGAGCTCGCCGTTGTGGTCCACTCCAAGCCAGGTGACTTCGTACCCCTCGTTTTCCAGCAAACGGCAAAGGTTGCGCACCGCTTCGTGTTCGACCAGCGTCGTGACGATGTGTTTCTTGTGCGGCTGTGACGCAAGCACACCACGGATGGCCCAGTTATCAGATTCCGAACCGCAGGAAGTGAACACGATCTCGCTCGGATCCGCGGCGCCGATCAGGTCCGCAACCTGCTCACGCGAATTCTCAATCGCGCGCTTCATCTCGCGGCCAAGCGTGTGCGCTGAAGACGGATTTCCGAAGAACTCGCCGAGATACGGCTTCATGGCGTCGAGCACTTCCGGCGCCACTCGCGTCGTGGCGTTGTTATCGAGGTAAATCATTTGTTTCAAGTATCTCCTGAATTAACTGGTGGCACGATCCACAGCCGCCGCCGGCGTTGCAGGCCTTTGTCACTTCGGCAACTGTCGTTAGGCCGCGCACCTGAATCTCGCGTTCGATGGTACGTTCAGACACGAAGAAGCAGGTACAAATCAACGCTTCGTCGCCCGCCCAATCGTCGCGCGCCGCGTTACTATACTCCCGGATCGCGTCGAGCAACGCATCACAGGCGAGACTGACGCACCTTTCAGCTTCCGTGCCGGGCTTTTCGCACACGACCGCTAGGTTCTGTCCGACAACTGCGGCATCCGCGGTCGTCAGCCCTGTGACTTGCTCCGTTAACATCGACGCTGCCGCCACCAGCACATCGCAGCCCGCGGCCCTGAATCTCGCCTGAGACACACGCTGCGCTTCGTCGATCTGTATCGAGAACCGCACGTGCGCCCCACACACCAACGAAGCAGCACGACCGCAAAACGCCGGCTCATCAGCATCGCCGACGTTTCGTGGCTCAAAGAAATGATCCGCGGCTAATCTGTTCATCATCCCTGTTATCTGTGGTGGAAGAATACGGAGTTGCAGACAGAATTCCAATCAGCTACGCTTCAACCATATATGACACCACTAAATGAACAACTCATCCTCGATAGTCTGCGACAGATCAAAGATCCGGATTTACACAAAGATATCGTCACGCTCGGTTTCATCCGCGACCTCAAAGTCGAAGGCGGTCACGTTTCCTTTCGCATCGTGTTAACGACGCCGGCGTGTCCGGTCAAAGCCGAGATGGAAAGCGCGGCGAAGGAGATCGTCGGCTCGTTGCCCGGCGTCGCTTCGGTAGCAGTGACAATGGACGCAGAAGTCCCGAAAGGCCGCGGCCTCGGCGAGAAGCTGGTAATCGAAGGCGTGCGAAACATCGTCGCCGTCTCGTCGGGCAAGGGCGGCGTCGGTAAGTCAACTGTCGCAGTCAACCTCGCGGTCTCGCTCAGTCTCGACGGCGCACGCGTCGGATTGATGGACGCCGACGTGTATGGCCCAAACGTTCCGATCATGCTGGGCGCGAGCGAAGCGCGTCCTGAAGTCGAAATCAACAAACTCGTGCCGATTGAAGCTTTCGGCGTGAAGTTCATGTCGATGGCGCTGCTGCAACCGGGCGATAAACCGATGATCGTGCGCGGGCCGATTCTGCACGGCCTCGTCAAACAATTTCTCTCCGACGTGAAGTGGGGCGAGCTCGACTATTTGATCGTCGACATGCCTCCGGGAACTGGCGACGTTCAGTTGTCGCTGGCGCAACTGGTTCCGGTGCAGGGCGCCGTGTTAGTAACCACGCCGCAGGCTGTCGCGATCGCAGACGTACGCCGCGCGCTGCGAATGTTTGAGACCGTCGCGATCCCCGTGCTCGGCATCGTCGAAAACATGAGCTACTTCATCGCGCCCGACACAGGCACGCGCTACAACATCTTCGGCGAAGGCGGCGGCCAGACTCTCGCGGCAAGATACCAGGTGCCTTTCCTCGGATCGGTTCCACTCGGCATCGAAGTGCGCGAAGGCGGCGACAAGGGCGTCCCGGTGGTTGTCAGTCATCCAGATTCACCGCAGGCGCAGGCGTTTCGAAAGGTTTCGGAGGAAGTGGCGCGCCAGGTCTCGATCGAAGCGATGAAACCTGAACTTGT
>DASSEB010000346.1:0-12136 GCA_035696765.1 Pyrinomonadaceae bacterium | reverse complement strand
GTTGCGCGTCGTGCGGGCAGGTAACACGCCAACAATGCGACACCCGTGAGCAGCAACGGCACTGTCACAAACGTCAACGGATCGATCGCCTTCACGCCAAACAGCAGCGAGCTCATCAAACGCGTCAGCGCCAGCGCGGCGGCCATACCGATCACGACGCCGAGCAGCGTGAGTCCCATCCCTTTGCGCAAAACAAGAAACAAAATGTTGCGCGTGGTCGCACCCAACGCCATCCGCACGCCGATCTCACTCGTGTGCTGCGTAACGAAGTACGCCAGCACACCGTAAATACCGAGCGATGCAAGCAACAGCGCGAGCGCGGCAAACGCCACGAGCATGATCATTCCCATGCGACGCTGCGAAGCCTCTGTGCCCAACAACTCCGCCATCGTCGCGACGTTTGAAACCGGCTGGTCGGGATCGACTTCACGAATGATCTGTCGCACTGGACCGACGAGGCTGGACGTGTCGCCCGAGGTGCGAATCGCAAGTTCCCGCGGTATGTACCAGATGTTGTCCTTGATCTGTTGGTAAGGGAAATACATCTCGGCCTTCACCGGCTCGTCGAGTCCCATCTGACGGATGTCCGCCACGATACCGACGATCTGGGTCCAGGGTGTTTGCGGATCATTCGGATCGCCGGACTTGAAACGCCGCCCAAGCGCATTCTCGCCGGGCCAATACTGGCGCGCCATCGTCTCGTTGATGATCGCTACCGGCATCGATTGCTCATTGTCGCGATCATCGAAGTATCTTCCTGCGCGCAGCGGGATGTTCATCGTCTTCAGATAGTCAGCGCTGACCTGGCGATCATTAGCGTCGTAAGCCATTCCCGGAATGGGCGACTTGATCCCTTCCGGAAGAAAGCCGCTGGTCCCGCCTTTCCACGACAGCGGCACCGAGGTCGTGTAACCGGCTGACACTACCCCCGGCAGATGCTCGACGCGTTCGAGCACCTGGCGATAAAAGTTGTTTCGTCGTTGCGGCTCCTTGTACTTCTCTCGCGGCAACACAGTCCGCATCGTCAAAACCTTTTCGGGTTCGAGCACTGAATACTGCCCAAAGATCTGAAACAACGTCTGGATCAATAGGCCGGCTCCGATTAGCAGCATGAGCGAAAGCGCGACTTCAAGAACGATCATCGTACTCCGCAACCAGGTCGTGGAAGTCACACGCGCGCTGCCTGCCTTCAACGCTTCGTTCAGATCGACTTTGGCAGCTTGCAGTGCAGGCACGAGGCCGAAGATGATTCCGGTGACGATCGAGATCAGGATCGTGAATAAAAGGATGCGGGTATCGAGAGTCAAACTCGTCGAGAGCGTCATCTCCTCCGGGACAAGCCGCTGGAGAAAACTAAAACTCCAGTAAGCGAGCAACGTTCCCAGCACGCCTGCGACCAGCGACAGCAACAAACTCTCAGTCAATAATTGCCTCACAACTATCGGACGGCCTGCGCCGAGCGCCATGCGTAACGCGATCTCCCGGCGACGCCCAACGGCACGAGCTAAGAGAAGTCCTGCGACATTCGCGCACGCAATCAGCAGTACAAAAGCAACCGCGACCAGCAGGACCACGAGCGACCCGCGCGCCGCGCCGACCACCTCATCGCGCATCGGCATTACCACGACACCGACCTTTCCGTCGAAGGTTTCCTCCGGATGATCCGTCGCAATTCGTCGCATGACGCCGTTCATGTCAGCCTGTGCTTGCGATAAGGCAACGCCCGGCTTCAAACGCGCGACAACATTCAGATAGTGCCCGCCGCGGTTCGCCATATCTTCCTGGTCCAACGCCAGCGGCACCCACAGACGCACCTCGCTTTCGAGAAACTGAAAGCTCGCGGGCATCACGCCGACGACCGTATGCTTCACTCCGTTTAGCTGAATGTCACGGTTGAGGACGTGGGCGTCGCCGCCGTAACGACTCTGCCAAAGACTGTAGCTGAGCACGATGACCTTGTTACCGCCAGGTCGATCTTCTTCGGGCAGGAAACTCCGACCCAGCAGCGGTTGCACGCCGAAGAGCGGGAAGAAGTTGTGCGTGACTGCGAATGCCGTGACGCGTTCAGGGTCGCCGTCGCCGGTAATGTTGAAACTCACCTCGGCGCTCGCGGCCATGTCGGAGAACGACTGGTTTTGATTTTTCCAGTCGATGTAATTTGCCGGCGCGGGCGTGTTGTGGGGAAAGCCGGCGAAAGACGCATCTTCCCAAACGATCACCACCTGCTCGGGATCGCGAAACGGCAGCGGCCTGAGTAAGACCGCATTGACCACGCTGAAGATCGCGGTGTTTGCGCCAATGCCAAGCGCGAGCGTTAGCAAAGCAATAACCGTAAACCCGGGCCGTTTCACCAACCCTCGAACTGCGTATCGAATGTCTTTTAGTAACGTCTCCATGATTCCCCTTTTGTGCTTTTTGTGCCTTTTTGTGGCCTCATTCGTACCTGAGCGCTTCGAGCGGATCGACTTTAGTTGCGCGACGCGCCGGCACGTAACACGCCAGCAGCGCTACTGCCACCAGCAAAATGACGACCACCGTGAACGTCAACGGATCAGTCGCACTGACACCAAACAGCAGACTCTTCAACACCCGCGTTGCCAGGAATGCGAGTCCTAAACCGATCCCGGCGCCGATCGCGATCAGCACCATCCCTGGTCCGACGATGAGCTTGAGTATGTCTCGCTGCTCGGCGCCGAGCGCGATGCGAATCCCGATCTCGTGCGTGCGCTGCGCGACCGAGTAACCAATCACTCCATAAATACCAATCGCCGCGAGCAACAACGCGCCGCCGCCGAAGATACTCAGCAACACGGCGATCATTCGATCAGCGGCAAGCTGGGCGCCGATCCGTTGGGCCATTGTCTGCACTGAAAAAACCGACACGTCTTTATTCAAAGCGCGCATCTCATTGCGCAGTGGTCCAACCAGCGCGGTTGGATCTCCCGCGGTACGCACCATCAGCGTCATGCCCGATTGATACTCCTGGCCGAGGGGAATGTAGATGAATGGCAACGGCTGCTCGCGCAGGTTTCGATAACTCGCCGTGCGGGCGACGCCAATGATCTCCCTGAACGGCGAGTCGGAGCCGGTGCGCAGACGCTTGCCGACAGCGTTTCCACCGTAGTAACGCCGGGCCAGTTCTTCATTCACGATCACAACGAGAGGACTACCCTCGCGGTCCTGCGCAGTGAAATCGCGTCCCGCGACAAGCGGTATGCCCATCGTGTTGAAGTAATTCAGGCCGATGACGTTGGTGTTGAGTTCTGTGTCTTCGTTCGGCTGCGGTTGATAGCCTTCCAACTGGATGCCGCGCCGTTGTCCGCCGCCGCTGATCGGGGCGATGCGCGTCAGTGAAACCGATTTCACACCCGGAAGACTGCCGATCCGTTCGACTGTCTCCTGGTAAAACGCCTGGCCCTGCTGCTTATTCAGACTCGCGCCGCGCGTCTCCATTGAAGCGATGAGCAGGTTCTGCGCCGCAAAGCCTGGATCGAAACTAATTGCGCGTTGCAAACTGCGCACAAACAACGCTGCGCCAATCAACAGCACCAGCGACAACGCGAGCTGCGAAATCACGAGCGCGTCCCGCAGACCAAGCCGGCGCAGATGCTGGCCGTGAGGACTCTCGTCTTTCAAGGAGGGGACGAGATTCTGCCGGCTCGCCTGCAGCGCCGGCGCGAGGCCAAACAACATGCCCGTGATCAACGTAACGCCAAGCGTAAAGACGAGTACACGCCAATCGAGACTCAGATCAAGTCCCTTCGTCTCGTTCTCCGGGAAGAACCCCGGTATCATGCTCGCGGTCCACAGCGTAGCAAGCAGACCAGCCGCTCCGCCGAGCAGCGCAAGCAACAGACTCTCAGTCAACAACTGCTGCACGAGCCGTCCGCGACTCGCGCCGACAGCCAAACGGACCGCAATCTCCCTGCGCCGCGCAGACGCACGCGCCAAAAGCAAATTCGCAACGTTCGCGCACGCGATCAGCAAAACCAATCCGACCACTGCAAACAGCAACAGCAAGACGCGCCGAATGCCAACTTGCGCCTGCGGCTCAACCCGCGATTGACGCAGAACTGTGACTGGCCGCGGCTCCTTTGGTCGCGCGAGTGTTCCGAGGTTTGTTTCGGGATAAGCTTGCGCAAGCCGCGCGGCGACGGTCGTCAACTGCGTCTGTGCCTGCTCGACCGTGACGCCGGGTTTGAGTCGTCCAATCAGTTCGACTTCGCGATCGCCTCGGTCGCTCTTCGCGATATCGGAAGTCTCAGTCAGCGGCAGCCAAAACTCGGGCGGCAACCCGAGCTTCAACCCTTGAAAAGTTCGATCCGTGACACCCACGATAGTGTAAGGCTTGGTGTTGAGTCTGAGTGTTTGGCCCACGACGGCAGGATCGGAGTTAAAGCGTCGTTGCCAGAGCCCATCGCTGATGACCACTGCCTGATCGTCGGAAGGTTGCAGCGTACGTCCGAGCTGAGCGTTGACGCCGAGGACGTCAAAGTAATTCGCGGTGACCACCGCTCCGCGCAACCGTTCAGCTTCGGTTTCACCCGTCGCGGTGAGTACGGTCTGATCGGACGCAGCGAGGCCGTCGAAGACGCCAGACTGATCGCGAAAATCGATGTAATCAGGATACGACGACGCGCCATACAAGCCGCTGCTGTAGTCGCTCGTATAAACCGAGACAAGTCGTTCCGGATCTCTGACGCCGGTCAGTGGCCGTAGGAGAGCGCCATTGATGAGGCTGAAGATCGTCGTGTTTGCGCAGATACCAAGAGCCAGAGCGAGCATTGCGAGCACTGTGAAGCCCGGCGCCTTGGCGATCATTCGTACGCCATATCGGAGATCCTGGAGAATGGTCATTGTGAGTTCCTCCTGAGTAACACCGCCGAGAACAGAAATGTAGCCACGGATTATGCGGATAAAAATCCGATAAAATCCGGATCAAATCCGCGTAATCCGTGGTTAGCGTAACGCTTCGAGTGGGTCGATCTTCGCTGCCCTGCGCGCGGGCACGAGACACGCGACAAAAACAACTGCAACCAGTACGACCGCGACGCCGATGAAGGTAACGACGTCGATCGGCTTGACGCCGAACAGGAGCGTCCTCATGTAACGCGTGATCCACACAGCGCCAACGATCCCGATACCGACGCCGATCGCAGCCAGCAACATCGCACGTTTCACTACAAGCTGGAGCACGTCGCCGACCTGAGCGCCGAGCGCCATGCGCACACCGATCTCGTGTGTCCTCTGCGTGACGTAGTAAGAAGTGACGCCGTAAATCCCGAGCATCGCGAGCAACATCGCCACTCCCGCAAAAGCACTCATCAGCAACATCGGTATGCGTCGCGGCGCCGCCGAAGTCGAAACGACATCATTCAACGTCTTCACGTTGTAAATCAGCACTTGCTTCTCGATATTGCGAATCGCTTGACGCACCGCCCCCGCGAACGCACCCGGGTTCCCCGTTGCCTCGCCCGTGGTGCGCACAACGAGCGAGAGACTGCCCCACCCCTGATCCTGTAGCTGAGGCACATACATCTGGTTATCAGCTTCTTTATCCAGCGTTGCCTTCGTGTCGCCAACTACGCCGACAACTTCACGCGGAAACGTTTCGTCGCGATAGATGGTGAAGCGGCGTCCAATCGGACTCTCACCCGGCCACAATTTTCGCGCGAGCGTTTCATTCACGATCACGACCTTCGTGCCTTGCATATTGTCCTGATCGGTGAAAGTGCGTCCCGCCTTCAAAGGAATCTGGAGTGTTTGAAAGTAACCAGGGGTAACTGCAAGGTACATCGAATTCACCGCCTCATCCGGTGTCATCGGGTGACCTTCGAGTACGAGGCCGCGCCCAACGTTGAACGTGTCGCCGCGCAGCGGAAGGCTGAGCGTCGCTCCGGCTGATTGCACACCCGGTATAGCTTTCACCTGGTCGATTACGTGTTCGAAAAATTGCCGGCGCCGTTCAGCCTCCTCGTAACCTTTCCATGGCAAACCCACACGCATCGTCAGGACGTTGTCCGAATTGAATCCCGGATCGATTTCTCTCAGGTGCAGAAAACTCTTAATCAGCAGTCCTGCGCCTGCGAGCAACATGAAGGAGAGCGCGATCTCGGAAATGATCAGCAGACCGCCAACTCGATTGCGCCCGCCAGTCTCTGAACCACGTTGCCCGCTGTCCTTGAGTGTCTCGTTGAGATTCGGCCGCGAAGTTTGGAGGGCAGGAAAGAGTCCGAACATCAATCCGGCCAGGATTGTCACGCCGAACGTGAAGCCAAACACTTGCCAGTTGATCGCGATCTCGTCGAGGCGTGGAGTATTCGGCGGAATGATCGCTATCAGCAGCTTGAGCAACCAGAGACTCAATCCCAGTCCCAACAGACCGCTTACAAAGGAAAGCAGGACACTCTCAGTCAACAGTTGCCGGATAACGCGCAGACGACTGGCGCCGAGCGCCGTGCGCACGGCAATCTCTTTTTGCCGCGATGCTGCACGGGCAAGCAGCAGGTTCGCAACGTTCGCGCATGCAATTAACAGCACGAAAGCCACTGCACCAAACAAAATCAAAAGCGACGTTCGCAACTCACCAACCAGACGCTCGCGGAGCTCGGTGAGTTTAACGCTCCAGCCGGAATTCGTTTCAGTATAGGCCTGGGCCAGGCGTTGATTAATCGTATCCATTTCCGCTTGTGCCTGGGCCATGGAAACGTTCGGTTTCAAGCGCGTGACAACTTGCATGTAACGATTATCGCGCCGTTCAGTTGCCGGATTGGCTGAATATCCCCACCATACCTCTGTGTCGTCGGGATAATTGAAACCGGGAGGCATGACCCCAACGATAACGGTATCGCCGCCAAGGTCTACCTTGCGGTTCAGCGCGTCAGGTGAACCGCCAAACTTTCGTTGCCAGAGTGCATAACTAATCACGGCAGGCTCGCTGCCTGGCTTAAAGTCGTCTGGCTGAAGCAGCCGGCCAAGGATTGGATTAGTGCGGAAGAGCGGAAAGAAGTCCGGCATCACAGCGGTTGCATGCACGCGTTCCGCTTCATCACCAAGCCTCAGAGAGAGAGACGTCGAAGTAAAACCGGCGATCTGTTCGAACGACTGGCTTTGCTTTTTCCAGTCGTCGATGTCAGGCAGTGACATGTTGCTTTGCGTAATCCCCTGCCGCGGATTAATACCTTCAAGCAGAACGATCCGTTCCGGCTCCGGGAATTGCAGCGGGCGCAACAACATCGAATTGACGACAGTGAACATTGCGGTCGTGGCACCAATTCCCAGTGCCAGCGTGGAGATCGCGATCACCACAAACCCGGGCCTCTTTAGGAAACTGCGAATCCCGTAGCGCAGATCTTTAATCAGGTTTTCCATCTGTCACCATCCGAGTAATCCGTGGTTAGATTTTCATTCATTCCTGAGCGCGACCAGCGGCTCTACCTTCGTCGCGCGACGAGCAGGTACGTAACATGCAATCAATGCAACACCGATGAGCAACACCGACACCACACCGAACGTCAACGGATCCGTCGCACTCACTCCGTAAAGCACACTCGTGATCGCGCGTGTCGCGAGATACGCGCCAAAGAGTCCGATCGCCGCGCCGATGATGGTCAACTTCAATCCGTGACTCAGCACAAGGCGCAGCACGTCGCCGAGTTGCGCGCCCAGCGCCAGTCGAATGCCAATCTCGTGCGTGCGCTGCGCGACTGCATACGAAGTGATTCCGTAAACTCCGATCGCGGAAAGCAACAGCGCCACAAGTCCAAAAACGCCGAGCACAGTTGCCGCAACCTTCGCCGGGAACAAAGCGAACTTCATGTGCTCAGTCAACGTCTTCACGTCATACAGCGGCAGGTTTGCGTCGAGTGACTGCACTTGCGCGCGCACGGGCGCAAACAAAGTCTCCGGATTTCCTTTCGTGCGCGCGACCAGGATGCCGCTCGATTGATAGTCCTGCGTCATTGGCGTCCAGATGAAAGGCCGCGGATCTTCGGCGATGTTGAAATACTTGCCCGCCACTGCCACGCCCACGATGCGACGAAATGGTCCCTCCGGACCATGAAAGCTAAAACGCTTGCCGACTGCCTCAGCCGTCGATTGAAACTCAGGCATCAAACGCCGCACAAACGTTTCGTTGACGACCGCAACTCGTTCCGACTTCTCCTCGTCCTGTTCGGTAAACTCACGTCCCTGCACGATCGGCGTGCCCATGGTCTTGAAGTAGCCGGGGCCGGCGCTCGCGTTCATTGCGGTTGGCGCGTTGTCGCCACGCTCCGCCGGTTTGCCTTCAACAAACACATTCCGGCTGTTGTAATTGAGACTGAGCGGGATGTAACTCGAGACGGCCGCCGATTCGATTCCCGGCAACGATTGCACACGCTCCGTCAGTTGCCGGTAGAACTGTTGTCCGCGCGGATCGTCGTATCCCTGCAAACCGAGATCGAACGACATCGTGAGCGCGTTCTGCGGATTGAAACCCGGGTTCATCGTTTGCAGTTGTTGCAGCGTGCGCACAACTAATCCCGCCGCGATCAGAACGATCAGCGAGATCGCGATCTGGGCCACGACCAACACGCTTCGCAGCCGGGTCTTAACCGCGCCACCCTGCGCGGCAGTGTCCTTCAACGCGCCCACGAGATTTGGACGCGTCGCTTGCAATGCGGGGGCGAGTCCGAAGATCGCGCCCGCAGCTACCGACACGAGGAGCGAGAACACGAGCACTCGCCAATCGATTCCCACGTCGAGCGCGAGTGGAAAATCGATTGGCGGTTTCAGGGCCAGCAACACCTTCACGATCCAGAGTGCGAGCAGCAATCCCGCGCCGCCGCCGATGAATGACAGCAAAATACTTTCGGTCAGCAGTTGTCGTATCAGGCGAATACGATTCGCGCCCATCGCCAAACGGATGGCGATCTCTTTGCGCCGATCCGTCGCGCGCGCGAGCATGAGGCCGGCGAGATTGGTGCACGTGACGAGCAGCACGAGTCCGACCGCCGCCATCATCACCCACGTAAAGCTGACAACCGCGCCGCGCAGATCGGGAAGAATGAATCCCGGTGGTCCAACCTTGACTGACTGTCCTTCGTTCGAGTCCGGATATTCCTTCGCGAGTTGCTGGCTCAACAGGTTGAGCGAAGCTTCCGCTTGCCGCGCGCTGACTCCGGGCTTGAGACGGCCCACGCCGAAGAAGTTTTTCGAATTGCGATCGTCGAGCCAGGTCGCGCCAGGCTCGGCCCACTCCATCATCGAAGCCGGCAGCCAGATCTCAGGTGAGTAAACAAACTCCGTCCCTTTAAAACCTTCGGGCGCGATGCCGATTACGCGGAACTGGTGATTGTTGATGAGGATGTCTTTGCCGACGAGACCTGAGTCGCCGCCAAAGCGCCGTTGCCACGCGTCGTAGCTGAGCACTACGACCGGATGCGACAGTTTCGTCTTGTCTTCTTCGGGAAGAAACGTGCGGCCCTGGATGGCCTTGACGTTCAGCACGTCAAAGTAATTTCCGGAGACTTCGTAACCCCAGATCCGTTCGTTACCTCCGCCGCGACTCAAACTCAACGGCACGAAACGATAGACCAGCATGCCGGAGAGCACGTCATTGCGATCGCGAAAGTCTTTGTAGTTGGGATACGACAAGGCCGACATCGAATCGTCCTTGGCCCGCACTGCAACCGAAACGATCTCGCCGGGACGCTCGACCGGCAACGAACGCAGCAGAACCGTGTTGACGAGGCTGAAGATCGCCGTGTTCGCGCCAATCCCGAGCGCCAACGTAATCACGGCCACGGCCACAAACCCCGGCCGCTTGATCAAACTCCGAATCGCGTATCGAATATCCTTCATCATAAAATCCGTCCTAATCCGTTAAATCCGTGGTTTATTTATGTCTAAGCGCCACGAGTGGATCGACTTTCGTCGCGCGTCGTGCAGGCAGGTACGACGCCACGAGCGCCACCACCAACAGACTCACGCAAACTACAATGAACGTGGAAATGTCTGTCGGGACCACGCCGAACAACAAGCTCCTCATCAGTCGCGTCAACGCAAACGCTCCGACACCACCAAGCAATATCCCTACGCCCGCCAGCCCCAGCGCGTTCCCTACGATCAGCCGTAGAATATTTCCGAGTCGCGCGCCCAACGCGATACGAATCCCGATCTCATGCGTTCGCTGGGCCACGACATACGACATAACGCCGTAGATACCCACTGCGGCGAGCGCCAACGCGAGCGCTGCAAATCCTGCGAGCACAAACATCGAGAACCGTCGTGTTTGAATCGAACCCGCCATCACCTCTTCCATCGTGGCGGCCTCGGTCGGAACCTGATCGTTATCGAGTTGCTGTACTGCTTTTCGCACTGTTCCGATCATCCCGGCGGGATCGCCCGACGCGCGCGCTACGAGTGTCATGAAGGAAACGGGATATTGCGCGTGCGGCAGGTAAAGAGCATTCACGGTTGGCTTGTCCGGGCCATACTGCTTGACGTCGCCCACCACTCCAACAACAGTCCGCCACGGCTCATCGTCGCGTCCGGGATTCCACGGCAACTTGACTCTTTTTCCAATCGGGTCCTGGTTGGGCCAGTAGCGAGCAGCGAACCCTTCGCTTACCAACAGCACAAGCGGAGCATTTTCATTGTCCCCGTCTGTTATTTCGCGGCCGGCTTTGAGTGGAATACGTAAAGCGTGAAGATAGCCGGGAGTCATGATGTAGCGATCGACCATCGGGTCCTGGCCGGGTCGAGCCGGCTGATACTCAACTTCGATTCCAGTGCTGTCGAAACCGCCGGCGACGGGTAATGGAGTAATGACGCCGGCACTAACCACACCGGGAAGCGCCTCGACCCGCTTCGTGAGTTCGCGGTAAAACGCGATTCGCTTTTCATTCGTTGAATAACGGAGCGAAGGTAAACCCAGGTCCATCTTTAACGACTGTGAATAGTCGAAACCCGGATCCACTCTTTGCAACTGACCGACGGTCCGAATTAACAACCCCGCGCACATCAGCAACACGAGCGCGAAGGCGATCTCGGAGACGACGAGAAAACTGCGCAACCGCGTAGTTCGTACGCCGGCACTCAACGTCCTCCCATCGGCCTTCAAAGCCTCAGTTAAATCAGGCCGCGAGCTTTGCCAGGCTGGAGCCAGGCCGAAAAGCAAACCCGTTAGTAACGAAAGTCCGAAAGTGAATCCGAGCGCGGGCAAGCTGAGCTCGACTGCTTGCAGTTGTGGAATCATCTCGCTGCCGAGGGCTTTGATCAGATCGATTGCCCAGATCGCAAGCAGGAACCCGACCACACTACCCGTAAACGCGAGCAGCGCACTTTCCGTAAGCGCCTGACGCAGCAATCTCCAACGCGATGCGCCCAGGGCAGTGCGAATGCTCATCTCCGCAGCTCGCAACGTAGACCGCGCGAGGAGAAGGTTCGCGACGTTGGCACAGGCGATTAACAAGACGAACGCCACCGCTCCAAGTAGTACCCAAAGTATCTTTTGTAGATCCCGCACAGTGTCTTCGTGCAAGCCAACGAGGTGAATACCCTGGCCCGTGTTCGACTCAGGATGCTGTGTCTCGAGACGCTTTGCGATTGTGGTCAGCTCGGATTGAGCTTGCGCGATTGTTACTCCGTCACGAAGACGGCCAATCGCCCTCAGATGACGACCCGAGCGCTGTTTCTCGCTCGCCTCCTCCGCGACCGGTCGATAAAGCAGCGCTTCTTTCTGCAACAGAGTGGCCGGCAATGAGTGAAAGTTCGCGGGCATTACGCCAACGATCGTGTGGGGCCGGAGATTCAAGAGGATGGACTTACCAACAGCATTCGGATCAGAATTCAATTGCCGCTGCCACAGTTCATAACTCAAAACCACTACCTGATCTTTGCCATCCTGCTGCTCTTCCGGCAGAAAGGCCCGGCCGAGAAACGGCTGCGTGCCCATCACCTTGAAGAAATCATCGCCGACCAGCGCGGCATTGATACGGGCGGGCTCGCCGGTTCCTGAGATAAGTGGAGTCCAGCTATTGAAGGTGGTAATGCTGTCAAAGACTGTTTGCTGCGCGCGGTAGTCGACGATGTCTGTATGCGAGACCTGGTTTCGAGAATTACCCTCTGCATCACCCCAAAGAAGAACCAACCG
>DASSEB010000345.1:0-4470 GCA_035696765.1 Pyrinomonadaceae bacterium | reverse complement strand
TCAGTCCAACGTAGTCTCCGGAAACCCAACAGGTGGAAGATCTGCAGTGGCAGAATCCGCGCGATACGCGTGTTAATAATCAAGAAGTTTTCATTGATTGGATCGCGGCGAACTCCGGGAAGAAGATGGATGTAGTGCCCGACCTTCAGTTTGCGAAGCAATGCTGACAACTTTAGCCAGAACCGCTTAACTTCACGCACGAGGAAGAAACCGTCATTACCTAATGTCTGGTACAGAGGCATCAGAATCAGTCCCGTCTCGGAGGCTTTGATTTCGCCCGTACGATCCCGTGCCAGAACCTTCCCGCGCCGCACTGACTGAAAATTCGTAAAGCCCGGCTCCATCTTGAAGCAATCCTCCGGCACTATCGCGTGTCGGTGGCGTACCTCCACCACTTTCATCCCGCCGCTTGCCCGCTTGAGTCGGGATTGATATTGCTCGAGTTCCGGCAGATCCTCGCGACGAAAGTTTCCTGTCGATGCGGTCGCGTTCCAAATTACCGCTTCATGATGGTCCACAGAAGTCATAGCCTCATGCTGTCCGGCCTCGACGCCCATCGTTATTGCACCCAGATTGTTGACGTATTCGAGCAGGGTCCCATCAATCTGTTCCTCCAGCCCAAGCACAATCGTCAACGGAAAGGTCAGTGCAAAGCGGCGGTTCCGGAGAGTGTCGCCGACGGTAGCAAATGGTTGTCCGTGGGCCGAGGTGGTGTGCAAATCGACAAAGTAAATCTCGCCTCGTGCGCGGCTGACCACTTCCCTGACTACCGTAAGCAATTCGCGTTGTTCGAGGAACTCCGACACTTCACGAATGCTTTGGTTCTCCAGCTCGGCGATTCGCACATTCTCAGCCGTCCATTGCCGGTTTAGATCGACATCGATGTAACGAAGCCTCTGCTCGAGAGCCCGTGTGTTTCCTCGAAGCAAAACCACCTCGCCACGCAAAGCAGCTCTGCGTTGTTGCATGCGAAGCCGCACGCGATTCGCGGCCAGCACACCGGCCGGCTCGTTTCCATGAATGCCGCCAAGGATTATCAGAGTTGGACCAGGTAGGGATCCCCGAATGGATGCAATTAGATGTGCACCTGGCGTGGCAAACTGGCTCTCAGGTTTGAGCTGTGCGGTTGAGATCATAGTGTCTTGCAATCCACTTCTTCAGTTCGCGACGCGCGCTTCACAGGTGTTGCTCTGCTCTCTCTTCAGCAGGAGCAACTGCGGTAAAGTCCTCACTGAAGCGCCGTGCATACTCCGTCAGGAGACTTATTACTCGTCCCTGGTCTGGTGAACGCACTATCAGGCCGACGTGCCAGGGCTTACGCACGCGATAAACGATATCGGGATCGTCATACCTGCAAGTACATGGGTTTTCCTGTCGTGCCAGTGATACAGCAATGCCGGCGTACTCTTTGCGGACCGGTGGCAAAATGTAGGGTCGCTCGGGCGTGGCGAGTTCAATTCTGGCCCATTCGCGCCAAAGATTAATACCAGTCGCCGCTTCGATAGTGTCCGCCGTATACGCACCGCCGACTCGTGCTGCGACTTCAAGAAAAATAAACTGATCGCTCTCATGCTGCGCCAAGTCCGCGGGCCGGATGAATTCAGCGTGCGTCACGCCCTGCTCGAAGCCGAAGCCCTTCAGCAACTTCTTGTTCAGCGCGAGCAGAGCGCGTTGTTCCTGCGAACCATGCTTCACGGAGTATGAGATGGGAACCCCGCCAAAGTGCGAAACCTCAAACGGTGGTGCGCCGTAACGTTCGACGCTGGCGAAAAGCACCCGGCTTCCCGCCACCAACGAATCGACGTGATAGACATCTCCGGGAATGAATTGTTCAAGCAGATGAAAAGCAGATCTTTCGTGGAACAGCTCTCGCGCGTCGAGGTCGGTAATTGCGCGCCACACTGCGTCGGGGTCGTGGATTCTTTTTATGCCCATCGAGGACGCGCCGGTTCGAGGTTTCAACATCCACGGCGATGAGGTTTGCTTCATGAACTCGTCAAGCACCTCGTAGTTGACCAAAGGAACAAATTTCGGTTGGGGAATCGCATTCTCATTGGCTTTACGGCGCATGGCCAGCTTGTCCTGGAAGCAACGCGCGGTGGTCGTACCCATGCCCGAAACACAAAGGTGTTCGCGGATCTGAGCTGCTGTGACAATGTCATATTCTTCGAGCGCGACGACGCGCAACACCCGCCGCTGCCGCGCGACGCAGGTCGCCGCGAGCAGATAAGACTGCACACTTGTTTTTCCGGGAATGGCAATCAGATCGTCGAGCGACTCACGGGCCCAGTCGGCGTCAAGGAGCTTTTCTCTAGTTAGCAACACAACCGCAGCGCCCAGCCGCTTACACTCGCGGATGAAATCGTTGCCCTTGAAGAAGCTGGCAACACAGATAATGGTTGGCGCCTTTGACTCGTTCATAACTCGCGCATGGCGTGCTGCTACTCCAGCACCTGAATATTCTTTTGGCGGCAAAGCTCTTTTAGTTTCTTCGGCCAAACAGTAACGCTGACTTCGCCAAGATGTGCTTTCCGTAGCAGGAGCATCACGGTACGCGATTGTCCAATGCCGCCGCCAATGCTGAGTGGTACCCGATGGTTGATGACCGCCTTGTGATATGGCAGCTTGAGAAAGTCGAGTTGGCCGGTGATCTCCAGTTGCTGCCTTAGCGTCTCAGCGTTAACGCGGATGCCCATAGAACTGAGTTCGTGACGACGCCTTGTCACCGGATTCCAAACGAGAATGTCACCATTCAGTCCGTGAAATTTTTTGCCGTTGTCGTCAGTGGTCTCGGTTACCCAGTCGTCGTAATCCGCGGCTCGCATCTCGTGCGGATAACCGTCCTCCAGTATCCACCCAATGCCATAGATAAAGACCGCCGGAAACTCCTGCAGGATCGCGGTCTCACGGGCTTTTCGCGGCAGGTCGGGATATCTTTCCAGCAACTCCTCGGCGTGAATGAACGTTAGCTCCTCAGGCAGGTTCGAATACCTATCCGTCTTCAGTTGCGGGAACAGGCCCTGAATGAAGGTCTCTGCACCCTTGATAACTTTCCAGATGCTCTCCACAGTCTGTGTCAGGTACTTTAAGTTTCGCTGATCCGCTCTAATGGTTTTCTCCCAATCCCACTGATCCACGTAAGCGCTATGATCATGATCCAGGAAGTAATCCTTGCGCACTGCGCGCATGTCTGTGATAAGGCCCTCACCCGGCTTCATGCCAAACTGCTTCAGAGCGACGCGCTTCCATTTAGTAGCAGCTTGCACTACTTGAGCATCGATTGGATGTTTGTCATGGTCGTTAGAAATGTGAAACTCAATGGGAGTGCGCGAGCCATCGCGATCCAGGTAATCGTTTACTCCACTCTCGACGTCAACGATCAGAGGGACCTCAACGCGCATGAGATTGAGTTGCCGGCAGAGATTGTCTTCGATATACCGCTTAACGATCGTGATGGCCTGCTGTGTGTCCTTTGGACTGAGCAGAGGGTTGTAATCCTGAGGCAGAATTTGTTCCAACTCCTCGTAATTGCCAATCCCCGGGCCGGCGAGATCCGCTTGCTTGCTCACCATGGTGCTCATTTCTTTTCACCTCTCAGTTAGTATTGTTATGAAGAGACACGACTGGTTCTAAACAGCTTTTGCCTCGAGTGCCGCAGCTGTGCAAGAACTGCAAAAGTTGTCCTCGATGAGAGTGCAAGAGACATGCCGCTAAGTTGGCAACAAAATGCGTGCAGTCAGACTCCCAGGTAAGCGTTTCTGTGGAAGGTTTCGCTCTTATTGCGGTAAAACACGCAGGTTTTGGCCTTCATCAGCCAACAATACTTCCGAGCAAGTGACTAACGTCGGGCTTGATAACGTAAGCATTAGTTCCAGCCTGATGGCCCATCTTCTTATCAGTCCCACGACCCGCGCCGGAAAAGAAAAGAATCGGCGTGTGCGAATCGTAAGAGCGCATCTGGCGACACAATTCAAAACCGTCGAGACATGGTGGCAGGCTTTGCCGCTCGCCATCGGCGATTTTTCCATAAACAATGGGTAATTTCGCTCGTCTTATCGGTGGAATTTCACTTGTCCCCAAGTGTTTGTTTAGGGCATGAGCGTTGCTCTGTGTGTTAGACCACAGGAGCCTTCGGTAAGAAGTGGCCGACCCAAATGATGAATTGCCAGGTTGTCTGGTAAGGAATATAAGATGCCCTTATTCCATCCTGAGCGGCACCGTACACAGCATATAGGTTGGCTCCGCGCTGCCGTCCTTGGCGCGAACGACGGCATAGTCTCGACCGCTAGCCTGGTTGTTGGTGTAGCCGCATCACATGCAACTCATACTGCGGTCTTGGTGGCAGGTGTCGCAGGTTTAGTTGCCGGTGCCATGTCCATGGCTGCGGGTGAATATGTTTCGGTTAGCTCTCAATTAGATACTGAACGAGCAGATATCGAACGTGAACGAACAGAACTCGCCGGCAATGAA
>DASSEB010000344.1:0-17021 GCA_035696765.1 Pyrinomonadaceae bacterium | reverse complement strand
GCACCCACAAACTCGAGGCGTAACACTGGGCGCCCGCCGGATGGTCCGGTGCGATCTCGAGCATCTTCTGACAACGTTTGCGCGCGCCCTCGTAGTCGAGGTTTTGAAGTGCTTCGTTTCCTTCGGCACGCAACGTATCGAGTTCCTTCTGCGCCGAAACAGTCACAAGCGTGACCAGTGTGATGAGAATGGAGGCAACGGTCTTCATGTCTTCTCTGCGACCTCTGCGGCTATTTTATACCCTGAGAATTTTTTCGACCCGGGGACCCGGAGAGATCTTCTGGAAGTCCGAAGGCCAGCTTGTCCCCTCGAGTGACAGTTAATTAACTGCCACACCCACAAGAAACGACCCTTCGCTTCGTCTCCTAGACTGGGAACATGCTATCCCGGCGACAAATCTACTACCTCAGCCGAACGATCATCTGTCTCACCGTACTGCTCTCGATCGGCTCACTCTTCCTCCCAATCTCCAATCCCGTTCTCATGGTCCTCGACATTCTCTTTCGGACTTATCTCATCTTTCTCGGGACGGTCATGGCCCACGAGAGTGTGCACGGGCATTTGGGTCGCACAAGGGCGGCGAACTTCTGGTGGGGACGTATCGCGTTGCTGCCCAGCATGGTTCCGTTCACGAACTTTCATAAAACTCACCGGTTACACCACACACACACAAACCTGCCTGACAAGGATCCGGACCACTTTATGAAGTCGCGCAATTTTGTTGAACTGTTTCTGCGCGCGCTCGCCATGCCACATCACTGGTTCTTCTGGCTGCGCCAACGTGGTTGGATAAAACGCAGCGACGTGATCGAGCTGACGTTCAACTATCTCGGAATTATTTTGGTCTTCTCGGTGGTCCTTGCTTTCGCGGGTGTTGTGCGGTTGTTCTGGGGCATGGTCCCACCACTCATACTTGTCTCAGTTCTACTTTGGTACCCGTTCGCAGTGCAGACGCACGAAGGTTTCTCGACTGGCTCGGCGCACTCACGCTCGCACAACTACTACGGTCACCTCATGTACTGGTTCTCGCTCGGCCTTTCAATGCATCGCGTGCATCACATGAGCCCACGGCTATCGTGGATCGAGTTGCGGCAGTTCGTTGAACCGGTTCCGCGCGGATTGTCGCGGTGGCGTCCGCAGCGCGACGTTCAATTGGAACTATGAAGCCGAGGGCTCAAATGAGAATGCCGCTTTTGGACGTGGCGTTCTATCTGCTGGATAGCGTGCGCTCGCCGCAAGACTTCACATTTATTTTTCACTTGCGCGATCCGCCCGATATTCATCGTCTGGAAGCCGGCGCCGGAAGCGCGATGAACCGCTTTCCGAAAAGTGGTTCGTGTATCGTCGGACGAAAGTGGGTCCGGCGCGGGAATACGCAATTCAAAATTGAGCGCAGAACAACAGCCGAAACCTTCGTCGACGAACCGTTCGATCTCGAACATCAGCCTCCGGTCAAACAAGCCTTGATTGGAACACGTCTCGTCACGAGGTTTCATCACGCCGCTGCTGATGGTTTGAGTGCTGCATTGTGGTTGGGCCATCAACTGAATGTCGCCTACGGAATGGAAGCAGTCGAGCGCGAGCGCACGCCATTTATCGATTTAGCTCTACGCCGGTGCGCGACTTCCGTGCGTCGCAGCCACTTCGCTTTCGACAAAGCGTCAGATGTGCTGTGGACATCTCCGGCCCAACGCTCCGGATCGAGACGTTGGCTCACGATTAACTTCCCATCTCTTCAAAGTGCTTGCAGACGCAGAGGCGGATTCACGTATAACGATCTACTCGCGACGTGCACGCTCGAAGTCTTCTCGCACTGGAATCGTATTTGTAGCGGCCGCCCCTACAATAAAATCGGGCTGTGGCTCCCGATGAACATTCGGCGCGAATCGACGGCGGGCTTCGGAAACGGAACAAGTCGCGTTCGTCTTTACGCGCGGTATAACGGTGCCGCTTCGCTCATCGAAAAAGCTCGCGAGATTCGTCGTCAGGTTTCCTGGACTACCGAACACGGCGAATGGGCCGTACCTGACATCTCGTGGTTAACTCGGCTTCCTCGTTCGCTTACGCGTCCTGTGCTGCGCGGCTATCTCAACCGGCCGTCCGTTGATATGGCAACCGGCGTTTTCTCACACGCGGGTAGCTGGATAGCCAACGCGGGCGAGGCATTCAGGCACGTAGAAAAAATCGAGTCTGTGGGCCTACTGCATGCACGGCAAAAACTCGCAGTGAACGCAGCCACTCATCGCGGACAGACCTGGTTAACTTTCACTTACGATCGACAGGAATTGAGCGGAGATGACGTTCGACGGCTCGCCGAAATGTACGAGCAACAGATCGCTTCCGCGCAGCAGGAGTTGTTATGAGAGGAATAATCAACGACTGCCTGCGCACGATTATCGGTTGGACCATCAGGCTCGCGGGTCTGCTGTTAATTCTCCGGCAGCGCTTTCGGGTGCTGTTTTTCCGCATCAATCAAAAGCGACTGAAGCTGAAGTACCGGATCACCAATCACACGCCTGTTTCATCTTACAACTCACAGCCACTTCAATCCGCCGCGACAAAAGAGTTGCGGTTCGCCGAAACCTCCGGCTCGACCGGCGCACCGAAGCGAATCGCGTACACAAAGCAGCGGCTGCTCTCGCTCCGAATAACCTTCAGCGACATGTTCGTGCGCGCCTGTTACGCGTTCAGAATCAAGCGCACCTGTCTCTACGTTTTCAGTTCGTTCGAAACAGACGCATCACTCAGCTCGCTATTGCTCAACGAAAACGGTCTGCCGAATTACCTCTGCACGCTTCAAGCGGCCTATCGAATCCAACACCTTGCGGCGATCAGAACGCTCGTTTCAAAGTACGGCGCGACTGCGGTGCGTTTGTGGATCCTCGCCATTTCAAACCCGGGCGTGCTCTACAGCACGAATCCGTCCACCATCTCCATCTTTCTGGACGAACTCGCAAACGACTGGACGCGGAGTTCTAAACTCGTCAGAGACTGGTGCAACGGCCGCACAACATTTGATTCAGACGTTCATCGAATCGCTCGGCGATTGCAATCACGTCATTGCAATTGGCGACTAAAACAGATCGCAACGAGCGACGTGCCTCTTCCGTTATCTGCCTGTGCGCCCGCAGTTGAAGCTTACATCTGCTGGACCGGCGGTTACGTCAAACCATTCCTCGACCGGCTCGCCACACATCTCCCGCCGTCTCGATACAGGCTGATTCCGATGTATTCGATGTCCACCGAGACCGTCGAAACACTTCCTCACTTTCGCGGTCAAGACATCTCATTCTTCTCCATCGCACCGGGTGTGTATTACGAGTTCATCGACGACTCGGAAACCCTGCTGAACCCACAAGAACTCGAGCCTGGAAAACTCTATGCGATGATCGTTAGCGACGCATACGGATTGCGACGTTATCAGACTGACGATCTGTTCCTTTGCCGTCGCAAAGTTAATGGACTGCCCGATCTCGTCTTTGTGCGGCGGCGCAGTCTCCAGTACTCCTTCACCGGTGAGAAGTTGACGGCAGAACAGCTCAGCGTCGTCTTTGAGAGACTCCGAGAGATGTACCCGGCATTGCTCGCCGGTAAATTTCTGACTTGCGTGCCCTCACAACCTGCGAATGCACTTCCTCATTACCAGATGCTGGTGATCGGCGATCAGCACACCGAGAGCGCTCACGAACTGTTGGCAGCCCGTTGTGATGAACTGCTGCGTGAGATGAATTGCGAGTACAGGAGCAAGCGCGCCAGCGGCAGGCTGGGACCAGTGAGGTCCATGGATCTCGGAACCAGAGAGTTCGCAGCAGCGGTGGCGGAGCCAAACTGGGAAACGCAGTTCAAGTTCCTCCCGCTGACACTGCATCCTTTACTGTCAAACTTCCTCACGCATGTCTCGTAAAAATACGCGACTGCGGCGCGTCACAAACTTTATGCAGGTTTAACCTCTGGCCTGCGGCTTGCTGAACTTCCCCACAAACCTTTGCTTTCGGCGGGAGCGAACTATTCCAAGGGAGGGGTCATGAAAGACGAACAAGTGCGAGAACTCTTGTACCAGGCGCTGGAAACCGAAATCGGCGGCGTGCAGGTTTACACGACCGCGCTACGCTGCGCTGAAAACGAAGACCTGAAGAAAGAGTGGGAAGAGTATTTAGACCAAACAAAAAACCACGTAACGATCGTGGAAGACATTTTGACGAAACTCGATCTGGATCCAAACGAGGAAACACCGGGCCGGAAAGTGGTCCGCACGATCGGCGAAGCGTTGGTGGAGTCCATGGAATTGGCACTGGCTGAGGACAAGCCCGGTGCAGCGCAACTCGCGGCTGCGGAGGCAGTCGTTTTAGCGGAAACCAAGGACCACCAAAATTGGCACTTGATTGGCGAAGCGTCGAAGAAGGTCAAGGGCGAAGTGGCCACACTGCTCAAGGAGGCGTACGACAAGGTTGAGCACGAAGAGGACGAGCACTACTACCACACGAAGGGTTGGGCGCGCGAACTCTGGATGGAATCGTTGGGCATGAAGGCCGTGCTGCCGCCGCCTGAAGAAGTGAAAAAGGTAGACACAGCCATCGGCGCGGCACGTGCGGAACAGGCACGAACCAAGATGGCTTCGAGTTAATATTGCCGGCGGGTCAAGCCACAAAGGGGCACAAGAAGCACAAATGGCCGCGGAACCATTTGTGCTTTTTGTGCCTCTTTGTGGCGAACCGTGTTATTTTTTGGAACTCATAGCGCGATCGTAAGTGAGAGTGCACAACAAACCTGGCTCTCCCGCTGGAGTTTCCCATGTACCTGCGAACTATTCTTTTCTCGACAATGATGTTGCTGTGCTTTGGGTCAGCGATGGCCCAGCGTCCCGGGCCTGAGTTTTGGCGGAGAGTTAGTTGTGAACCACTCGAACCCAGAACGAAACTCGAAGCGCTCGAGGACAGGCACAGTACGGTCCTGATCAAAGGCTTCACGCGGATTACGACCGTTGAAGTGCGTGGCGTGCGGATCGATGCGGTGGAGATGCGCGAGTTGGGGAACGTCGGTCGTGCGAAAGGGATCGTCGTCGTCTTGAGAGAAGGGGGCGAGCGGCCCAATGAAAATCGGGCCTTCATCGACTACGAAGAGATCGACTCGCTGCTGAACGCGATCGACGCCGTTTCGCGCGTAGATGAAACGGCGACAAAGCTGGCGGGCTTTGAAGCGAGGTATAAAACGCTCGGCGATCTCGAGATTGGCGTCTTCCGCCAAACAAGCAGAGGAACAGCGGTGGTCATGACGACCGGTCTCTGTGATCGTGCAACCCAAACGCTCTCGCTCGACGACCTCGCAAAGGTCAAGGCGATGATACAAGAGGCGAAGATGCGGCTCGACGAGATTCGGTAGGCCCGCAGCCTTAATCAACCACACGCACGTGCATCTCGGCGCCGTTCGTTCGGATCTCAGGAACGTACATCGCATGGCCCAACACTGGTAACGCATGAAACGCGCCCGGAACTTCAGCTCGCATCTCGTAACTGAGCTGCCAGATACCTTCCGGAAGATGATCGATAAACATCGCCACCTTCCGATCGCGCAATTCCTGATAGACCCAACGCATGCGGTCCGTAAAACCACCACCTGACTTGAGCTCACGAATGTAAAGACTCTCACCGCTCCGAATCTGCACCGCCTCCAGTCCCGCCGGCTTGAGATCTTCGAAAAGCAGGTACTCGTAATTGTTCTTCGCTTCGACAGTCAGCACGACTTCAATTCGATCACCGCTCTTCACTGTCTCGCCGTCATTCAGCGGCACTCGTTCCGAAACTATTCCTTTCAACAGCGTCGGGTGATTTACGAGTCTGAAATACTGGCGTCGCACGAAGATTTCATTCCCGGCCGGCTTCAAGGGCTCTTCCAAACTGAAAAACTCCGCTGCCGCTGAAAAGTAAAGCGGGCCGTTGCCACTGTTTCTCACAATCGTGATTTCATTCACGCCGTCGCGAATCAGTTCGCGTGAAATTGCAAACTTACTCGGCGCGCTGAGCGCATCGTCAGCCGTGATCTGTTTGCTCGCAACAGGAGTTCCATTCACCATCAGCTGATAACCAACTGCTGGTTGCACCTCGCCACTGACGCGCAAATAGTCATTCAGCGTCAGCACAACGATCGCGGTATCGCGCGTGTTGCTCCATTGCGCGCCGCGCCTGTTCTTCACCAGCCAGTTCGTGACCGGCTCAATCAGCTTGTTCTTCGGATCGATGGCCAGCAACGCGCGCAAAGCAAACGATGTCGCTTCGACCCCGCCATCCGACCAACGCCAGTAAATTCCATCTTCGCCCCAGTGCGCAGTCCCTATGACTGAGGGATCCGTCACTTGCTCACCACGCTGCACGATCGAAGTGTCAGGCGCGGAATCAGTCTTAACACCGTTTTCGAGGTTTGCGATCAGCGTCTTCGCGCGTTCGTCATCGCCGTAGTGGTGCGCGGCCAACGCGAGCAGGGCGCGCGTGTAGGCGTTCAGCTTCTCGCGGTTTTTCCAGAGGTTGTCGAAGGCTGTCTGTTGAAAGTTGCCAATCTCGGTTTGCTTGCGCATCGCGTGATAGACCGCGAGCGAATGCAGCATCCACGCTTGCACGTCGTAACTGTTTTCCTCTTCAACCAGCTCCTTATCGAGATAGCCCGCCGCACGCTCGATCACTTCCGGCTTCACTTCGATGCCGGCCTGCCGCGCGAGACTCATGCCCCACACGACGTAAGCCGTCATGAAATGATCGCTCTCACCTTCTTTCCACCAGCCCCAACCACCATCGCTATGTTGAAAGTCGTAGAGACGATCCAAACTCTGCTTCGTGATTGCTTCGAGCTCTTTCAAGTCCCTGCGGCCTTTTGGATGAGTTGCCGCAGCACTCGACTCTTCGATGCCGCCAAAGATCTTGTCCATCGCCGTCTCAGGCTTCAAACCCAGATCGCGTAGCGTCTTCGCCGTGATCACCGCCGGTAGAAACCGGCTCATCGTCTGCTCTGTGCAGCCGTACGGATAATCGATCAAATACGGCAGCGCATCGAGCATCGTCGTAGCCATGCTCGGCGCGATCTGGACGGTGAGATTTGTCGAACCGGCGCGACGTTCTTTCGGAATGTCGAGTTTGACGGAGACACTGTCGCCGCGCATCTTGCCCGACCTCGAGATGAACTTCTCGATGCCGTGCTCGAAGACGGTGAACGTTTTTTCCATCGCGTCCGCGTACTTGCTTCCACGCGCTTCGACCTTGAGTTTTGCCTGGCTCGCATGCTTGACTGCCACGCGCCAATCGACTCTTGTCTCGCTGTTTGCCTTTACTTCGACCGGCGCTTGCTCACCGTCCACAATGAGGCCTTCGGCATTCAGTGCCGGCGCAACCGTCATCGCCTGGTCCGTGTTGTTGTTGATAACGGCGGATACCGTCACCTCGTCGCCAACCACAAAGAATCGCGGCGCTTGCAATCGAACGATCAGCGGCTGCCTGGTTCTGGTCGACGAGTTGCCGATGCCGAATTGGTTGCCGGCGGTTGCGACGCGAGCAGTCGCAGTCCACGTCGTCAACGAATCAGGGTATTTCACCTTCACCGTTGCGGTGCCGTCGGCATCTGTCTTCACATCGGGCAACCAAAGGATTGTCGAGCGGAAATCGCTTCTGACTTGAACGGCGGGTTCCTGTGGTGGGCCGTCCTTTGAAGTCGCGGCTTTGACGCCTGGTTTAAGCAGCGCAAAGTTTTCGTAACGCTGCTCTTGTAACCGCAAGTTGCTTGTTTGCTTCGTGGATATTAAACCGTCCACCGCCACCGACTCCGAAACACTGTCGGCCATGCCCGGTCGAGCACCTGCGAGTGCCGCTACCTGAGCCAGTCGTCGATACGCCACGCGCTCCTCATCTTCGTTTTTCGCATCCGCGTCTTTGCGATCGCGTAGCTGGCCCGGCTCGACTTCGACGAGCCGCACGTAGTTCTTTTGACTGAAAGTGCTTTGAGTTTGCACGACGTGCGCGCGTTTGCGACCGTAATAGAACTCGCGCGGATCGCCGGCGTAGTCCTGCTGAATGTATTTGACTGATTCATCGACCAGTCCCAAAGCGATCTCCGCCGAGACAGGACGACCGCCGGCATCTTTCGCAACGATGGCGAGGGTGCCTTCCTCTCGCGGCTGGTATTGCTCGCGGTCCGCGTTTACGGCAACGGACAGGAACCGCTCCACCGGCGGTACCACGACTTGCTTCGTGTCCATGAACGCCTGCGCGTTGCTGATCATCACGGCGGTGAGGTAGATGTTGGGGACGTGCTTTTCTTCGATTGGCAACTCGATCAGTTTTGCGGTCCCAGTCACATGGACCACACGGTAGCTGAACAAGTCTTCGCCTTCCACGCTGAAGAGAACGTAACGATCACTGACTGGCACCGAGATCATCACCGGCGCGGTCTGGCCCGCGCGGAAAGTATCTTTATCGACGACGATCTCGACGCCGGCGTGGCGATAACCTAACTCGGTCGTCGCATTCGTGGCGACGAACACATAGGTTTCTGCTTTGACCGGCGGCAGAAATCGATCGCGCTTCACGTCCACACCCTGGCTGCTTTGCCACGCGACACGATAGTAGCCTTCGCGTTCAGGCGTGAAATTGAGTTGGGCCACACCGTCGCTGTCAGTTTTTACTGTCTGCGTCAGTATGTCGTCGTGTTGATAACCGCGAAACTTCAACCGCCATGGACGCTGACCTTTTGGGACGAGAGGAGGAAAGCCGCCAGAATTCTTCAGCAACTCGCGCAGCTCTTCACCTTGCACTTCGCGACCGCGCGGATCGATCCAAACTTCCCACCAGTAGTCGCGCGTGACTTTTACCACGCCTTCCGTTTGAACGGGCTGCTCGTTCGCATCGAGAGCTTTGATGTCGACCGTGACCTTATCTTTCGGACGGTAAATGTTCTGGGCCGGGCGCGGGTAAACGTAGTAACGCTGGCGAGTGACACGCACGTTATCGCTCGCAATAATCTCGCGGCGCGATGAATCGACTACACGCGCTTCGACCCGAAACTCGAAATCCTGATTGTAGTTTTCGCGCGGCGTGTCGAAGCTGAGTTTTGCTTTGCCGGTGGCGTCCGTTTTGATGGTCTCGCGTTTGACGACCGAACCCTGACCGCCGTAGTTACGATAGGGATTTTCGAAGTCGCTGTAGTACCAGGGATACTCACGCCGCGGATACCAGTAGTGATAAAAAGGATTCTGGTAAACGACAACTTCGACAGACGCGTTGCTCACTGGACCACCGAAGTAATAATCAGCCTGAATCTCTACTTCAACTTTCTCACCGAGTCGAAAGGCTTTCTTCTTACCACCCTCCTCGGGCGTTTTCACCTGGACCTTGAATTCCGGCAGCTTGTATTCCTCGAGCCGGAAGAGTTTTGCGCTGCCGATGTTTTGTGCGCGATTCTGGTCCCAAAACTGGATGTTGTATTCGCCGAGCGCCAACTGTTCACCCAGCTCAAGCGATCCCCACGCGCTACCGAAAGTGTTGAGCGTCGCCTTGCCTTCCGTGACTTTCGTTCCGCGCGGATCAGTGATCTCGTACTCGACAACCGCGTTGGCCGGCGTCGCATAAGCGCCATTGTTCAAACGACGTGCGATGAACTTCCACTGCAGAGTTTCTTTGGGACGATACGCGGGTCGATCGGTAAACGCATAAATACGCCATTGTTCGTTCTCTGACCGGCCGTATGCGGTACTCATCGCAAACGCTTGCCTGTCGTTGCTCACCCCCGCGGCGAACAGGTTGCGCGAGTCCGAGATATTTTTGAGCGTAAAGCGAGCGAGACCATCCGCATCCGTCATTTGGCGGACGCGGCGCCAACGCCACTTGTCTGCCTGGTAGTAACTTTCCCAAAGCGCGATGGTTGCATTCGGGATCGGCGCACCCGTTAGAGCATCCGCGTAAAAGACGAGCGCCTGGCTAGCGGACGACTTCAGCACGAGCGTCGCGTCGGAAACAAAAACGAGATCACGCACGGCGATTGAGCCACTCTTTGCTTCGAGCAGATAAGCTCCGACCGGCAGCTTACCGTCGATTCGAGCTTGCTCGCTGTAAGGTTTATGAGCCTCGCTGTCGTCGATGTTTTTGGTCCATGTCTTGACGGGCACGCGACCGGCAGTGGACATGTTCTGGGCCCAGGGACTGAACTCACCCTCACCTTCGTCTTGTTCCGCCAATGATTTGTTGAAACGCACATCGCGCGTCATATCGATTTTGTAGAGCGCAAAATCGACGCGGGTGACATTGCGTGTGCTCAATGCGAACTGAATTTCGGAACCCGGCAGAAAGATGTTCCCGACAGCGATCCCGAGCGACGGGTTGGTAATATTTTTTATCTGCTCCTGCGCCTGGTCGAAATAACGGGTCTCGCCCTTCGCAAACTCTCTCACGAGCCGGCGGTACAATTCGAGTGCTTTCACGTAATCGGGTTGTTGTTGCCACTGTCCGTCATCGAGCGGTCGCAGCGGGCCGTAGTTGTTCATCCAGTCGGCGTAGTAAAACAGCGCATCGTCGTACCAGTCCGTTTGTTTGCCTGCTTTGAGTGCGTCTTCGAATTCATCGGGCACGCGCTGGCGTCCGGCCCAATCGCCGCCGCCGGTGTAGCGCATTGTCATCGCGATCAGAAAGTGGATGTGCGCGGTGTCGTTAGCCGTGGCGCTGATCTTCAAAGCGTTTTCCAGCACGTCGAGTGGAATGTAGTTGCCGTAACAAGTGTAGAAGTAATACTCATCGGCGCGTGGCGGGTGTGCAGCTCTGAAGACGATCTTGAGATAGCGTTCGCGGGCGAGCTCTAAATCGCGCTGACCGGCCCACCAATCGAGCGCCTGCTGGTAATGGGGCCACGCTGCGCCCCAGTTCATCTGGCCGCGCCGCGTCCAAAAGAAATCACCGAGTGACTCGTGAGCTTCGGCCCAGACGAGATCGCGATCTGCTTCCTTGTCGGCGGAACGTACGAGTTCTTCGAGTTGCTTCTGGGCTTGATCGAATGGTGTCGTGTCGGACGTCTGTGTCGCTGCATACGCGCGCCACGAAGTGTCGGCGAGGCGAAAGTCAATCCAACGCGCCATGGCTGCGTTCAGTCTGGTCTTATCGATCCTGGAATAGAGCTCGTGGGCGCGCGCGTAGGAGCCTTGCGCATACTGCGCCTCTGCTTCGCTTCGAAGTTGCGAGTAGTCCGGTTGTTGCGGGAACGCGTTGAAGATCAGAAAGATCAGGATCGAAATGGTGATAGTTTTCATAGCTGTCCCAGGTCTGGCTTTAACGTGCCAGATGATCACAGATTGGGAGACCAGGTTGGTTCGCCGCCGGTGGAACAAGGCGGATGGAATGCGCGGTCATTAGACCGTGCATCAGCGCGCGCAGTTGCCTGCCGCTCCTCTCAAACCTGTTATTGAACGATGAAGTTGAAGAGACTTGCGCCACAACGAGGAACAGGAACAAGCTTCGCCTAAAAATTACTTCAGACGCAGAGAAGCACAAAAGGCAGAAAAATCAACCAAATCCTTTGTGGCTATTTACCTGAGGCTTCGTTGTTAATAGAAAGCAGGTGCACGGCGAATGATGCGAGCCAGTGCTCACCGGCGTAGTCTCCGCTCGCGACGTGTGCGAGGGCGGCGGACGCGTGCTTATCTGCTGAAACAGACAGGACCTGCCGGGCGGGATCGTTTGCAGGCAAAGCAGCCGCGATGCTTTTCATGCACCATGCGCGACTGAGATTCAGACCATCAAGATGCACCAGCTTCGGATCCGTTCGATCAGTAACGATCGCGGGCTGTAACAACGCGGCGGGACCACCTTTTGAAACTTCCGGCAGGAACTTGTGAAACCAGGTCGCAAACTCCTGCGGTTTCATGACGCGGCGCATCAAGTCGGCTTCCATCAACGCCGCCGAGAAGAAGTCCTCGCCGCCAGGCTCCCACGCGCCCGGGTAATTCGTATCGTTCGCAAAATAAGCGCGGCTGCGTTCATTCAACAAAGCTTCCAGCTCACGATCGCCGGCGGTCTTTGCATAGTCGAGAGCGAAGGCCAATCCAAACGCAGTGTTGGGATGGACGCCAGTGCGGATCGGATAAGTCTGCTTCGGCAGAAAGTTGCGGTACGACTTTGCAAGTATCTCGGCGAGTGGCTGGAGATTCTCGGCCCACTTCTTTCCATCGGGGTCGTTCCACGAATGCAGCTCCTCCGCAAGTTTCAACGCCCACGCCCAACCGTAAGTACGTTCGAACGACTGCCGGTTTGCCTGCTTCATGTAAACGACTTCGGCCTGGATGTTTTCCGCAGTGAGATTTGCGTTGAGCGCTTCGCGTATCTGAGCCGACTCGGGCATCGTTGGAAACGATTTCAGCAAGCGCACGAGCATCCAGTGGCCATGCACGGACGAATGCCAGTCGTAACAACCGTAGAAAGCCGGATGGAGCGACTTGGGACTCTGCACCTCGCTGGCGTTGTTGATGACGTGTTCAGGCTTGTTTGGAAACTCTCGAGCCACACACTTCAAGGCGAGCGCGGCAAAGTGTGAAGCCTGTTGCTCGGTGAGAGATTTGGTCGTGTTCATCTGGGCACTGGCGGCGATTGGCAGCAGCAATATGCAAATGAGGATCGTTGTTCTAATCATATCATCCTCAATAGCGGTGCGATGGCCTGCCGATGTGTATGTGTGGACCAGTGGCAGTACCCGGAATTGCGGAACGAAACGCCAGATAAGGAATTCCGTTCTTTTGCAGAAAGTCCAACAGCGCCCGGCCTTCCACACCGTCAGGTTGAAGCTGTATGTCCATCGCGTTGCGATGGTCCAGGCGCCACCGCTCGTGAATCGCTCCTTGTCCAAACACCGCGATAGGCAGTTGCTTTTTGAACGTGTCCGAGAAGAACCGCTGAACTTTCCACGCCTCACTTAAATTCCAACCTGGCCCGCCGGTAAAACGCGTGAACGACGCCGTTCGCACCAGGCCCTGTCTCGCCAGACGAAGATCTTTCGTGATCTGTTCGTCGGCGGCTGTTTCAACCAGCACGCCGGCGATTTGCTCGTCGGCGCTCGTCATTTGACGTCGAGTTTCCGACACCTTCTCTTTCGCGGCGGCCACGGCACGCTCGTTCTCCTCAACCTGGTTCTTTGGGATTAAGCCTTCAGCGAGAAGTTTTTTCGATAACGCGAGCTTCTCTTCGGCTTTGGTGACGTTGCCTTCGTAGATTGCGAGCAGTTTTCCGAGACTCGACTTGTAGTCTTTGGTGGCGTTGACGAATTCTTCGCGGAGCTTGGCGAGTTCAGTCTGCGGAGCTGGAGGCGTCTTCTTTTTTGTCTTTCGCTGGGCGGAGACATCAACCGAAAGCACCGTGACGACAATCACGATCAGCCATGCCATTCGGTTGCGCTTAATCATTTGTCAACTACTTCACCAGCGTGCCAGTACGGCTCCAACGAGTGTTCACAATGAAGTCAGCCAAGAATCCCCAGCCGGTCGGCGGCGCACTCTCATCGTAGGACCAGTAAACAAACATCGCGCGGCCAATCACCATATCGCGCGGCACGAATCCCCAGTAGCGACTGTCTTCGCTGTTGTTGCGATTGTCGCCCATCACAAAGTAACTATTCTCAGGAACGACGAGCTCCTCCTTGCCTTCGAAAGCGGTATATTCCCGCGCCCTGTACTCCGCAGTTTCGTCGTCAGGTCCCGGCCGGTAATAAACATCGTAGAGTTCGCCGGGCTTGCGCGGTGGATTGTCCACGATCTCCAACGGATCTTTCTTGTTATGGTCACGCGCCTCGATCTTGTGTTCGGGGACTACCTGGCCATTGACGACGACGCTGTTTCCGTCGAGCCGAATGCGATCACCGGGGATACCAATTACGCGCTTCACATAATTCGTGAGAATGGGCCGGTTGTCTGGTCTATCGTCGAGCTCCGGACGGTAAGGATTGCCTGGATACTTAAAAACGATGATGTCGCCGCGCCTGATTTGTCGCTGCGGCAGAATCGGAAGCGTATCACCCGGCGCAAAGATGAACTTGTTAACGAGCAGATGATCGCCAATCGTGATTGTGTTCTGCATCGACCCCGTCGGCACCTTCACTGCCTGCACGATGAAGGTCATGCCGAACAACGCCATGATGACGGTCACAACCGCTGACTCGAAATAGTCGCGCCAGACAGACTTCGGCGGGCCCTGCGGCTTCACCGGTGGCAGCGGCTTCTTTTCGTGACCATTACGGCTGAATAATCGGGCAAACGAAAAGGGCCTCGCCTCGGTCGTAGTGTCCGGTTCGTGAGTTTCTATGTTGTCAGTGGTTTGGTTGCTGCCCATTAAAAAACATCCTAGATACGTTACAAGCGGTGGTCAAGTTACAAGATTAGAAGATTTTTCTCCGAATCAAACTGGAAAACTACGCAATCTCATCAGGCTCGCAGGCCGGTTCGTCCGAAGACTCCATTTCCATTTCAGATTCAATAAGCCGCATCTCTTCGATGGCGGCCCTCGCGGCGGCGGCTTCCGCGGCCTTGATTGAATGCCCCTCTCCCTGGATGCTGCCACCGTCCCACGAAACCTGAACGTGGAATATACGTTGATGCGGCGGGCCAAGGGTTTCGATTACCGCGTAACGCGGCGCCGCCCGCCGTTCGGCCTGCAAACGCTCCTGAAGCATCGTCTTGTAATCGGAATTGGCCGCGCTCAACGGGTCGGCGCCTTCCAACTCATCTCGCAACGCGTGACAAACAAAACGAGTCGCGGCTTCGAGACCACCATCTAAAAAAATCGCGCCCGTAATTGCTTCAAACACGTCGGCCAGCAAAGCATTCTTTTGCCGCCCGCCACTCTTCTCTTCACCACGTCCGAAGCGTAGAAACTCGCCGAGCTTTAAGTCCTGCGAGGCTTTGGCCAAAGTCGGCGCGCTCACCAGACGATGCTTCATGCGCGAGAGCTCACCCTCGGTGCCCCCGGGATACGAGTTACACAGGTAGTGTGCGACCACCAGTCCCAGCACGGAGTCGCCCAGAAACTCGAGTGATTCGTTGTGAAGTTTGCGTGCCTGCTGTTCGTCTCCCGGAGCAACTTTCTCGTGCGCCCAGGAACGGTGCGTGATGGCGCGTTCCAGCAAAGCACGATCTTTGAAGTTGTAAGTTAGAACCGTTTCGAGGAGGTCCAGATCAGGAATCGTTTCGGGATTTTTCAAAACGCGTGGAATTATACCAAAGAAGAAGGGTGGCCACGGAGCGCCACCCCTACAGTGTTTGTCGCGGAACGATCGTTAACGTTAGTTGCGCGGCTTGTCCGGCTTGCCCGGAGCGGGTTTAGTTCCTGTCGCAGGAGTCGCAGCCGGCTTAGTCGGCGTGCCGGTTCCCGCTGGAGTGGTGGCGGGCGTGGTCGTCGGAGTCGTCGTACCGTTAGACTGTGCCGATCCCGTGTTACCTACTGGAGTTGAAGCCGGTGTCGATGCCGGCAGCGACGTGAGTGGCGTCGGCTCGGGCGGCAACGGCTTCGACAGGATGCCGGCGATCAGTTGGCTCAGTCCGGTATCGGTATTGTTATTCCGGTACTTGTACCACTGGGTCAGGCTATCGTTCCAAACAGTCTTCTGAGCGGTGTAAGCAGCATCGGTTCCAGCGAGCGCAACGGCGCGGGCGTAGCCGTCAATCATGCGATCGACGATCTGATTGATGTTCGCGAGCGCCAGCTTGCTTTCAGGAGTTTCATCCTTGCCGCCGTACATTGCTTTGTACTCTTCGGACATCTTGGCATACGGCCCGGTTTCATACGCGCCGGCAATGTAAGCATACGTGAAAGGTGATTTCTTCAAAGGCGTCTCAAACTGCGCAGCCTTGAGCAAGTTCTTGAGCGCTGAGGCCGGTTCCTTTTCAAGCGTCAGGGCGCCGACGGTAAAGTTCAAATAAGCAACGGCCACATCACGGCCGGCCAGCGGCTGCCAATCTTCGATAGTCTTCCCTGAGTCGAGCGCCGCAAGCGCTTTCCGGGCATAGTCCAGAGATTCAGCAGTCAGTGCCGGGTTTTTCAACGGCACAACCAGGTAACCGTTGGCGCCCAAATGAACCATCACCATTAAATTGTCTGGTTCGGCAGTGAGAATCTCTTTACCGAGGGCATAAGCCTCGGGATACTTTTTATCCGTGTAAAGAAGCTTGATGAAATTAATCTTCTTCGAGCCTTCTTCGTAGGCTTTAGACCACTTGCTCAAGTAGTCAATGATCTTTTGCTGAGCTTCGGTGACCTGACCGGCAGGACAACCCAAGTATTTCTTTGCGTCCTCGTACGCTTTGGGCTGATTGTCTTTGCGGTTCTGAAGAAAGGATGCATACAAGGCGTCCTTGCCTTCAGCTGAGCATGGATCTTGAGCACCAGTACTCGGTTGCGCTGGAGCAGCTTGACCCTGCGTTTGACCTTGCGCGATTAGATTCCGCGCTGCCACTGGCAGAGCGAGTATCGCGACTGTGGTACCAATACTTAAAAGTGATATTAGCTTTTTCATTAGTCGTTCCGGACCTCCAAAATCGTTTTTAACAGTCGCGCCGAAGGACTCAGCCCATTAAGTCTCCACGGGAGCGTTACGATGCGCAATGTACGAAAACCGGTTGCCGATCTTCGCATTTAAGGGGAAGCACACTGGGTGCCAAACATACTTGGGTCAGAAGAGCGCCCGCAATCTTCCTGCAACTTTATTAAAAGTGTCAAGGCGCTAAGTGCGTGGCAACGAAAAGATTAAAAAAAATTTGCGCCGGAGGACAACTCCGGCGCAAACGATTCGCAGATTAAATGTTTTCAGTTGTTACGGTTGAATACGACGTGGTCGTTGCGCGCCCGATGCAGCAGTGCTGGGAGTTGGAACAGTAGTGCTCGGTTTCGTCGCATTCTGCTGCGCATCGACAGGTTTCTTTTCCAGCGGCATCAACACGCGCTTGACTGTGTTGCGCGGTTCGGGCGTGGCTGCCTTGACGGGCGCCGGCGCGGTTGCGGGAGTTGATGTTGCAGTTGCGG